>CAZZVQ010000001.1:0-52985 GCA_964657565.1 uncultured Acetobacteraceae bacterium
CTCGTCGACATCGGCTGCTTCGTCGAGGGCTACCGCTCCGACATCACCCGCACCTACGTCTACGGCGACCCCACCGCCCGGCAGCGCGAGATCTGGGACCTGGAACTCCGCGCCCAATGGGCGGGCTTCCGCGCCGCCGTGCTGGGCGCGCCGTGCGAGGCGGTCGATGCCGGCGCGCGCGGCGAGATCGTCGCCGCCGGGTTCGGCCCGGGCTACAAGGTGCCGGGCCTGCCGCACCGCACCGGGCACGGCATCGGCATGGACGTGCACGAGGAGGCGTTCATGGTGAAGGGCAACATGACGCCGATCGCGCCCGGCATGTGCTTCTCGATCGAGCCGATGATCTGCATCTACGGCGAGTTCGGCGTCCGCCTGGAGGACATCGTCACCATGACCGAATCCGGCCCACGCTGGTTCACCCAGCCCTGCCACTCCGTCGACGACCCGTTCGGCACCGCGCTTTGACACGGAGACGGTTTAATCTAGCGTGCCGGAATCTGAGGAGCGCGCCATGAACAGACATCTCGGGGCCGTTTGCGCCGCCGCACTGGCCACCACCCCCGCGCTGGCGGCCGACGACACGGTCAAGATCGGCGTGCTCGGGGACATCGGGCTGACGGATGTATCGGCGCCGCCGATGCCTCAAAGCGGCGGGTGAAGATCGTCGAAGTCACCAACGTGGATTTCTCCCTGCGGCATTTCCTGCTGCCGCTGATGCGTGCGGCGCGGGAGCGCGGGCACGAGGTGGTCGGGGTCTCGGCCGACGGGCCCCTGCTCGAGGACGTCCGGGCCGAGCACCTGCGGGTGGAAGCCATGCCGCTGGCGCGCTCGCTCTCGCCGCGCGCGCAGTGGACGGCGCTGTGGGCCATGGTGGCGCTGCTGCGGCGGGAGAAGCCGGACCTGGTCCATGCGCACATGCCGATCAGCGGCTTCATCGCCCGGCTCGCGGCCCGCATCGCCGGCGTGCCGCGCGTGGCGTACACCTGCCACGGCTTCCTGTTCAACCAGCCGGGACCCTGGGCGCGGCGCGCGCTCGGGCTGGCCATGGAGTGGCTCGGCGGCCGGCTGACCGACGTCACCCTGACCGTGTCGAGCGAGGAGGCGCGCGATGCCCGCCGCCTCTGGATCGCCCGGCGGGCGGTGGCGGTCGGCAACGGACGCGACCCGGCCCGCTTCCAGCCGGACCCGGCGGCGCGGGCGCGGGTGCGGTCGGAACTGGGCGTGACAGCAGACGCCGTGGTGGTGGTGATCGTGTCGCGGCTGGTGCGGCACAAGGGCTATCCGGAGCTGCTGGCGGCATTCGCCGACATTACCGGGGCGGAGCTCTGGGTGGTCGGCGAGCGGCTGGCCTCGGATCACGGGGCGGACATGGAGGCCGTGTTCGCCGGCGCCCGGCTGGGCCAGCGGGTGCGGCGGCTGGGCTATCGGCGCGACGTCCCGGCGGTGCTGGCGGCGGCGGACGTGTTCACCCTGCCGAGCCATTTCGAGGGCCTGCCGATGTCGGTGATCGAGGCGATGCTCACCGGGCTGCCGGTCGTCGCGACCGACATCAGGGGCCCGCGGGAGCAGGTGGTCGATGGCGTGACCGGGCTGCTGGTGCCGGCCGGCAGCGTGGCGCCGTTGGCGGCGGCGCTGGGCCGGCTGGTGGGCGACCCGGGCCTGCGAGCGCGGATGGGGGCGGCGGGGCGGGCGCGGGCGCTCGAGCTGTATACGGAACGCGCCGTGGTGGAACGCACGCTGGATTTGTTGGGGTTGTAGCACCCTCGCGCCAAACTCGTCATTGCCGGGCTTGACCCGGCAACCCAGGGCGGCGAGCGCTACGAGCACGGTTTGGGTTGAGGTGTGCGCGGGGGCGGGGTAAGGCGCGCGCATGAGCAAGCTCCCCGTTCGCCGCGCCCTGATTTCGGTTTCCGACAAGAAGGGACTGCTCGAGCTCGGGCGGGCGCTGGTGGCGCACGGGGCGGAGATCCTCTCCACCGGCGGCTCGGCCAAGGCCCTGCGCGACGCCGGCCTGCCCGTCACCGAGGTGTCGGAGCATACCGGCTTCCCGGAGATCCTCGACGGCCGAGTCAAGACGCTGGTGCCGCAGATCCATGGCGGCATCCTCGGCCGGCGCGACCTGCCGGAGCATGTGCGGCAGATGGCGGAGCACGGGATCGCGCCGATCGATCTGGTCTGCGTGAACCTGTATCCGTTCGAGGCGACGGTGGCGTCGGGCGCGGGGCCGGAGGATTGCGTCGAGAACATCGACATCGGCGGCCCCGCGCTGATCCGCGCGGCGGCGAAGAACGCGGCGCACGTCGCCGTGCTGACGGACCCGGCGCAGTATGCCGACGTGATCGCCGCCCTCGAGGCCGGCGGCACCACGGCGGAGATGCGGACGCGGCTGGCGGGCGCGGCCTATGCGCGCACGGCGGCCTACGACGCGGCGATCGCGGCCTGGTTCGCGCGCGATGCGGACTTCCCGGACCGGATGACGCTGTCCGGGGTGAAGCGCCAGGACCTGCGCTACGGCGAGAATCCGCACCAGGCGGCCGCCTTCTACGTGAACGGCACCCGCTTCGGCGTGGCGACGGCGCGACAAATCCAGGGCAAGGAGCTCAGCTACAACAATCTCAACGATACCGACGCCGCCTTCGAGTGCGTGGCGGAGTTCGAGGGGCCGACGGTGGCGATCATCAAACACGCCAACCCGTGCGGGGTAGCGACGGCCGCGTCGCTGGCCGAGGCGTGGGACCTCGCGCTGCGCTGCGACCCGGTGAGCGCGTTCGGCGGCATCGTGGCGGTCAACCGGGTGCTGGACGCGGCGGCGGCGGAGCGGATCGCCGCGATCTTCACCGAGGTGATCATCGCACCGGATGCGGACGAGGCGGCGAAGGCGGTGCTGGCGGGCAAGAAGCGCCTGCGGCTGCTGCTGACCGGCGGCGTGCCGGACCCGGCGGCGCCCGGCATGACGCTCCGGACGGTGTCGGGCGGCTTCCTGGCGCAATCGCGCGATTCCGGCCGGGTGACGGCCGAGGCATTGAAGGTCGTGACGCAGCGGGCGCCGAACCGGGAGGAGATGCGGGACCTGCTCTTCGCGTTCCGGCTGTGCAAGCACGTGAAGTCCAACGCGATCATCTACGCGCGCAACGGCGCCACGACGGGGATCGGCGCGGGCCAGATGAGCCGGGTGGACAGCGCCCGGATCGCCGCCTGGAAGGGCGCCGACGCGTCGAAGGCGGCCGGGTTGGAGCGGCCGCTCACGGAAGGCAGCGTAGTGGCGTCGGACGCGTTCTTCCCCTTCGCCGACGGTCTCGAAGCCGCGATCGCGGCCGGCGCCACCGCCGTCATCCAGCCCGGCGGCTCCATGCGCGACCAGGAAGTGATCGATGCGGCGGACAAAGCCGGGGTGGCGATGGTGATGACCGGGATGCGCCATTTCCGGCATTGATATCAGAGCCCTCTCCCTCCGGGAGAGGGTTGGGTGAGGGTGGTGGCCACGGGCGATCGGCGTATTTACCGGTAAAAGCCCTCACCCCGGCCCTCTCCCGGAGGGAGAGGGAGAACAGGAGGATCGATGTCGGGCAGACTAAAGGCGGCGTTGGATACGGTACTGCACGGCGTGGTCGCGCAGCATCCGGGGGTGCCCGGGGTGGTGGCGGTCGTCACCGACCGCGAGCGCACCATCTACGAGGGCGCCGCAGGTGTCCGGGCGCAGGGCCGCGAGGCGCCCATGACCGCCGATACGGTGTTCTCGATCTACTCCGCCACCAAGCCGATCACCGCGACGGCGGTGCTGCAACTGGTCGAGGCCGGCCGGCTCGATCTCGATGCCCCAGCAAAGAACTACGTGCCGGCGATCGGCACCGTGCAGGTGATCGACGGCTACGACGCCGCGGGCGCGCTGCGGCTCCGCGCCCCGAAGCGGGACATCACGATGCGGATGCTGCTGCTGCACACCGCCGGGTTCGGCTATGATTTCTGCAACGAACATTACCAGAAGCTGGCGCTGGCCGCGGGCCGCGAGCGGCTCACGGCGGGACCGGAGACGCTGACCACGCCGCTGCTGTTCGACCCGGGCGAGCAGTGGATGTACGGCGCCAACATCGAATGGGCCGGGTTGATCCTCGAGGCGATCACCGGGCAGCGGCTCGGCGACTACATGCGCGAGCACGTGCTGGCGCCGCTCGGCATGCACGACACCACCTTCGCCATCACGCCGGCAATGGGCGAGCGCTTGGTCACCCTGCATCAGCGCGAGGCCGACGGCCGCGTGACGCCCCAGCACCGCACCGAGTTGCCGCCGCCGCCCGACTGGGATCGCGGCGGCGGCGGGCTGTATTCGACGGCGACCGACTACGCGAAGTTCATGCGCATGTGGCTGGGCGACGGCAACGGCATCCTCAAGCCCGAGACGGTCCGGATGGCGGTGCAGAACGGGCTGGGCGACATCAAGGTCCGCATGTTGCCGGGCGTCATGGCGCACCTGTCGCACGACGCGGAATTCTTCCCCGGCATGCCGAAATCCTGGGCCCTGAGCTTCATGATCAACGACGAGGACGCGCCGACCGGCCGGCCCGCGGGGTCGCTGGCCTGGGCCGGGCTGGGCAACCTGTATTTCTGGATCGACCGGGCGACGGGGGTTGCCGGGTTCTGGGCGACGCAGATCCTGCCCTTCGTGGATCCGGCGTCGCTGGAGGGCTTCTACGCGTTCGAGACCGCCGTCTACCGGGGCACTGCCTCGGCGGATCGCGCGACGTCGTCGCAGGGCACGGGAGCTTCGATCGACAGATGACGGACGCTTTGACCATCGTTCCGCCCGGCCATCCGCTACGAGGTCGTGCAACGCCGCCAGGTTCGAAATCCATTACCAACCGGGCGTTGCTGCTGGCGTCGCTGGCCTGTGGCACCAGTCGATTGACCGGCGCGCTGAAGAGTGACGACACCCGCTATATGGCCGACGCCCTGCGCGCCATGGGGGTGACGATCGAAGAGCCGGATGCGACGGTCTTCGCCGTCACTGGCACGGGCCGCTTGCACGCGCCAAGAGACCCTTTGTTCCTCGGCAATGCCGGTACTGCGACACGGTTCCTAACCGCTGCCGCCGTGCTCGCGGACGGCCCGGTAGTGGTGACTGGCGACGCTCACATGCAACGCCGGCCAATCGTTCCATTGGTGGCCGCACTGCAGAAGCTGGGCATTGCGGCAGAGGCCCCGACCGGATGTCCGCCCGTGACCGTTCGAGGGCAGGGCGGATTCGACGGCGATGCAGTGACGGTCGATGCCAGTCTGTCCAGCCAGTATGTGTCGGCGCTCCTGATGTTGGCCGCTGGTGGCCGGCGCCCGGTCACGGTCGCGCTGCAGGGCGACGCGATCGGCGCGCGCGGCTATGTCGACCTGACGTGCACCGCGATGCGGCGCTTCGGAGCTCAGGTGGAGCAGCGGGACGCCGCGACCTGGCTGGTGCAGCCCGGCGGTTACCGCGCGACCGACCTGCATGTGGAACCCGATGCATCTGCCGCAACCTATCTTTGGGCGGCCGAAATCCTGACCGGCGGAGCCATCGACCTCGGCATTGCGCCAGGTGATTTTACCCAACCGGATGCCCGCGCCCACGATCTGATCCGCCGGTTTCCTCATTTGCCGGCGGAGATCGATGGGTCGCAGATGCAGGATGCGGTGCCGACCTTGGCCGTGCTGGCTGCCTTCAACACCACGCCGGTGCGCTTCGTCGGCATCGCGAACCTTCGGGTAAAGGAATGCGACCGGGTGGCGGCGATGGCGACCGAACTCTCCCGCCTTTCGCCCGGCTTGGCGGTGGAGTTGGATGACGATCTGCTGATAAATCCGACGTCGCCGGACTGCTTCCGTGCTGCCCGGATCGAAACCTACTCTGATCATCGTGTCGCGATGAGCATGGCCCTAGCTGGGTTGCGAGTGCCGGGCATCACCATTTTGGATCCAAATTGTGTGGGCAAGACCTACCCCAACTACTGGCGTGATCTCGCCGGCTTGGGAGTTGTGCTGAAGAAGCACGGTCCGGGCGGCTGTGACAGCCCCGAGGCGATCGGTGCTTCGAACTGAGCCTGTTTAGCGCGATGGGACCGGGGCGCCCGGATGCGGGGGAGTGATGAACACGTCGATCGGGACCGGAGGCCGCAGCTTTCCCCAGAGCTCATGCTGCAGCGACAGAGTCGAACGGCGTGTGTCCGCCGTCGCGAACTTCTCGGCTTGCGCGTAGCACGCCGGGTCATCGCGCAGGCAGACGGCGAGGAGTCCATCACGATGCAGCAGTTCAGGCGTCACCCACGGCGCCTCCCGGAAGCTGAGAAAAACGAAGCCCGAGGGCTGGTCCTTGCTGTAAAAAGCGACTGCGTTGCCGATGAACTTGCTGCCGCCGACGAACCGGAGCGGCGCGTTCGTCTCGGTTCGCCACAACCCGGTGGCTGCCTCGGCTAGTTCCTTCTGCGGCAGCAGATAGGCGGGATCGCGGGTGGCGTTCTTGAACATGTAGGCCGTCAGCGCCGGTGCCGCCAACAGCGCGCCGGCGCCCGTGGCGATCGCGACAAAGGCAGCGTGGGCAAAGCAGCGGCGGGTGTTGACCGCGGGTATCGCCCGCAACAGCCAGAGCGGCATCAGTGGGAAGATGCCGATGGTCATCTTCGCACCAACCTTTAGTTCGAGGGCGAGGCCGAACAGGACCGTGAACCCCACGGGCAGGAAAACCAGCGCTGAAAGGAAGTGGCTCCGGACCGGACGGGACGTGTCCAGCCGCCGATCGCCCTGCGGGGCCCCCTGGCGCGATAGCAGGACGATCGCCACGACCACCAGATGAAAGGCGGTGATCTCGAGCAGAAAGGAGAAGCTGTTCTTGAGCACGAGCATGAAGCCGAGCCCGGTGATGCCGAGCGCATAATCGACCGGCGGTGCGTGCGACATGATGGCCCACACGACATGCGGCAGGAACAGGAGCGCGGCGACCCCGCAGGAGATCCACGGGCTGGCCGACCGGTAATACAGCCGCCAGTCGGAATGCGTGAACGACGCGCCCAGGCAGGTCAGGATCAGGACGATGGCGTAGTATTTAGAGAGTAGGCACAGCCCGACCATCATCCCGAACAGTGCGGCCTGGTCACGGCGCCGGGTGTCGATGGCGCGGGTAAAAAAGTAGAACGTCCAGGGCCAGAGCGACAGAAAGATCGAGTTCGCGTTGTAATTATAGCTTTTGAATGTGTAGAACGGCGTGCAGAGCAGCAACAGCATGGCCGCGCGCCGGGTCCAGCCGTCGGCGAACAATCCGATCAGCCGCCATGCTCCCACCAGGCCGATGGCGGCGTTGAGGACGGCGAGCAAAACGAAGGGCCAGTCCGTCCGCGGGAACACCATGAACCAGAGGCCGGCGATCCAGGCCCAAAACGGCGGATGCTGGTTGTAGCCCAGCTGGAACTCGCGACCCCAGACATAGGCCTCGGTCATGTCGTTATGCAGCGCCTTGCCCACGCTCGTGATGGTCCCGAAGGCGAACCAGGTCGCGACGAACACGGCGAGACACAAACAGAGGACGACCACCGGGCTGTCCGATCGCGCTCGTTGAGGCTGCGACAAGGGGATGGCGTCCAAGCCAGTCACGATCGGGGCGGTGCTCATCGCTTGCTCATGCCCCACTTCGCCGAATTGCGGAACGTTGAACCCGGGTGGTCTGGGATGCGGCCCTATCGTGCCCCGCCCTCGTCCGAGGGATCCTTGTCGCTCGTCGAGAAGTCCAGCCCCTCGTAGAGCTCGATCAAGGGCAACTCGATACCGATCTCGGGCATCGCCAGCACCGCGTCGTCGGCGAGGACGTCACCCTTCCAGCCCGCCTCGGAGCGCGAGAACACCGTGGCACCGATCCGCTCCTGCTCCAACATGACGTAGCGCTGGACGGAGGGGATGGAGGCATATTCCCGGTTCTTGGTGATGTGGTCCGTGCTGGCCGTGGTCCGGCTGAGCACCTCGAAGATCACCACCGGCTCTGGGACGGACGTGCCCTCGTTATCAGGCTGCGTGCACGTCACGAGCCCGTCCGGGTAGCGGCTGGTCGTCGCGGTCAGCACCTTGATGTCGTTGCCCAGGAACTCGCACCGCTTCCCACGCAGCCGCCCGTGCAGCGCGAAGGCGAGATTGCGCTGGATGCGGGCATGGGCGGCGGTGCCCCCCGTCATGGCAACGGGGCGCAGCCCATCGAACTCGTGGCGCAACTCCTGGCCCTGCTCCCAGGCGAGAAAGGCCTCCAGGCTCATGGGTCTGTGGAGCGCGACGTTCATGGTCCGCAGTATAGCACGGCCGGCTACATCCGCCGGCGCGGCGGCTGACAGGGAGCGTCACGCATCCCGCACGCGCGGCAGGAACCAGGCGAGCAGGCCGATGGCGGGCAGGAACGAGCACAGACTGTAGACGGTCTCGATCCCGTAGTGGTCCGCCAGCCCTCCGAGCAGAGCCGCCGCGACTCCGCCCAGCCCGAACGACAGGCCGTAGAAGAACCCTCCGACCAACCCGATCCGGCCCGGCAGCAGTTCGATGGCGTAGATCAGGATGGCCGCAAACGAGCTGGACATGATGAAGTTGATGACGATCGTCAGCACACCGGTCCAGAACAGGTTCGCGAACGGCAGCACCAGCGTGAACGGCAGCGCGCCCAGGATCGAGAACCAGAGGATCCGGTTACGGCCGATACGGTCGCCCAGGATGCCGCCGCCCAGCGCCCCCGCCGCGGACGACGCCAGGAACAGGAACAGCATCACCTGCGACGTCTGCACCGAGACGTCGAACCGTCCGATGAGGAAGAAGGTGTAGAACGAGGTGAAGCTCTGCGTGTAGGCGTTCTTCGAGAACAGGAGAATGATCAGGATCGTGAGGGGGAGCACCACCGAACGGGCCGGGGTCGGGGCGGCGAGGGAGGATGGCGTTGTAGCGGCGCCGGGCTTCTTGGCCCGCGGGGCGATCCCGGCAAAACGGCCGGCGATCCACGCCATCAGCCCGATCGCGACCAGCGCGGCGATCGAGAACCAGCTCAAGCTGCGCTGCCCCATGGGCACGATGACGAAGGCGGCCAGCAGCGGGCCGATCGCGCCCCCGGTCTGGCCACCGACCTGGAAGATCCCTTGCGCCAGCCCGTGCCGGCCGCCGGACGCATTGCGCGCCATGCGCGTCGCCTCGGGATGGAAGATCGAGGAGCCGATGCCCACGCAGGCCGCCGCGATCAGCAGCAGCCCGTAGCTACTCGCGTAGGCCAGCCCGATCAGGCCGACCAGGCTGCACCCCATGCCGACGATCATCGAATACGGCATCGGGTGCTTGTCGGTGTAGTAGCCGACCGCCGGTTGCAGGAGCGAGGCGGCGAGCTGGAACGTCAGCGTGATCAGGCCGACCTGGCCGTAATCGAGGTGGTACGACTCCTTGATGATCGGATAGATCGCCGGGATCAGCGACTGGATCATGTCGTTCAGCAGATGCGTGACGCTGAGCACGACTAGGATGGAGAGCGCGGCCTGCCTCGGCGCAGTCATCGAGACGGCGTTGCTCATCCCCGAACTTCATCCCTGATGTGATCCATCTCCCACTCTGGCCGCTGTCCTGCCGGTTGTCGACAAGACGGCGGCGCGGCGTGGGAGCGGGAGATCAGGCCACGGCACGTTCCGTCATGATCAGAGCTCCTTTGCGTATGGCAGATCGTCGCCGTCGCCCGGACTTCCATGTCCTTCCCGCGGGTATGATAGTGCCGCGACCACCGACCCCGAGAGCGAGCGCATGCCCCTCCCACCACATCCCGCCCCGCTCACCCGCCGCGCACTCGCCCAGGGCACCCTTGGCCTGCTGCTCTCGAGCGCCGCCCTCGGCCAAGAGACCCCCCGCCGAGGCGGCACCCTGACGATGATCGTGCAGCCGGAGCCGCCGATGCTGACCGGCGCGTTCAGCACCGTGGGCACGATCCAGGCCGTGTCGCCCAAGATGTTCGATGGCCTGGTCGAATACGACTTCGACATGCGCCCCCAGCCCCAGCTCGCGACCGCCTGGGAGACGAGCGCCGACGGGCTGACCATGCGGTTCACCTTACGCGACGGCGTGACCTGGCACGACGGCAAGCCCTTCACCTCGGCCGACGTCGCCTGGTCGCTGATGAACGTGTGGAAGACGCTGCACGGGCGCGGCCGGGCCACCTACGCCAACGTCGTCGGCGTGGACACGCCCGACACGCTGACCGTCGTGCTGCACCTGTCCAAGCCGAGCCCGGCGATCATGAACGCGCTTGCTGCGGCGGAATCGCAGATCCTGCCGCGGCATCTCTACGAGGGCAGCGACATCCTGGCCAACCCCGCCAATGCGGCCCCGGTCGGCACCGGGCCGTTCCGCTTCAAGGAGTGGCGGCGCGGCAGCGCGATCGTGGTCGAGCGCTATGACGGCTATTGGGACAGGACCAAGCCCTATCTCGACCAGATCGTCATGCGCATCATCCCCGACGGCGCCGGCCGGTCGGCAGCGCTCGAGACCGGTGAGGTGCTGCTCGCCGGCGACAACCCGGTGCCGCTCAACGACGTCCAGCGCCTGTCGAAGCTGCCACGCCTGTCGGTCGAGCGGCGGGGCTACAACTCGGTCAACAACATCCATTTCGCCGAGTTCAACCTGCGCCGGCCGCATTTCGCCGACGCCAGGGTCCGCCGGGCGATCGGGATGGCGATCAACCGGGAGTTCATCGCCCGCAACATTTGGTTCGGCGAGGGCAAGGCCGCCACCGGGCCGATGCCGCGCACCCTGGCCACCTTCTACACCGACGACGTCCCCAAGCTGCCCCTCGACCCGGCCGCGGCGAACCGGCTGCTCGACGAAGCCGGCCTGCCCCGCGGCGCCGGCGGCACGCGGTTCCGCATGACCATCGACTGGGCCCCCTACGGCGACGCGCTCCAGCGCACCGCCGAGTATATCCGTCAGGCGCTGCGGCCGCTCGGGATCGAGGTCGAGATCCGCTCCTCCGACCTGCCGGGCTGGCTGCGCCGGGTCTATACGGACAATGATTTCGACATGACCACCTTTTATCTGTCCGCCACCGCGGACCCGACGCTGGGGCTGCAGCGGTTCTGGTGGTCGAAGAACATCCAGAAGGGCGCGGTGTTCACCAACGCCTCCGGCTACGACAGCCCGGCCATGGACGCGATCCTCGAAGCCGCCGCAGTGGAGCCCGATACCGCCAAGCGGACCGAGCTGTTCCACCAGTTCCAGCGCCTGGCCATGCAGGATTTGAACATCCTGCCGCTGGTGGATCTGGACGGGGTGACGCTCGCCGACAAGCGCGTGCGCGATCACACGACGGGCGCCTACGGGCTGCGGACCTCGCTGGCCAGCGCCTGGCTCGACGGCGCCTGATGCCGTGATGAAGCTGCTGGCTGCCGCGGTGCCGCGGCTGCTCCGTTCGCTGCTGGTCCTGTTCGGGATCCTCGCGTTCAACTTCACCCTGCTCCACGCCGCCGGCGGCGACGCGGCGGAGGTGCTGGCCGGCGAGTCCGGGGCGGCCGATGCCGCCTATGTGGACGCGCTGCGGCACCGGTTCGGGCTGGACCGGCCGCTGCCGGTGCAGTTCGCGATCTACGCGGGCCGGGTCGCCCAGGGCGATCTCGGCTTCTCGTTCCGCAACCAGATTCCGGTGCTCGACCTGGTGCTGCAGCGGCTGCCGGCGACGCTGCTGCTCTCCGGCACGGCGCTGGCGCTTGCCGTCGGTGCGGGCGTGCTGTTCGGCTCCGTCGCGGCGCAGCGGGCGAACACGTGGGTGGACGATCTGATCTCCGCGCTCGCCACGCTGGGCTATGCGGTACCGCTGTTCTGGGCCGGGCTGATGCTGGTGGTGCTGTTCGCGGTGCGGCTCGGCTGGCTGCCGTCGGGCGGCTACGAGGACGTGGGGGCCGGGCATACCGGCCTGGCACGCGGGGTCGACATCCTCCGGCACCTCGTGCTCCCGGCGGCCACGCTCGCGATGTTCACCATGGCGCTGTCCACCCGGGTGATGCGGGCCTCGATGATCGAGGTCTTGCGCACCGATTACATCCGCACCGCACGCGCCGGGGGGATCGGGCAGCGCCGCATCCTGCTGCGGGGCGCGCTCCCCAACGCGGTGCTGCCGCTGGTGACGCTGGTCGGACTGCAGGTCGGGTCGCTGCTGGGCGGCGCCGTGCTGGTCGAGACGGTGTTCGCCTGGCCCGGGCTGGGCCGCCTCGCCTTCGAGGCGGTGACCGCGCGCGACCTGAACCTGCTGCTCGGCATGCTGCTGTTCAGCTCCGCCCTGGTGGTGGCGTCGAACATGCTGGTCGATGCGGCCTATGCGGTGCTCGACCCGCGCTTGCGCCCGGCATGAGCGGCGCCCTGCGGCAACGACCCGGCCTGCTGCGCCGCTTCTGCCGCCGCCGGGCCTCGGTGTTCGGCGCGCTGCTGCTCCTGGCGGTGCTGCTCGCGGCTGCCAGCGCGAACGTCCTGTATCCCGGCGACCCCTGGGACATGGTGGCCCCTCCCCTGCTCTGGCCCGGCGAGGACCCGGCCTTCCCGCTCGGCTCCGATACGCTGGGGCGCGACATCGCCGCCGGGCTGCTGCACGGCGCGCGCGCCTCGCTGTTGATCGGCGCGGTGTCGGCGCTGGCGGCACTGACCGCAGGAACGACGGTCGGGGCCTTGGCCGGCTATTACGGCGGACGTCTCGATGCGGTACTGATGCGGGTGACCGAGCTGGTGCAGACCATGCCGCCTTTCCTGTTCGCGGTGGTGCTGATCGCCGTGCTGGGGTCGCAGTTGCGGACCGTCGTCGTCGCGCTGGCGATCATCTCCTGGCCGACCGTCGCCCGCCTGGTGCGCGGGGAATTCCTGCGCCTACGGGACCGCGACTTCGTGCAATCCTGCATCGCGCTCGGCATGTCCGACCGCCGCATCATCCTGCGCCACATCCTGCCCAACGCGCTGCCGCCGATCATCGTCATCACCTCCGTCGTGGTGGCCAGCGCCATCCTGACGGAAGCGGGCCTCTCGTTCCTCGGGCTGAGCGATCCCAACGTGCTCACCTGGGGCACCATGATCGGACTGGGCCGGGACACGCTCCGCACCGCCTGGTACATGGCCGCGATCCCCGGGGGCGCCATCCTGCTGACGGTGCTTGGCCTCAACCTGGTGGGAGAGGGGCTGAACGACGCCCTCACTCCCGGCAACGATTAGGAGTGCTGACGTGACGACATCCATCGGGCTTGCAGCGTTGGCCGGCCGCGCGAAGGCGGAGAGGGCGCTGTTCGCCTATCCGGACCGGCCCTGGGTCCATCCCGTCACCGGCCCGTCCGGGCAGGCGGTGCACGACGTGGTCATCGTGGGCGGCGGCCAGAGCGGGCTGTCCATCGCCGCCGCCCTGCTGCGCGAGCGCATCGACAACATCGTCGTGCTCGACCAGAGCGCGGGCGGGCAGGAGGGACCCTGGGTCACCACCGCCCGGATGCCGACGCTACGCACGCTGAAGATCCTGACCGGCCCCGACCTCGGCCTTCCCGCGCTGACGTTCCAGGCCTGGCACGAGGCGCAGTTCGGCCGCGCCTCCTGGGACGCGCTGGTGCGGGTGCCGAGGGCGGAGTGGATGCGCTACCTGGTCTGGCTCCGCACCACGCTGGGCCTTCCGGTGCGCAACGGCGTCCGTCTGGCGAATATCGAGGGGCAGGATGGCCTGCTGCTGCTCCGCCTCGAGACCGCGGACGGGCCGGAGACGCTGCTGACCCGCAAATTGGTGATCGCGTCCGGGATCGAGGGGGCGGGCTACCGCCGGGTGCCGGACTTCGTGCGCGACGGGTTGCCGCGTGACCGCTGGGCGCATACGGCGGATTCGATCGACATGGCGGCGCTGGCCGGGCGCCGGGTCGCCGTCGTGGGCGCCGGGGCGTCGGCGTTCGACGCCGCCGCGACGGCGCTGGAGCATGGGGCCGCCACCGTGGAGATACTGGTGCGCCGGCCTGCGATGCCCGGCGTGAACGCGTTCCGCGTGCTGGAGACCAAGGGCTTCTTCCGCCATTTCGCCGACGCGCCGGACGCGCAGCGCTGGCGCTTCATGCGGCGGCTGCTGTCGCTCCCGATGCCGCCGCCGGAAGACACGTTCGCCCGCGCCATGCGCCACGCCAACGCCCGGCTGCGCCTCGGCACCCCCCTGCTGAACGCCGCGATGTCGGGAAGCACGATGCGCCTGCGCACGCCGGAAGGCTGGCACGCGGCCGACTTCCTGATCCTCGGCACCGGCTACGGCGTCAATGTCGCACGGCGGCCGGAACTGGCCAGCCTCGCCCCGCACGTCGCAACCTGGGCCGACCGCTACACGCCGCCCGCCGCCGCAGCGGACCCGGCGACCGCCCGCTACCCCTATCTCGGCCCGGGCTTCCAACTCATGGAACGCGAGCCCGGCACGATGCCGCACCTGGGCCATATCCACCTGTTCACCGTCGGCGCCATGGTCAGCATGGGCCCGATCGCGGGCGGGCTGAACGGCATGCCCTGGGGCGTCCCGCGCCTCGTCCAGGCGCTGTCCCACGCGTTGTTCATGTCCGGCCTCGACGCCGCCTACGCCGAGTTCGCCAATTACGACGCGCCCGACCCCTGGGAGGCCGTGCAACCTACGTCACGCATGTCGCCGTCGTACCGATAGGACACCGTCCATCACGGCGACGCAGCGCCCGCCGACCCGCGCGATGACGTCTTGCCCTGCCCTGTTCGCGCTCCAGCAACAGGCTCGGCCACCCCGGCGCGTCGCTTTCAATTTAAAAGCAATGATCGAGCTTGTCGAAACCGTTGGCTGCCCCGATACGGAAATTGATGAGACATTCGATCGGCTACCTGGCGACCTTGCCGGATTTCCTCTCGTGGTTCTTCACCGCGGCGGCGATGATCTGCGGCTTCATGCTGGTCTACACGCTGCTCACGCCCTGGCGGGAGTTCCGGCTGATCCGTGCCGGCAACGCCGCCGCCGCGCTCAGCTTCACGGGCACGCTGGCCGGCTACACGCTGGTGCTCTGCAGCATCATGCTCAATGCGGTCTCCAGGACGGACATGCTGACTTGGGGGCTCGTGGCCCTGGTCGTGCAGCTCCTGGCTCTGGGCATCGCGCGGCTCGTCATCGGCCCGGCGTTGAGGGAGCGCATGGAACGCGGCGACCTGGCGACCGGGATCGTGCTGGCCGGGCTCAGCCTCGCCTTCGGCGTGCTCAATGCCGCGACCATGACGCCCGACGGGTCGCCCTGACCATGCGCCGGTCCACGACCATCACTCTGACGTTGCTGGCGGGCGCCGGGCTGGGCCTGGCCTATTGCAGCAACAACGACCCGGACACCGAGGGCGTGCTGGAGAGCCAGGCGGCGTGCGTCGAGCGGCTGGGCTCGGACGCCGCGACGGAATGCGCCGACGTCTTCGAGGCGGCTCGGCTGAACCATGCCGCCACCGCGCCGCGCTTCGACTCGCCCGAGGCCTGCCGCACGGCCACCGGCACCGAGTGCACGCCGCTGAATGCCGAGCCGCGCCCGGCCGGTGCGCCTTGGGCGTCCACCGCGGCATCGATCTTCATCCCGGCCATGGCCGGCGTGATGATCGGACGCGCGCTGTCCGACGGGACGCGTGGTGCCACGCCCGTCTATGCCGGCGCCGCGCCGCCTCCCTGCCCACCGGGGATGCCCGGGCCGCCCGGATGCCTGCCCGCCTCCTCCAGCTCGAGCACCAGTTCGAGCACGAGCTCCAGCTCGAGTGCGAGCGGCCGGCGCTACTGGTATTCCGGAAACAGCTATGCGGGATCGTCGGATGGCGATGGGCGCGCCGGGTTCCGCCGGGCTTCTACTTCCAGCCAGGGCGACAGCTTGCTGATGCGGAGTAGCCGCACCGGCTCGACCGCGTCGCGCGCCGGCGCGTCGGGCAGCCGCTCCGGGGGGCTCGGCTTTTCCGCGGCGGCACATTCCGGGGGCGGCTCTTGATCCGCCGGCCCGGCCAGCCGCGGCCGGACTGGCAGGAGCGCTTGGAGGAAATCGGCCTCACCTACCATTCCGGCGGCGTGGAACCCGAGCCCGGCCTGGACGGCGGCCTATGGTGGCACGAGGGTGACTACTGGGAGTTGACCGAAACCGAAGTCGACGCGCTGGACGATGCCACCGCGGCGCTGCACGCGCTCTGCCTGGCCGCCCTGGACCACCTGGTGCGACGCGAGCCGCAGCTCCTGCAGCAGGATTTCGGCATGGCGGACTGGATGGCGGACTACGTCTGCCGAAGCTGGCTGCGCGGCGATCCCGCCCTGATGGGCCGCATGGACCTCGCCTGGAATGCGGCGACCGGCACCGCCCACTTGCTCGAATATAACGCCGACACGCCGACCCTGGCGATCGAGACGGCGCTCGCGCAATGGTTCTGGCTGCAGACGGTCCATCCCGGCGCCGACCAGTTCAACTCGCTGCACGAGGCGCTGCTGGACGGTTTTCGCGCCCTGGCGCCGCGGATCGCCGGCCGGCCCCTGCACTTCACCGCCTTCAGCGACGCCCCCGAAGAATGGGCCCACTCGACCTATTTCCGCGACCTCGCCGAGCAAGCCGGCATCGCGACCCAGGCCATCGGCATTCCGGACATCAGATGGAACGATGCCGCCAGCGAGTTCCGCGATGCGGACGAGAACCGCATCCAGTTCCTGCACAAGCTCTACCCTTGGGAATGGGCCGCGACCGACGAATTCGGCCCGTTCTTCGCGCGCGACACGGTGGGGGTGCTGGAGCCGCCTTGGAAGGCCGTTCTGAGCCACAAGGCCATCCTGCCCCTGCTGTGGCGGCTGAACTCCGGCCACCCCAACTTGCTCGAAGCGCATCACGGGCCGGCCCCCGCCACCGGGGATTGGGTGGAGAAGCCCGCCCTCGGCCGCGAAGGCGCCAACATCCGCCTGCTGCACGACGGCCAACTCGCCGCCAGCACCGCGGGCAGCTACGGCGGTAGCGCGATGATCAGCCAACGCCGGGCGCCGATGCTGGCGCAGGACGGCTGGACCGTCGTCCTCGGGTCGTGGATCGCCCACGGCAAAGCGTGCGGCATCATCTTCCGCGAATCCCGCGACACGATCGTGCGCGAGAACAGCCGTGTGTTGCCGCATCTCTTCCGCTGACGCCCCGCAGCAGTCGACGCCGCCGCGCCCGCCGGGCATCATGCCGGGACCACCGAGCGGAGCAGCAGATTGACGCGGCCCACCCCCAAGCTGCACCCCGGCATCACCGTCACCGCGCTCGACATGACCGACCAGGGCCACGGCATCCTCGATCTCGGCCGCGCCGCCGCCGCACTCGCCGATGCGTGGCGGATCGCCGACAGCGACCCCCTCTAGGCCGACAGTCGCTGACATGACCGGCCTTCCCTCGCATGCATGAGCAGGCTACGCCGGCGCTCAGCGTCTCCGACATCCATCTTCGCTACAACGGGGTCGCCGCGCTTGGCGGCATCAGCCTCGATGTCGCGCGCGGCGAGTTCGTCGCCTTGCTGGGCCCGTCCGGCTGCGGCAAGACGTCCCTGCTGCGCACGATCGCCGGCTTCGTGCAGCCGCAGCAAGGTGCGGTGCGGCTGAACGGCCGCGACGTCGCCGGGTTGGCGCCGCGGCAGCGCAACATCGGGATCGTGTTCCAATCCTACGCGCTGTTCCCGCACATGAGCGTGCTGGACAACGTCTTGTTCGGGCTGGAATGCCGCAAGATCGCCAAGGCCGACGCGACCCGGCGGGCCCGGCAAACGCTCGACCTGGTCGGCCTCTCGGCGCTGGCCGACCGGCGGCCGAAGCAGCTCTCGGGCGGGCAGCAGCAGCGTGTGGCGCTGGCCCGCGCCATCGTCATCGAGCCCGACCTGCTGCTGCTCGACGAGCCGCTCGGCGCGCTGGACAAGCAATTGCGGGTCCAGATGCAGACCGAGTTGAAGTCGCTGCAGCGCCGCCTCGGCGTGACCGCGTTGTTCGTCACCCACGACCAGGAAGAGGCCATGTCGATGGCCGACCGAATCGTCGTCATGCGCGACGGCAAGATCGTCCAGGCCGACACGCCGGAGCGCCTGTTCAGCACGCCCGCTACCGCCTGGGTCTGCGAGTTCGTCGGCGGCGGCAACCTGCTGCGCGGCAAGCTGGTGCCGGGCGGCAGCGACCATCTCTGCCTCGACATTGCGCCAGGCACGATCGTCCAACTCCCATTCGACAAGGTCCGCCTGCGCCCCTGCGCGCCCGGCGAAGGCCTCCCGGTAACGGGCCGCCGCTTCCTCGGATCGGTCGTCGAGTTGCACCTGGAGACCTCGGCCGGCACCGTCCGCGCGCATCTGCCGGCCGCCGAGGCCGCCGCCTTCCCGCTCGGCGCCTGCGCGCGGATCAGTGCCGACCCGGCGCATTGCCGGGTGCTGCCGGATTGACCGCGCGGCGCCTGTCGCTCCTGCTCTATCTCGCGCCGGCCACGATCTTCTATCTCGTGTTCCTGGTCGTTCCCTACGCCTTGCTGCTCCGGCTGAGCCTGTTTCGCTTCAGCTCGATGCGCCTCTACATCCCTGAATTCACCCTGATCAACTACGCCACGGTGATGACCGACCCGTTCTACCTGTTGCTGATGGCGCGAACCGTCGGTCTTGGGTTGTTGGTGACGGTCATCTCGCTCGTGCTCGGCTATCCGCTCGCGCTCAAGATCGTCCGCTCCGGACCGGCGATGCGGAGCGCGCTGATCGCGGTCGCGCTCTCGCCGCTGCTGATCAACCTGGTCGTGCGCACCTACGCCTGGCTCGTCCTGCTCGGCGACACCGGCGTGGTCAACAACTGGCTACGGGCGCTCGGGCTGATCGGCGCGCCGCTGCCTCTCAGTGGAAACATGGTCTCGGTCGTGCTTGGCCTCGTCCATATCAGCCTGCCGCTGATGGCGTTGAGCCTGATCGGGGTGCTGGAGCGCATCGACCGCACGCTCGAGGATGCGGCCGACAGCCTCGGGGCGTCGCGCGGGCGCATCTTGCGACGGATCATCCTCCCGCTGTCGCTGCCGGGTGCAGCCGCCGGGTCGCTGCTGGTGTTCACCTTCGCCATCAGCGCCTTCGTCACGCCCGCTTTGCTCGGCGGCAACCGCGTCTCGACGATCAGCACGCTGATCTACGAGAAGTTCACCTTCTCGGCCAATTGGCCCGTCGGCGCGACGCTCGTGGTGGTGCTGCTGGTGATCAATCTCGGCATCGTCATGCTGCACTCCCGCCTGTTCCGGGAGGACTGAGCGCATGGTGGACAAGGTGATCGACTGGCTCGGTTGGCTCGTGGTGCTGTTCATCCTTGGCCCGCTGGTGGTCATCATCGGGGGCTCGTTCACCGAGACGCCCTACGTGGCCTTTCCCCCGGTCGGCTTCACGCTGCGCTGGTACGAGCAATTGCTGCATCGGGGCGACTTCCTGCAATCCTTTCTCGTCAGCGTCGGGCTGGCCGCGCTGTGCTGTGCCGGCGCCATGGCCCTGGGCGTCACCGCGGCGATCGGGCTCCATCGGCACGGGGTGGCCGCATCGCCGCTGTTCCGCGCCTTCCTGATGTCGCCGCTGGTGCTGCCGACGATCGTGACGGGCGTGGCGCTGCTGCAGTTCTACTACCTCATCGACCTCGACGCTCCGTTCTCCGGGCTGTTGATCGGCCATGTCCTGATCACCATTCCGTACGTCATCCGCACCGTCGGCGCCGGGCTGGTGGGGCTCGATCCGGCGATCGAGGAAGCCGCCAACAGCCTGGGGGCCGGCGGCATGCGCACGCTGCTGCTTGTGACGCTGCCGGCCATCGCGCCGTCGATCATGGCGGCGGTGATCTTCGTGTTCATCACCTCGTTCGACCAGGCGACGGTATCGATCTTCTTGGCCGGCCCCGACCTGATGCCGCTGCCGGTGCGGATCTACACCTATATCGACTTCGCGGTGGACCCGATGGTGGCCTCGGTCTCGACCCTACTGATCTTGTTCGCGTTCGGCCTCATCGCCCTGCTGCAGAAGCTCCTCGGCTTGAACCCGGCGACGAGCGTGGGCTGATCTCGATCAACTGCCGAACTCACGTGTCCAGCGATCGAGGATGGCGTCCCGCTGCGGCAAGATATCCGCCCAGGGGATCTCGCGGATGGAGTCCACGTGCTGTTCGCCGAGCACGAGCCGCTTCTCCTGGTCGGGCGGGAACGTGCAGTCGCGGTTGGTCGGGCTGTACAGGCTTTTTGCCAACGCCGTCTGCACGGGTACGCTCAGCATCGTATCCAGCCAGGCGACCGCGCCGTCCAGATTCGCCGTCATCCGCGGGATCTGCATCCCCGTGCGCTGTCCCCAGGTGCCTTCCTTGGGGATCGTCTTGCCCACCGGCAGCCCGGCCTCGATCATCTGCTGTGCGCGATGCCCGTAGAAGAGCGCGATGTCGGCTTCCTTTTGCTGGAACAACGACAGGCCCTGGCTGACGCTCTTGTAGATCTTGAAATTGCCCAGCCGCTTGATCGCCGCGAAACCCGGGTCGAGATTGGTCCCGCTGCCGCCGTTCAGCACCGCTGCCAAGTATAGGAACGTCAGCCCATAACCTTGGCTCACATGCGGCACCGCGGCGACCACGCCGGGCGTCCAGATGTCTTGCCATGAGGTCGGTGGCGTCTTGAATTTATCGGTGCCGTAGACCAGCGCGTATTCGAAGATGATGGTCGCATAGCTCGCCAGTGCCGGCGGCTTGCAGCTCGAATAGATCGCGCCGATGTTCTTCAGCTTGGCCGACTGGTCCGGCGCCCACAGCCCGGCCTCGGCGCCCAGGATCGCCTTGTCGTTGTCCATCGTGCAGATGTCGTACGGCGCCCGGCTGCGCGCGACGGCGAGCTTCGGCAAGATCGTCACGTCGTCCTCGACGATCAGCGAGATGTCGATCCCGTGTTCCTTTTCGAAGGTCGGGATGACGTCCTCGCGGAGGGTTTTCTCGATCAACCCGCCAATGCTCTGCACGCGCAGGATCGGGCGGGTTTGCGCCGTGCTCCGGCGTCCCAGCACCGGCGAGAGCCCGGCGGCCGCTCCGGCGGCGATGATGCTTCGACGGGTTGCGCTCATGATGTCCGTTCCGCTGCTCGCTGCATTGTCACGGCCAATCTGCTCCAGGGCAACCGCCGGCCCTCTGCCCGTGACGGGATGCCAGACTGGCCGGCTAGGCTCGCGCCAGCCACGTCCGGATCGTCTGCATCTCCTCCGGCGATACTCCATCTTCCAGCTCTCGTTCGACCGCGTGCGCGCGGACCCGGCTGGCCGCGAGCAAGTCGTGGCCCGCGGCGGTCAGTTCGAGATGCTGCACGCGGCCGTGGACGGCGTGTGACGTCCGCTTCACCGCACCCCGCCGCTCGAGGTTGGCCACGATCACGGTGACCGTCGGCGTGGTGAGGAACGCCGCGCGGGCCACGTCGGCATTCGACTGGCCGGGGTTGGCCGCCAGGAGCGTCAGCACGAGGAGCTGAGGCGGGGTCACATTGAGATCCGCCAAGGCCCGCTCCATGCGCAGGCGATGCGCGGCGGCCGCTTGGCGGAGCAGATAGCCGAGCGGCCGTGGATCGGTGGGGGGTCGATGCCCGGGGGAAAATGGCTTGCGCATAATGATAGAGTTCTACTATTATGATAGAGTTCTATCATGCGTCGGGACGTCGTCGCTGCCAAGGGCGGCCGTCGATCCCGACACGGATGTCGATCGGAGTTGAGATGAGTTGTTCATTGGGACGTCGAGGGCTGCTGCGCGCGGTGGCGGCACTCGCTGCACCAACCGCCGGGCTGTCGCGGGCGACGGCGGCATCGGCAAACGCCGGGGCGGATGCGGCGCATGACGTGATCACCATCCCGACCAAGATCTATCCGACCGCCACCGCTCCCGACGGTCTGTTCCCGGTCAGGTATCGCAGGCTCTTGCCCGTATCGGCGCGGCGCGCCCGCTATCGCGGGTTCGATCCCGGTCGTTGGCTGCTGAAGGCGGGAACGGTCCGGCGGGAAGGGGCGCGGCCACTCCCGGTCGACATCATCTACGAGCGCGACGTTGCTTTGAAGCTCCGCGATGGGACGACGATCTACACGGATTGCTTCCGCCCGGTCACAACCGACCGCGTGCCAGCGATCTTCGGGTGGAGCCCCTATGGCAAGGACCTCGGCGGCCAATGGCTCGACGACATCCCCGGGCGGGCGGGCGTTCCACTCGAACGCGTGTCCGAGCTGCAGCGCTTCGAAGGCGCCGATCCGGCCTATTGGTGCGCCCATGGCTACGCCGTCGTGAACCCCGATCCCCGGGGAGCGCTGTCCTCCGGCGGGAACGTCACTTATTGGGGCCGCCAGATGGCGGAAGACGGGTATGACGCTATCGAATGGGTGGCCGCCCAACCCTGGTGCAGCGGGGCAGTCGTCATGTCGGGCAATTCCTGGCTGGCCGCCTCGCAATGGTTCATCGCCGCCGAACGCCCGCCCCATTTGGCGGCCATCGCCCCCTGGGAGGGCTTGATGGATCAGGGGCCGGCACCGGGTATCCCGGTGGGCGCCATCTTCGGCGAGATCATCATCCAGACCCTGGCGGGGGGCGGCTATGTCGAGGACCAGCCGCGCATGACGCTCGAAAATCCGACGATGAACGCCTTCTGGCAGGATCATCGCGCCCGGGTCGAACGGATCACGGTGCCGGCCTATATCGTCGCCAGCTACACCAACCCGGCCCACACGGTCGGGACGTTCGAGGCGTGGCGGACCATCGGATCCACCCTGAAATGGCTGCGCATCCATAACACCCAGGAGTGGCAGGACTACTACGACCCGGCCCATGTCGAGGATCTCAGGCGCTTCTTCGACCGCTATGCAAAAGACATCCGCAATGGTTGGGAGACGACGCCGGTCGTCCGGATGGCGGTGCTCGATCCCGGCGGCAGCGACATCGTCGACCGTCCCGAAACGCGGTTCCCGCCGGAACGCGTGCGGCCCACAGCTTTTTACCTCGCGGAAGCCGGGCTACAGCCCGATACCAGCCCGACAGTGCGCACGATCCGATACGCTGCCGAGAGCGGACAGGCGCGCTTCCGGTTCACGTTCAATCGAGAGGCCGAACTTATCGGCACCGTGGTGTTGCGGCTATGGATGCAGGCCGACGGGTCCGACGACATGGACGTGGCGGTATCCATCAGGAAGGTCCCCGGCTTGCTCGCGGGCCTGATCGAGGCGGTCACTCCGCCGTCGATCAATCGGAACGACGCCAGGGGTCTGCTCAGGGCGTCGTTCCGCGAACTCGATCCGGCACGCTCCACAGCGGATCACCCGGTGCTGAGCATGCGCCAGGAGCAACGGCTCGGGCCCGGCGAGATAGTTCCGCTCGTGATCACGCTCTCGCCGATGGCGATGGCCTTCCATCCGGGCGAGCAGCTTGAGCTCACCGTGTCGGCGTTCAGCTTCCCGGCAGCGCTCCCCTTCCATTTCGGGGATGTGAAGGTGCCATCCCCGGCTGACGGACTGACCTTCCCGCCCGGGCATCCGCCTGTCCTCTATGATTTCGGCGGTAGGGCCGAGGCAAGCGCCACACGGCGCGCGACGACAACCCCCGCGACGCGCAACCGGGGCCATCATGTCATCCACATGGGAGGCGCGTTCGACAGCTCGCTGGTCCTTCCGCTCGACTGGTAGGTAGATTTCTGGCGGGGAAGCCCCCGGCCTTACGGCCCGCTACGTACGCCGTTGGCCACCGCCTCGGTGATCAGGCGTTCAGCATCCTCGTTCAGCATGAGACGCCGGGCTACAAGGTCCATCGAAGCCCGGCGGACTGCAGCCACGTAGGCGTCCTTGCTGGGGTAACGCTCATCGAGTGAGAGGCGCGGGTCACCCACCGCGTCACGCTCGGCCTTGGTGGCGGCGAATGGCACAAAGCTGCCGCTGAAGTTGCAGAAATTGCCCCCGAAACGGTCCGGCCTAAAACTGTTCCAGCCGGTGTACGTGCCGATTGGTGCCTGGACGTATGTGTCGCGCACCCCGGCTAGGTCGATGCCGTCCGCGTCTACCTGTGGCACCAGCGTGCCGTAGGAGCCCGTGCCGACGGCGGGAGGCTCGAGGGTGATGACGCCGGCGCTCTCCCCAGCGCGGTAATCCGGACCGAAGTCCAATACATGCAGTAGGCTGGTGGCACCGGTGTATCGCAGGGCGGGCCGATCCACGCCGCCATAGGCGTTCGCCGGAATGGCGGGGAAGCGCACTTGGTCGGGCGCCACCAACGTACCGTCGGCGATGCGCGGCACGACGGAGGCAGGTGGGGTCTTGTCGTCCCGCACCCATTCCGTGAGGTCCGTTAGCAGTGCGCGCATGGTCCAGGTGTGCGGGTTCGGGTTGGACTGCTGCGCACAGAGCGGGAAGGGCGGGTTCGTCGGCAGCGGCAAGCCCGGCGGCGCGTGCTGCGTGCTCGCCATGATATAGGTGCGGACCTCGGCCGGCTCGGGCGCGTCCTCCTTGCCGAGCGGGTCCGTGAGGCCCAGCGACTGCCGGCCCTCCCAGATCTCCAACGCGGTCGCGGCATGGAAGAGGCGGGGACAGGTGCCGTCGGCGGTGCAGGAATCCAGCAGGCCCTGGCTGCGGCCAGTCAACGGGTCGGTCTGCCGGGCGTAGGTGAAGGGGAAGTCGTAGGCGGGGTAGAGGTGATCCACCTGCTGGCCCCAGGCGCGGCCGGGCTGGCCAAAGCGAAGGTTGAGCGGCATCAGCCCGCCGCCGATATGCGGCAGGGCGCCGTCGAACACACGCCGGCCGTCCTCGCCCTTGTTGAAGCCCAGCGCGATCATGCTGCGGATGAAGCGGCCACTCTGCGAGGTGCCCATCACGATGGACTTGGTCGCCGCGCCATGGGCGACGGGGTTGGCGGTGCCGGCCTCGTCCCGGTCGGCCCGGCCGAGGAAAGTGCCGAGGTCGCGGGCCACAGCGAAGCCGATGCCCAGCACGAGCGGGTCCTTGGCGCGGTAGATCAGCTCGTATAGGCGTCCGGGCAGGAAGCCGGCGGGGTAGCAGATCTGCGTGTCGTTCGCCGCGGTGCAGTCGCCGAAGCGCCACTCGGTGTTCGGGATCGGAGTCCGAGGCGCGTTCTCCGTTGCGCGCACCGTGAGGCTCGGGAGGAAGCCGTCCGCCAGGCGAGCCTGGTTGTCTGTGCTCACGGTCGGCGCGCTGGCATGGGTCATGCCAGTGAACCAACCGCTGGACAGGTTCAGCACGGTGGCAGGCGCGGTCTGTACCACCAGCTCCGCCCGCACCGGTCCAGTTACGGGTGTGCCGTCTGGCTCCCGGGCTACGGGCACTTGCAGCGTCATGCGGCCGTCACCGGGCAGCACGTCGGCTTGCCAGCCGAACCAGATCACCGTGTAGCCCTGGCGCTGCAGCCAGCCATCCCCCGGGTTCTCCAGCCGATTCGGGCCCGTTGCACCGGGCGGCACGTCTGCATTGAACAGGGCTAGCGCGCCCTTGTTGCCGCGGTTGAGGATGTTGAACAGCAAAACGCCGTTGCCGTTCGCCGGGTCGGCGGGGCGGATGATGTCTAGCTCCGTGGTGTACTCCACGGCGCCGCGCGCGTTGCGAGGCGCCAGGCCGATATCCTGGATGCCGGCGTTGGCCGGGGCGGCCGGGTCGATCTCGCCATGGGCGCGCGCGATCACGCGCTCGTACGGGCCTGAGCCGAAGATGGCGCCGTTAAAGGCAGGCTCGGTCCGAATGATCTCCAAACGGGTGATGCGGGCCTCGGCCGAACCAAGTGGTGCAGACATCAGGAGGACGGCGGCAAGCCACGGACGAGCGTTCATCAGCTTCTTTCTTTGGTTCAGGTCGGCGAGCAACGTTCGCAGGCGTAGCGCAGCGCGAGGTCCTACGTCGAGACACAGCCTGGGACGGGACGCAGTGCTCGACGTGCCGCTGCCGTCTGGTGCCGGTCCGCGTATCGGTCCGGCCGAGAATGTCGATGAGACGCAAATGTTTGACGCGCAGTTGGAGGATCGCGGGTGAGGTGGTCATGTGCGCACATCGATAGGGGAGGGAGCAATGAAGGATCTGAGGGGGAAAGTCGTACTCGTGACGGGAAGCAGCTCCGGTATCGGCGCGGCCGCTGCGTTGGGATTTGCTCGTTGGGGAAGCCACGTTGCGGTGCACTGCAACTCCAGAGTCGCGGACGCCGATAGGATTGCCGCGGACGTGCGGGCGCTTGACGTGGCAGCGGCAGTCTTTCAAGCGGACGTTTCGGACACCTCCGCGGTCGCTCGTCTCGCGACTGAGGTGCATGCACGCTTTGGCCGGATAGATATCGTCGTAAACAATGCAGGGAGCCTCGTTCAGCGCGTTGCGCTGGCGGATGCGCCAGACGACCTCATCGAAAAAGTCTTTGCGCTGAACGCCCGGTCGATGATGGCCCTGAATCGGGCAGTAATCCCAATGATGCGGTCGCAGGGGGGCGGCGCAATCATCAACGTGGTCTCACAGGCAGCGCGCACCGGAGGCAGTCAAGGAAGCGGCCTTTACGCGTCCAGCAAGGCATATGTCTCGACTTACACGCGAGCGCTGGCGAAGGAACTCGTGAGCGATCGGATTCGCGTGAATGCCATGGCACCCGGCGTTATCGACACCCCGATCCATGACGGCATGACCAGTCCCGAGGTCATGCAACAACTCATCAATCAAATTCCTATGAAACGCTTGGGAACAGCTGACGAGTGCGCTGGCGCAATCCTGTTTCTCGCGAGCGAGGATTTGGCCAGCTACGTGACCGGCCAAATCATCGAGGTCAACGGCGGACAGATCATGCCCTGAACCCGGCCTTCGAAGCAGGCCGGCGCAACCCAAGAGACAAAAAGGGGAAATAATGCCTGGAGTTGGAATGACGGGGCCATCCGTTGGTAGTCAAGTTCGCGCCATCAGCGCGTCCCTGATCGGCAACGCGCTCGAGTGGTACGATTTTACAGTCTACGCGTTTCTTGCAGCCGTTATCGGAAGGCATTTTTTCCCAAGCACCGATGATACGGTGGTTCTGCTGTCCAGTTTTGCGGTATTCGGCGTCGGCTTCGTTGCCCGGCCACTCGGTGGCATCCTCATCGGCCTTCTCGGTGACCGCTTTGGCCGCAAGCCCGCACTTCTTTTTACGATCGTCATGATGGCGATGGGCACCGGCTTGATCGGGGTCCTTCCAAGCTACGCCTCCATCGGAATCGCGGCCCCGATCCTTCTCGTTGGAGCAAGACTGCTGCAAGGCTTCTCTGCGGGTGGGGAATGGGGCAGCTCTGCTTCATTCCTGGTAGAGTGGGCGCCTCAAAATCGGCGCGGGCTCTACGGCAGCCTCCATCCAGCGAGCATCTTTCTCGGACAACTGTCCGGCTTGGGAACCACAGCAGTGCTGACCAGCGGCCTCGGGACGGCCGTCATGACAGACTGGGGCTGGCGTATTCCCTTCTTGATCGGCGCCTTTGTCGGGCCACTTGGCTTGCTCGTCCGACGTACCGTCGATGAAACGCCGGCGTTCAAGCGTGCCGCGATGGAGGCCACAGCGGCTGACATGCCACGTCCCACGTCGATATGGCTCACGCTCGTGCACGCATTCTGTCTGGTCGCGGTCCAGTCAGTCGTTGTTTATACTTTCTTCTCTTACTTCCCAACCTTCATGCAAAAATACCTAGGCCTCACGGCAGATCAGGCACTGTGGTCGACAACGGCGGCTAATGCAGTCGTCATGGTGACATGCGTGCTCTCCGGCGCGGCTTCCGACAAGATCGGGCGTAAGCCTCTCATGATGGCGCACTGCATCGCTTTCCTCTTCCTGACCTACCCGTTGATTGCGCTTCTATTGCAGACCGGTGCGTCGATGACCGTCATCGTTCTCATACACATGACACTCGGCATCCTGACGGGATTGTTCCTCGGTTCGTTTCCTGCGGCGCTCGTCGAATTTTTTCCGACACGCCAACGATTGGCTGGCCTCGGCACCGCGTACAACTTGTCGTCGATGGTGTTCGGCGGGTTCGCCCCATTCGTCGCAACATGGGCGATCACCCAGACCGGCAGCCCGAGTGCGGTATCGGGCTATGTGATCTTCGGTGCCATCCTGTCGACGGTGGCAGTTTGGAGACTCAAGGAGACGGCACATACAGCATTGAGGTGACCCTCCTCACGCGCAATAGACAAGCTGTCGGCGGATCCATGCGTGATCATTGTCTTATCGCCTCCGAGGGCGGATGCATCCAAGGCCTGATTGATCAATGGGTGTATGGCCGGTGAAGATTGCTGGCGGGGTTCAGCTCGACGCCGAAGCCGGGTTTGTCGAGCTGGGACAGCTTCATCCTGCCGTTCACGGGCATCGGCTCGTCCAGCAACAGCGGATGGAACGCGGGAATCACCTTGTCGGCCTTGGGGGCGCCCATGATGATCTCGGTGAACGGGCTGTTATGACGGGTGCAGGTGAAATGGTAGCTGTACACGCCGGACCCGTGCGGCACCATCAACGCCCCGTGCGCGTCGGCCAGGGCGGAGATCTTGATCAGCTCGGTGATGCCGCCGCACCAATTGACGTCGGGCTGAATGATGTCGCAGCAGCCCATCTCGAGCAGCATGCGGAAGCCCCAGCGCGTCGCCTCGTGCTCGCCGGCCGTGACCAGCATGCCGCGCGGGACGTTCTTGCGTAGCTGGGCATAGCCCCAATAGTCGTCGGGCGAGAGGCATTCCTCGACCCATTTCAGCCCGAACTCGTGCGCCTTGGTGGCCAGCCGGGTCGCGTAGTCGAGGTCGAGGCTCATCCAGCAGTCGAGCATGAGCCAGAAATCGTCGCCGACCCGGTTCCGCATCTCCTCGATCGACGCGAGCGCCTTCTTCATGCCCTCGTCGCCCTCCGCGGGGCCGTGCTGGAGCGCCATCTTGCCGCCGATGAAGCCGAGTTGCTTGGCGATGTCCGGGCGGGCGCCCGTGGCATAGAACACCAGCTCGTCGCGCACGGGGCCACCAAGCAGGGCATGGACGGGCTCCTGGCGCCACTTGCCGAGCAGGTCCCAGAGCGCCAGGTCGACGGCGGAGATCGCGTTCACCACGATGCCGCGCCGGCCATAGAACTGGGTCGCGAAATACATCTGGTCCCACATCTTCTCGATCTCGGTGATCGGGCGGCCCTCGAGGAAGCGGGCGAGATGCTTTTCGACGATGAAGGCGCCGATCTCGCCCGCGGTGGTGATCGCGAAGCCGGTGGTGCCGTCATCGGCCTCGAGCTCGACCACGAGCGTGCCGAGCACGTTCAGGCCGAAACTTCGGCGGCTTTGCCGGTATTCCGGGTATTTCGCCATGGGCGTCGCGATGTGGTCGTCGATCCAGTGGCCGTCCGCCACGTCGTGATAGTCGCCGCCGCCGCCGCGCACCACGCTGGCGCGCACGTGCTTTATCTTCGGGACACCCATGTCCTGTTCCTCCGCTAATCAGTAAGTAGCCCGTCCGCCCGAGGCGTCGAAGACGGCCCCGGTGCTGAACGAGCATTCGTCGCTCGCCAGCCAGCAGATCATGGCGGTGATCTCCTCGATCGCGCCGAAGCGGCCGATCGGGATCTTGGACAACATGAAGTCGATGTGCTGCTGCGACATCTGGTCGAAGATCGCGGTGCGGACTGCCGCGGGTGTCACGCAGTTCACCCTGATTTCGGTGTTCGCAAGCTCCTTGCCCAGCGACTTCGTGAAGCCGATGACGCCGGCCTTCGAGGCGCTGTAGGCGGAGGCATTCGGGTTGCCCTCCTTGCCGGCCACCGAGGCGATGTTGACGATCCGGCCGTAGCCGTTGTGCTCCAGGTGCGGCACCGCGGCCTGGTTGCAGTAGAACAGGCCGTTCAGATTGACGTTGATCACCTGCTGCCACTCGGCGACCGGGTAATCCTTGACCGGCAGGTTCGGCCCGGTGATGCCGGCGCTCGCCACCAGCACGTCGAGCTTCCCGCCCATCGCCGCCACGGTCTCGGCCATGCCGCGCGCGACCTGTCCGGGGTCCGATATGTCGAGCGCCTGGACGTGCGCGGCTTGCGTCTGCGAGCGCGCGTGTTCCAGCGCGTCCGGCTTCAGGTCCCACAGCGCCACCTTGGCGCCCTCCCGGGCGAGGCGGGCGGCCACCGCCAGCCCAATCCCCGAAGCCCCCCCGGTCACGATGGCACAGCGGTCCGTGAAGCGGCCGGCATAGGACATGCTCACGCTTCCCCTACTTGGTGCCATGCGACGACGGATTGACGTTGCTCGCCCAGACCGGCGATCCCGAGCGTCATCACGTCACCGGGTGCGAGATAGATCGGGGTCGGCTTCTTGCCCATGCCGACGCCCGGGGGCGTTCCGGTGGTGATGACGTCGCCGGGCAGCAAGGTCATGAACCGGCTGACGTAGCTGACGATGTGGGCGACGCCGAAGATCATCGTCTGCGTGGTGCCGGTCTGCATGCGCGCGCCGTTCAGGTCGAGCCACATATCGAGCGCCTGCGGGTCTGGGACCTCGTCCTTGGTCACGAGCCAGGGGCCGACCGGGCCGAACGTGTCGCAGCCCTTGCCCTTGTCCCAGGTGCCACCGCGCTCGATCTGGTATTCGCGCTCGCTCACGTCGTTGACCAGGCAGTAGCCCGCAACATGGTCCAGCGCCGCCGCTTCGTCGACATAGGCGGCACGGCTGCCGATGACGATGCCGAGTTCCACCTCCCAGTCGCTCTTGACCGAACCCTGGGGCAGCATGACCGGGTCGTTCGGCCCGGAGAGCGAGGTGGTGGCCTTCATGAACACGATGGGCTCGGCGGGGATGGGCAGGTTCGATTCGGCCGCGTGGTCGGCGTAGTTCAAGCCGATCGCGATGAACTTGCCGATGCCGGCGAGGGGGACGCCGAGCCTCGGCGCGCCGTCCACTGCCGGCAGGGACGCCGGGTCGATGGCTGCCACACGGGCCAAGGCTGCCGGGGCGAGACTGTTGGGGCCAATGTCATCGAGATGGGCGGACAGATCGCGCAGTTGACCGGCCGCGTCGAGCAGCCCCGGGCGTTCCTGACCGGGCTCGCCATATCGCAGTAGTTTCATTCGAGTGTCTTTCTTGGTTGGGGAATTATCGCGCAGGGAGCGCGGCGGGTGCGCGGGTGCGCCCGGCCAGCGCCAGGCACAGCGCGGCGCCCAGCACGGTCGTGCCCGCCAGGACATAGAGCCCGGCCTGGGTGGAGCCGAAGCTGCCATCGGCCCATGCCTTCACGTTCGGCGCAAAGAACCCACCCAGGGCGCCGAGTGCATTGATCATTGCAATACCACCCGCTGCGGCAATGCCGCCCAGGTAGCTGGTGGGGAAGGTCCAAAACAAGGGCTGCACGGCGATGAACCCGGCCGCGGCGAAGCAGAGCGCGACCATGGCGACGGCCGGGCTGCTGCCGGCCGAGACGGCGATCCCGATGCCGGACACGAGGAGGGTAGCGGCGGCGATCAGGCCGTGGGTGCCATGGCGGTCGGCGAAGCGAGGCAGGGCGAAGGCCGCTAGCAAGGCGCAGACCCAAGGGATTGCCGTGATCAGGCCGACTTGGAAGCCGACGCTCTTGCCCAGCAGCCCCGCAACCTGGGACGGGAGATAAAACACCACCCCATACACGCTCATCTGGATCAGGAAGTAGACTGCAACGAACAGCCAGATCATCGGCATCCCGAGCACCGCCCAGACCGAGACAGGCCCGTGCGTCGTCTTCGCCGCGTTTTCGCTGGCGAGCGCGCGGATCAGGGCAGCCTTCTCCGCCGGGGGCAGCCATTTCGCGTCGGCAGGACGGTCATCGAGGTAGAACAGCGCCCATACACCCACGGCCGATGCCAGCAGACCTTCCACCAGGAACATCCACTGCCATCCGTGCAAGCCGGAGTGGCCATCGAAATCCAGCAGCAGGCCGGAAAGCGGGCCGCCGAATATGAACGCGAGAGGCGCCCCGAAATAGAACAGCCCCAGGATTTGGCCCCGCGTGTGCTGCGGGAACCAGTATGTCAGGAACAGGATGACCCCCGGGAAGAACCCCGCTTCAGCCGCGCCGAGCAGCACGCGCAGCAGGTAGAACGACGTCTCGCCGGTCGCGAACATCATGGCCGCTGAGATCAAGCCCCAGGTGATCATGATCCGTCCCATCCAGAGCCGTGCGCCGACCCGGTGCATGATCAGGTTGCTCGGTACTTCAAGCGCGGCATACGCCAGGAAGAATAGGCCCGCCCCGAAGGCATAGGCGGCGTTCGACACTCCGGTCGAAACCTGGAAAGCCTGCTTCGCGAAACCGATATTGGCGCGATCAAGGAAGGAAAGAATGTACATAAGCAGCAAGAAGGGAACGAGCCGCCTTCGCGCGAGTATGAAAGCGCGCCGCAACGCCGTGGCGTCGACGTCAATTTGGTCCATTTCTGCCTCCCCGCGTATCGGACTATTCAGCCCGAGTAATCCCATATATTGGGATCGTGTTTTCATATTTGGGATTAAAAGGTAAGTGAACCGAAAGAGTCAATCCGCTGAGGCCCGTTTTGATGCGGCAAAAAGGCGGACTGAAGCTGGCACGGAGCAACCCGTCACGGCATCGGGAAGCCAAACCCTGCTTCGCGGCCTGGACCTGCTGGAAGCCGTGGCAGCAGGTACGCTCGAGCTTGGGGACCTCTCAGCCACGCTGGGCCTCAGCAGAAGCACGACGCACCGGCTCGCGTCGACGCTCGTCGATCGCCGCTATCTAAAATTCGTGCCCAAGGAAGGCTACAGCCTCGGACCGAAATTGCTCGACCTCGGGTTTCGAGCACAGAAGGCTTTGCCTATCCCGCGGATCGCGCGCCCGTTCCTGGAGCGTCTGTCGGAGGCGTGCGAGGATACGATCCACCTTGGTGTGTTGGATGGCGGGTGGGCGCTGTATCTCGACAAGATTCCAGGCAAACGGCGCATCGAGATCAGCTCCCGCGTGGGGGAGCGCCATCCCATATGCTCCACCGGCCTGGGAAAGGCGTTGATCTTGGGCATGGACGAGGCAAGCTGGCGGACATACTACGATGCTGCCCCGAACCGGCCGGCCCATCGGGAAAATCCCACTCAATGGCTGACGGAGATGCAAGCCTATGCGCAAAAGGGGGTCGCCTACGACCTGGAGGAAAACGAGCCGCAAATCCGTTGCGTAGCGGCGCCCATTCGCAATGCGGCTGGGGAAATCGTCGCTGCCTTCAGTGTATCGAGCATGGTTCGATTCATGGACGAGAAGCGGATGGAGGCCTTGGCGGATGATGTTCGGCGCGTCGCAGCGATGATCAGCCAGGAACTAGGGTGGGCAACGATGTGATGGGAGTTGACGATGTCCGGGCGGCGTCCGTTTGACGCGAGTTCTCATCGATCTTGATCTGATCGCTGGCGACACCGTCGGCGACATAGAGGCAGCCGTCGCTGTCACCCGTGACCGTGACGGCTGCGGTGATGCTGCCACCCACTCTGAGGACCTCATCGCGTCCCAGCTCACCGTCAGCCGACAACCGGTGATGGATAGCATGCGCCGCCTGGCGATCGAGGGCCACGTCACGCCGGATCGGTCTACTGCGTCGAGCTAAAACGTCGGACGACGAACGTGGCCCCGTGCCTCGAGAGGCACGAACATCTTGTTTTCAGGACCGACATAATTCGCCGCTGGTCGGATCAGCTTGTTGTCGACCCGCTGCTCAATGACGTGCGCGCCCCATCCGCTGGTCCGACTGATGACGAAGATCGGCGTGAACATCGCCGTCGGAATGCGCATCTGGCTGTACGCGACAGCGCTGAACCAGTCGAAGTTCGCAAACATGCGTTTCGACTCCCACATCACCTTCTCGATCCCGTCCGCAACGGCGTAACCCAAGCTATCCCCATTCCGGTCGGAAAGCTGTCTGGCGACCCGCTTGATGACGGCATTGCGTGGATCGGCAACTGTGTACACCGCGTGTCCGAACCCGATAATGACCTCTTTGTTCGCGATCCGACGGCTGATGTCAGCCTCCGCCTCTTCCGGGCTCGCATAACGCTGTTGGATTTCGAGCGCGGCCTCATTGGCGCCACCATGCTTCGGCCCGCGCAACGCACCGATCCCGGCGACGATCGCGGAGAACATGTCTGCCCCCGTGCCGGCCACGACGCGCGCCGCGAACGTGCTCGCGTTGAACTCGTGCTCGGCATACAGCACCAGGCTCGTATGCATCGCCCGCTCCCACTCCGCTGGCGATGCGACACCGTGCAATAGATGCAGGAAGTGCCCGCCGATGCTGTCGTCGTCCGTCTCGAGTTCGATCCGGCGCCCGTTATGCGACCAATGATACCAGTAGAGTAGGATCGACGCGCCGCACGCCATGATGCGGTCGACGATGTCGCGCGCACCGGCCGGGCTGTGATCTTCCCGCTCGGGCAGCGCGCATCCCAGGGCCGATATCCCCGTGCGCATGACGTCCATGGGGTGCGTCGCGGCAGGCAGAGCTTCGAGTATCGCGCGTACCGCGATTGGGAGCCCGCGCAGAGCGCGCAGCTTGGCTTTGTAGCTTGCGAGTTGCGGCCCGGTCGGCAACGCGCCATGCACGAGCAGAAATGCGATCTCCTCGAACTCGCACTGCTCGGCGATGTCGAGGATATCGTAGCCACGATAATGCAGGTCGTTGCCGGTGTGTCCAACCGTGCACAGTGCCGTATTTCCTGCTGCAACGCCCGCGAGCGCAACACCCTTCTTCGCCTTCGGTGCAGTCTGCAATTCCGACATCGCTTGTCCTCCCTCTTGTTGAATCAGAACAGTCCCGGCAACCCCTGCTTGACGGTGCCGTCGTGCAGCTGCATCGCTGGCCTCTCAATACCCTCGCAAAGATTGCGAATTCCGAGCCATACGAGAACTGCCGGAGCGGCAGAATGGTGTTAGGAAGGCCAGGAGGTTTGCGAAGTTTGCGAAGGCGATCATGACGAAACTGTTTTCTGGTGCGCAGCTGCGACGGTTGCGTGAGCGCCGCGACTGGACGCAGGTCCGTCTCGCGCGCGAGCTCGCAGTGTCGCCCAGTTATCTCAACCAGATAGAGCGTAATCAGCGGCCAATGCCTCCGCCGCTGATGCACAGACTGGCGGCCTTGTTCGGCGTGGGGCTGGATTATTTCGATGACGTCGAGACGCTGCGTCAAGCGCAGGCGATCCGCGAGGCGATGGCCGACGCGCTGTTCGGCCCAGAGCCATACAGCGTCGCGGAGGCGCAGCGGCTCGCCGACCAGTCGCCAGAGACGGCCGAGCGTTTCCTGCTGCTCTACCGCGCGTACCGCAACCAAGCCGAGCAGCTCCAGTCACTGCAAGAGCGAGGCGAGATTCCCGAGCCGACGGGAGCGTATGAGGAGGTGCGGGACTGGGTGCAGGATCACAACAATTATTTCGACACGCTCGATCGGGCGGCGGAGCAGCTGGCAGAGACGATCGAACTGACTGGAGAAGCACCATGGGGCTCGATCGCGGCCCGGCTCGAGCGCCACCACGGCATCAAGGTATCGAGCGAGCCGGCGCTCCTGCGTGACGGGCTGGTCTGGCGCCTGGAGCGCCGTGAAGCCAGGCTACTGCTTGCGGAGGAAGCGACACGGGAGAGCCGGGTGTTCTGGATGGCGCACGTGCTCGGGCTGTTGGAGCACCGTGACCTGATCGAGCGGATCCTTCGCCGTGCGCGGCTGACGACGGACGGGGCGCGGGCATTGGCGCGCGTGGCGTTGGCCAACTATCTGGCTGGGGCGCTGATCATGCCTTACGCGCGTTTTCTCGAAGCGGCTCAGTCGGTTCGATATGATATCGAGCGACTGCAAACCCGGTTCGGGGCTAGCTTCGAGCAAGTTTGCCATCGCCTCAGCACCCTGCAACGGCCGGGTCTGCAGGGAATTCCGTTTTATTTTCTCAAGACCGATATCGCTGGCAACGTCATCAAGCGCAGCAGCGCGACGCGTTTCCAGTTCGCGCGGATGGGTGGGCCATGTTCATTGTGGAACGTCTATCGCGCCTTCGCCGCCCCGGGCCAGATGCATGTGCAGTTGGCGATCGCGCCGGATGGCGCGACGTATCTGAACGTTGCTCGAACAGTGGGCCGCGAGGGGGGACATTATTTGGCGCGGCCGCGGGCGGTCGCGGTGGTTCTAGGATGCGAGGCGGAGAATGGGGGGAAGATGGTCTATTCCGCCGGCCTGGACTTGCAGGACCAGAGCATCGCCGTCCCGATCGGACCGGGTTGCCGGGCCTGCGGGCGAACGCAGTGCCGTCATCGGGCGGTGCCGCCGCTCGGCATGACGCTCGACGTGGGCACGCGCGAGCGAGGGCTGGTCCCCTACAAGATGCGCTAACCGCTGACGCCAATTCGCGGAAACATTCATGAAGGCGGCTCGATGCGACGAGGTGATCCCACCCGATCGCATCGAACCTTGGCTATGTCCGCTCGATCGCGATCGCGGTGGCCTCACCACCCCCGATACAGAGCGTCGCGACACCACGCTTGAGCCCATGCTGCTCCAGTGCGTGCAACAGAGTCACCACGATGCGCGCGCCCGACGCGCCGATCGGGTGGCCAAGGGCGCAGGCGCCGCCGTTGACGTTGACGCGATCGGCCGGCAGTCCGAGCTCGCGCATCGCCGCCATGACGACGACCGCGAACGCCTCGTTGATTTCCCAAAGATCGACGTCCTGCATCGACCATCCGGTCCGATCGAGCAACTTGCGGATGGCGTCGACTGGCGCCGTCGTGAACCATGCCGGCGCTTTGGCGTGGGCGGAATGAGCCACGATGCGTGCGGTGGCAGGCAGGCCGCGTCTCTCCGCCTCGGACCGTCGCATCAGGACCAAAGCGGCAGCGCCGTCGCTAATGGAGGACGAGTTGGCGGGCGTGACCGTGCCGTCGGCGCGAAAGGCGGGTTTCAGCTTCGGGATCTTCTCCGGCCTGGCCAGAGCCGGCTGTTCGTCTTGCGCGACCTGGTCGTTGGCCACCTGCACGGGCACGATCTCGGCGGTGAACCGTCCCTCTGCGATGGCCCGCTTGGCGCGGTCGAGCGACCGAAGGGCGTAGCCGTCCTGGTCTTCACGGGTGAACTGATAGTGAGACGCACAATCCTCGGCGAAGGTGCCCATCAGACGCCCCTTGTCGTAGGCGTCCTCGAGCCCGTCGAGGAACATGTGATCGAGCACCTTGCCGTGACCCAGCCGGTAGCCGCCCCGCGCGCGCTCGAGCAGGTACGGCGCGTTGCTCATGCTTTCCATCCCGCCGGCGACGACGATGCCGGCCGAGCCGGCGGCGATCGCGTCATGACCGACCATGATCGCCTTCATTGCCGAGCCGCACACCTTGCTGATGGTGGTCGCCGGCACGTGCTCGGGCAGCCCGGCCCCGAGCGCAGCCTGCCGTGCCGGCGCCTGGCCGAGCCCGGCCGGCAGCACGCACCCCATATACGTTTCCGACACCTCCTCAGCCGCGAGGCCAGCCTGCTTGAGCGCCGCACCGATCGCGGCGGCGCCCAATTCGGGAGCCGTCTTGCCCTTGAAGGCGCCGAGGAAGCCGCCCAGCGCCGTTCGGGCCGAGCCAGCGATGACGATGGGATCCTCCAGCATCGCTCAGGCCGCCTTCGCGATGTTGATCACCTGCACCTGCGTGTATTTGACGGGCAGCGCCGGGCCGAACTGCTCTTCTTCCAACAGCTTGAACTCTGGCATGGTTTGCTCCGATTAAGCGGCTGCACGCCGCATGAGGTGGTCGGCATACTGGGTGCGGAGCACGGTCTTCTGGACCTTCCCCGTCGCGGTGTGCGGGATCTCGTCGACGACGATGATGTCGTCCGGCAGCCACCATTTGGCGACCCGCTCGGCGAGGAAGGTGCGCATCTCGTCGGGGGAGACTCCTTGACCGGGCTTCATCACCAGGATGAGAAGCGGGCGCTCGTCCCACTTCGGATGACGCACGCCCACCACGGCGGCTTCGGCCACGGCCGGATGGCCGACGGCGGCGTTCTCGAGATCGATGGAGGAAATCCATTCTCCGCCCGACTTGATGACGTCCTTGGACCGGTCGGTGATGCGCATGTAACCGTCCGGATCGAGCGTGGCGACGTCACCGGTCGGAAACCATCCGCCGGGCTGCAGAACGTTGCGGTCGAGCCCGAAATAGCCGTCGGCGATCCACCAGCCGCGGATCATCAAGTCCCCGAAGGCGACGCCGTCGTGTGGCAACGGGTTGCCCTCGCCATCGACGATGTCCAACTCGACCCCGTACGCGATGCGACCCTGCTTGCCGCGCAACTCGGCGAGCGCCGCGCCGCTCAGCCCGTCATGCTTGGGGAGTGGCGTGTTGACGACACCGAGCGGGCTGGTCTCGGTCATCCCCCAAAGTTGGGTGACGGTGACTCCATGCTCGCGCTCGAACAGCTCGATCAGTGCCGGCGGGCAGGCCGCGCCACCGATGATGAGGCGCTTGAGCGTGCGCGGCTGCTCGCGTTTGGCCTCGAGATGTTGTGCGTAGCCGAGCCAGATCGTCGGCACGCCGCAGCTGACCGTGACCCCTTCGGCCTCGATCAACTCATGCAGGCTCGCCCCGTCGAGCTTGGAGCCGGCGAGGACCATGCGGGCGCCGACCAGCGTTGCCGCATACGGAAGGCCCCACGCGTTGGCGTGATACATCGATGAGCCGGGCAACAGCACGTCGCGCGCCGACAGATTGAAGTTGTCGGGAACGCAGGAGGCGTAAGCGTGAAGTATTGTCGACCGATGCGAATAAAGCACGCCTTTCGGATCGCCGGTCGTACCGGATGTGTAACAGAGTGATGACGCCGTGTCTTCGGCGAAGCTGGGCCACTCGAGCGTGCCGTCCTCGGTGGCGATGAGGGTCTCGTAAGCGACTAGATTGGGCACATCGAGCGCCGGCAGCTCGTCTTGCGTGCAGAGCGCAACCCAATACTTTACGCTCGGAGCCTGCGAGGCGAGCTGCTCGACGAGGCTGGCGAACGAGAGGTCGAAGAACATGACCTTGTCTTCGGCATGATCGACGATGTAGCGGATCTGCTCGAAGAAGAGGCGCGGGTTGACGGTGTGGCAGACGAGGCCGGAGCCGCTGACGCCATAATAGATCTCGACATGTCGATGGGTGTTCCAGGCGAGCGTGCCGACGCGGTCTCCGAAGTCGAGACCCAGCTTGGCCAAGGCCTGGGCCAACTGCTTGGATCGTTTGGCAGCGTCGCGGTACGTGTAGCGGAAGATCGACCCGTCATGGACCCGAGAGACGATCTCGGTGCCGCCATGATTGCTCGCGGCATGCTCGATCAAAGTGGAAATCAGAAGTTGGCGGTTCTGCATGCGTCCACGCATGGGCGTCATCCTCGATGATTGTGGGTTGCGGAAAAGGCAAGCAGGCGCGCCGCGAAGGATTGAGGCAGGCGCGCATGGGGCTCGGTGGTTGGGCACAACGCCACGCGGTGAGCATTCCGGCAGCCAGGAAACTCGACGCAGTCCGCGACCGTGCGCGGGAGGGGCGCGCAGCCCAGGCATGCTGCCCAGACCGACGCGTTGTGCTGTCCGTAGGACGGGAAACGCTCGTCGGCCGGGTTGTGCAGGACGAGCACGTCGCTCGCGCCGGCGCAGCCTTCGGCGGCCAGGTCGACGGAGTCGATCCCGGCCGCGCTCGCGATGATTGCGGCCGGCGGGTCACTCAAGGCGGCAAGTTGGGCAATCGTGGCGCCGTCGGAGTGCCCCGCATAGACGATCTGCGACGGGTCGATACACCAGCGCGACCGCACGACCGCCGGCACGCGCGCCTGTGCGGCGACGGCGGCCCGGCCGAGCGGGAGATGATCGCTATAAGCGACGATCCATCCCTGTCGTGTCGCTTTTTCGGTCAGACCATAATACCGCTCTGCACCGCCACGGGCGAGACCGGCCGGTGGGAACAGCACAAGCAGCCCGTAAGCGCGGCCGGGCCGGTAGTCCGACGGTGTTACGACTGTCACGCCCAGTCCGTCTTGGGTCCGCACCCCGTCGTTCCGGCCGGCGACGCCGGTGGCACCGGGCGCACAGGCTAGGAAGCCAGTATCACCGGCGGGGGACGGGAGCGGGAGCGGGGACGGCCACAGGACGATGAGGGCCGCACCCGCCAGCAGCGCCGCCGCGGCGGTCCGAAGCCTAGCGGCCATGCAGCGCCGCCGATCGTATCTCCGGCTCCTCAGCAAGTGCTTCGAATTGCCGCGTCAGCGTTTCGGCATCCGCTGCTGGCTCGTCGGACCGCCACCGCGCCCGGACGAAGTGAAACCGGTCGATAAGCCATTCCAGCCGCGGATTTGTACGTACCCTGTCAGACCAGTCCTGATCTGCCAGTGTGCGCCGGTAGTTCGACCAAGCCGTGGATGCCGCGCCGTCGCGATCGATCATGAGTTGAAGCCCCGGCCGCGCTCGTGCCGCTTCGGCCAGTTCCGGCGGCACCACGACGACGATGGTCCCGCCCGCCTGAGCAACGACGGGTGCCGCCGCGGCGAGAGCGTCGAGCCGGGTGAGTTCCGAGCTGTCCTCGATGAGCACGAGCAGCGTGCCGGCCGGGCCGCCCAGGGTCGACAGCAAATGGACGCCGTCCGGCCCGTGCAGCCGGGTTTCGATCGCCGGCAGCCAGGGATCATGCGGCACGACAGTCGCGCCGATCGCTCGCGCCTCGTAGCCGAGGCTCCGCGCCATCAACATGTCGATCAGGTTCCAGCGCTGCGCTGGCGTCAGGTCTCGGGCAAAGCCAGGCATCGCCGAACCCGGATAGCCGTTGCTGATCCACCAATAGAGATCGCCATGAGTGTGCAAGCCGAGATGCGGCGCGGTCAGGTCGGCTGGGGGCGGGTTGAGCCCGGCGGCGGCGGCTCCGTCGCCGTGGCCCGCATCACCGTGGCAGGCCGCACAGTTTTCGGCATAGAGCGTGGTGCCGCGAGAGATCGTATCGGCGCTGAAGCCGGCTGGCGGATGGAGGAAAGTGGTCGGGTAAGCGGGGACCGCGGCCGCCGGCAGGGCAAGCGCAGTCCCGACAACGAGCCCGCAAGCGGCGAAGCCGACGGCCCAGCTTCTCGCACCGTGCCGGTTCGCGAGCAGCGCGCCGCCGGCACCGACCACGAGCGCCACGGCGCCGCCAAACATCCAGCCGACAGCGCCAGGCGTCGTCTGCGCGGCAACGAGCGGCGCCAGTCGCAGCGCGAACGGCCAGTCGAACGAGACGTGTGCCGCAGGCGGCAAGCCGGCGAGCGTGGCCGCCGCCAGCACGACGGCCAGTGCGAGGACCGCTTCCCAGGTCAACACGCGACGCTGGCCGTCGTCGCAAGCCGTTCGAAGCCGGCGTCGAATGGCCGCCGCACAGCCGAGTGCCGCGGCCACCAGAACGAGCTTGATGAGCAAAGTTTGACCGTAGGCGGTGCCGATCATCGCCTCGGCGGGATCGACTGCCCACCGCGCGAGGATAACGCCGGTGATCAGCACGAGCCCCATCGAAGGCAGCGCTAGGCGCGAGAAGCTCGCGAGCAGGAGCGGAAGCGGCGGGCGATTACCGCGATGATTGCCGGACAAGAGTACCAGTGCTGGCAGCGTTCCGGCCCATGCGCACCCTAGAACCGCGTGTATCAAAGCGGCGGCACTGATCAGTGTGCTGCCGGAGTCTGCAACTGGATGCGACGCCGACACGCCAGCCGCGACCGCGAGTGCCCCGAGGCCGACGGATGCCCATGGGCTCACTCGCGCCCTGGACAACGCGGCTGCCGTGGCGAACAAGCCTAGTTGAGCCAGCATGGAAACGCCGGCCGCCGTTCCCGCCGCAATTCCGATCGACAGCATAGGATCGAGGATCGGAGCGGTGGCGCACATGGCCTCCTCTGCAAAAAGCGAGAGATGCAGCATTGTCGCCATCAGCCCGGTGACGGCGGTCGCCGCCGCCAGGCGCTGGACCCGCAAGACCCGGTCCGCCGGTAGTACGTGCGAGCGTGCCAGACACTCGGCAATGCCGCAGCCAACGAGGCTCGAACCAGCCGCCAGTTTCAAGCCACCCGCTGCGTGCAGGACGAAGCTCATCGGACCGCGATCACTGCCTGATGGTGAAGGTGTAGTCGCCGGCCGAGCGGTGTCCGTCTACTGCGAGCACGGTCCAGTGCACATGAAAGCTGCCGCCTCGGAGCAGTGACACCGGGATCGACACCGTGGTCGCATTCGCGTCGACCGAGGCTTGGCCGGCCGGCACGCTCTTGCCGCCGTGTTCTACCGTCACCTGGGCGAACTTGGGCTCGATCTTGCTGCTGAACCGCAGAACGATGCTGGTTGGAACGTCGGCAATCTCGACATCGGCCGGCGGTTCGGTCGCTATGAGCGCGGTATGCGCTTGCGCCAGACCCGGAAGCATCACCAGCGCCGCCGCCACCGCCGCGCTCACGGAACGTTGGCGCCGGGTGCCGTAGAAGAACAGGCCGACGGCTGCCGCGATGACCAGGACGCCGCCGATCGCCATATGATGCCACATCCGGTTCTGCCCGACGCTGAACGGAAACTGCGACACGCTGCTCAACCGCTCCCCAAGCGTGACGATGCCGACATATTTTCCGGGCTCAGCGAAGTCGGTTCGAATTGCCACCGATCCGGTCGGATAGAGTTGCGGCTGACGTTCGAGCAGCACGGGCGCTCGCTCGATCGGCCCATCGGTTTGGCGCACGATCTTGAAGCCGAGTGGGATATCGCGCATCGCGTCGTCGGCGAAATCCAGAACGATCACGGTCTTCCCGGTTTGCGGAATGTCCTCACAGAACTCTGCGCGTGTCTTCTCCGGCTGATAGCCAGTGAAATGCATCCAATACGTGCCGATGGTCAGACGGCAGACATCCTGATCCATCGCGACGCCGCCATGGGCCAGAGCCGCTCCCAAGGGAGCGGCGGCCAGCGCCAGGGCGAAGGCGAGAACTCGGACGAAGCGCGCGCCCACGGACTCATAGCTCCGTGAACACGGGGAGGATCGCACCGTCGATCTCGCCCATGCGACGCTTGCCATCCGGCGTGTAGAAGAACAGGAGTGCGCCGAATTTGGAGTCGACGTCGGTCAGGAAGCTCGTCAAGCGCTCCACTTCCCACATCGCGTCGGTTGCCGAGATGTCGATGTCACGGGTCTCGCCGGGGTTGAGTGGGCTGGCATCCTTGAGGCCGAGCGGCGTACGCGCCACCAGTTCTTTTGGGTAGCTTGGATCGACGTTGGCGACTGCCGCCGGGAGCGCCGTGTTCAAGAAACGAATGTTGGCGGTGGCGAACTCGCCGAGTGTGAGCGGCACATTGCCGTTGTTGGTCATCCGCGCCGTGATCTTCATCGAGCGGCCAGGCACGTCGTAGGTCGCATGCAAGACTTTGATCGCAACATTCGCGCGATCGTCGAGCGGCAGCGGCTCCACGCGCTGCGTGCCAGACTGCAGCGGCACGTTGTAGGGGTATTCGGCGCTGGCCATCGCGTAGCCGCCGGCGGTCAAGAAGATCACCGCGACGCCGACGGCAAGCCCGACGCCGAGGTCGCGATTGGTGACCAGCAGATCCTCACGGCCCTTCGATAGCGCGATGGCGCGCGGGATCAGCAAGGGGCGGACCAACCAGTAGAGCAGCCATGCTGCGGCAAGGCCGGTCCAGACGAGATACCAACCGACCGCGCGGCCCACCTTGTATGTCTCGAGGTCTTCGATCGGATTTCCTGTGAGCGTGGTGAACGAGTCGGTGAAGTCGGCTGCCGAACCACCGATCTCGAGCCACTCGCCGGGTCCGACCAAGGCGCCGGAGCCCTTGATCGAGACGAGCGGATGCACATGGAAGCGACCGGGGACGCGCGCCTTGAGCACCTGTTTGAACTCATAATCGCGGCCGATTTCGAGCTTCGAGAAAGACTGCCGCGCGGGGACGCCGTTCACGTAGCTTTCCAACCGGACCACCATCGGCCCCGGCGACCCGGTGGCAAGAAACACCACTTCTGGCGGCGAGACGGCATCCGGCCAGTCTTCCATCAGGTGGAACCTGCCAGTGACGGTGATGATGTCGTTCACTTTCACTTGGGTGTGGTCGAACTTGACGTCGTAGAACTGGACGGTCCGGGTGCGAAGATACGGCTCCTGCGCGCGCTCGCCGTGGGCGAACGCCGATTGCGGCCCGAGGACTGCGGCAACAAGGGCGGCTGCGGCCCAGGTCGCGCTGCGGATGCGGCTGAACAAGCGGTTCATGGCTCAGACCTCCTCGACCAGGGCGCCGCGGGGCGTGTTGCGGACGCCCATGAGGCCGCGGAAGTAAGTGCCCATCGGGATCCAGCGCGTGGACGATGCGAGCCGGCCGACCTGCCACCACAGGATATGCATGAAGATGCAGATGAAGCCGGCGAACACTGCCGAAACCCAGCTAACGGAGGCGCCGAAGGTCCGCAACGTGCCGCGTTCGATGATCCGGATGTATTCTGGCGTAGCCGAACGCGGGAAGACGTAACCGATCAGGTCGGCGACGGAGGCCATGGAGCCCATGTTCGACACCGGCTGGTAGTATGGCGCGAAGATCGTGTAGTTCGCCGGCCAAAACATGAACGCGAAGGCGAAGCCGCCAAAGATCGCCGTGAACAGGAAATTGCGGGTGACGATCAGAGCCACGTCCATGCACAGCGCGCCGGTGATCATTTCGGACGGCAGGCTCATGGTGAACGGGTAGCCGGTCCAGAGATGCCATTGGACGTATCGTGTGATCGCGACGCCGAGCATGTAGCAGACCGCCGCCACCGTCGCTCCGATCGGCAGGCGGAAGTTCGTCCAGAACACTGCCTGGAGCGCCGCCGGGAACACGATCATCGACACGGGGGTGAGCAAAGGCCAATATTGCCGGTCTTTCCAATCGGCGAACATATCCCAGTCGCCGACGGTCAACATGACATGAAGATGGATCGCGCCCGTGAACAATAGCACGACGCAGGCCACGACCATCCAGTCGAACATGCGCGAATACTTGGCAGCCTGCGGGCTCAGCCCGCTGACACCGATAATTGTCTGTTTCGCCGGAGGCTCCGTTGCCGTGAACGCTCGCTGATTGGCGGCACCACTCGTTGCTGACATGACGATCCTCCCTGAGCCGCCACTGTCCTGGCGTTCCCTGATGATTGAAAAATTTAGGTCCAGGGCGCGGCATGGCGCGCCCTGGAATGGCTAAGGTGACCTCAAGCGGCCGGATTGTCCGCCATGACCGTCGGAAACAGTTGGCGCATCCGGGCGACGACCTGCAGCAGCACGCCTGCCAGGGCGAGCGCATTCCACCCGAGGAACACGAAGCCCCAATGCAACGGATGGGAGAAGATTTCCTCGGTCAACCAGTATGCATGACCCCACTCGTTGTAGCCGAGGTTGGGCAGGATCAGGAACGGACCGACGACGGCGAACACCAAGGTCAAGGAAATGTTGCGTGCAAAGGCCGGAAGCCGGGTCATGGCGTAGCAGAAGGAGCCGACGCCGAAGAACAGGTAGATTGGGATCGTCGCGTAGAACAGAACGATGTGCGAGGGGGTCAGTGGCGTGTCGCGCAGCACAGTCTGGTGCCAGTCACCATCGCCCTCGGCAAAGAAGCTGCCCGTCCAATAGAAGCAGAATGTATAGCATAGCAGCCACATAACGAACGTGAAATATCGCCGCAGCTCGACCTCCGGAGTAACCCGCTCGATCTGCTTGTCTCGAGTCCAAAACAGATAGGTGGCATTTACTGCAATCGCGCCATACAGGATGGGTGTCTGCACCTTGAATAAGGTGAGCCAGTATGTATCGAATTCGGGTGCCGTCGCGTCGAGGCCGGCGGACCAGCCCATGACTTGCTGATAGACCCGATAAGCGACATAGATCGCGGTAAGGGTGAACAAGGCGAACGCCATGAGGCGGAAGTCGACCCGGAAGCTGGCGCTCTTAGGCTCCGTATTCGCCGTCACGCCTCGCGAGATGGCAATGTTTCCTTCGGGCATCTTCTTTCCTCCATCTTGCTCCGGCCGTTTCGGCCTCGGTCTTCGATGAAAGATGAACAACCATCAACGTCCGCAATAGGCGGATAATTCGGAACTCAGCGTCCGGCTACGCAAAACTTGCGGTCATCCGCTCAAGTCTTTCGCAGTAGCTGACCAGCGTTGGGCGGGACAGCACAGCTTCGCGCCCTGCCCAATGGAATGGCGGTCGGATGATGTGAGCCAGAATCGCATAAATAACAGCATCCACCCCGTGTGGGGCGGCGCCGAAAAAGAAAGGCTCATCGCCGAGCCGGGCTTGGATCGCGTCCACGTCTGCCAGGAAGGCGGCCAGCACGCCGTCGGGAGTACGCCGTCCCATGCCGTGGCCTTCGAACTCGCCGAGGATCACCAAGCGGAATTGATCGGCCGCGGCTTCACCGCCGGGGAAGCCGCGCGCCACTAACTTACGGTATTCCTGCCAGTTCGCCTCTATGCGCCAGCGCGCGAACACGACCGCGCTCCAATAGAGATGTTCGTCGCACAACCGGACCCAGGCGATCGTCTCGGCTCTGGCAGCCGGCGTGAGCGGGCGGTCGAGCGGGTCGCCAGCCTCATGCTGCAGTGCAGCAATGATCTCGCTCGAGTCCGGGACCAAAACTCCGTCCGACATGATTGCAAAGGGCAGTTTGCCGCGCGGCGCATCGATGTTCAAACGTGAAAGATCTTGATTGACGAGGCGGAAGGGAATGTCTCCGCGCAGGGTAAGGTATGTCACCAGTTTCGTCACGAACGGGCTGATACACGGAAGGCCCCAACTTGGGCCAAATCGGTGAATTGTAAGCACGCCGCCTCCGACCCGGGCGTCGGAATGCGCGCCCGTTCGTCGATAGGCTATCTTGCTCGCCTCGCTTTGGCGAATTTCGCCCGTGCTGTCGGTGTCAACCCATGTGTATGCTGGCGACACGGAGACAAAGTTCGATCGGAACGGACGTGTTGATACGCAACCTTTATAGAATGGCGGTATTTGCCAAGGTGGCCGAGGTGGGATCCTTCTCGAAGGCTGCCCTGGCCCTTGGGCTCGGCAAATCAGTCGTCAGCCAGCATGTCGCCACGCTCGAGCAATCCCTCGGGGTCGCTTTAATCAACCGGACGCCGCGGTCCTTCTCGCTCACCGAAGACGGACACCGCTTCTTCGAATCATGTGTGCAGATGCTTGCGCAAGCCGACGCGGGGATGCAGTCGCTCGCGGACAAGCGGACCGAAGCGTGCGGCATGATCCGCCTGTCGACGGCGTATGATCTCGGTATGGAGTTCCTGATCCCGCACCTCGCGGCGTTTTCGGAACGACATCCGAAGATCGCGTTCGACCTCGTGCTCGATGACAACATCATCAACATGGTCGAGAAGGGCATCGACTTGTCGATCCGCGTCGGGTGGCTCCGCGAGACCCGGCTTTACGCAGTCAAGCTCGGCAGTTTCAGCATGGTCTGCTGCGCGAGCCCGAGCTTTATCGAGCGCTACGGCGAGCCGCGCTCGATCGACGATATCGAGCGTGCGCGCTGGGTCAGCATCACGGCGCTCCCTTACCCGGACCGGCTTTCCGTGCAGCATCGGACTGGCAAACGAGTGACGGTGCCGGTCTTACCAGTCTTTCGGACAAACACCGGGCTTGCAGCTCGGGAGTTGGTCTCATCGGGCGACATGATGGCCCTACTGCCCAACTACGCCGTGCGCGACGAGTTCCGGACCGGGCGCCTCGTTCATGTGCTGAACGATTGGTCGGTTCCTGACGGCACGATCTCGGCGGTCTTCCAGCATAAGAGCAACATGGCGCCGCGCCTTCGCCTGCTACTCGATTTCCTGCGCGAGCGGTTCCGCAGCTACGGCGAGCCGATCGAGCGCGAGGCCGCAGAGTGACGGCTCCGACACCGTTGCAAGCTGGTCGTTAATGCCGATCTGACGACCGCACCACGCCCCAAGTGACTGTAACAGTCCGATCCGGCCGGACTCTGTATTCAGACACTGCAATCTATGAGCAGTGTCAAACAACTAATACCTGGAACCTCTGAGCAAGCGGGACGGATTAACGTCACCGGAGGGGGAACAGCAATGCGATTGCACGTGCGGCCATATCTATATCTCGGTTGCCTCATCGGCGGGCTCGGCTCCGGCACCGCGCTGGCAGCCGATGGCGATGCGCCGAACCGCTGGGCGGTGAACATCGATCTGACCGGCGTATTCTTCCCCGATCTCTCGGCCAAGGTCGATCTCGCGGGATCACGCGTACCGAACGCATCGGTTCGAACCGGAAAGGAACTCACGGCCACGTTCGATCTGGCCTATTTCGTTACGCCTCAATGGGCCATCGATGCCTATGTCGGCGTACCGCCACGAGCCAACATCAACGGCACCGGACCGCTCGCACCGCTCGGTCGACTAGCCGGCACATTCTATGGTCCGGCCGTGCTGGCGTTGCAGTATCACGCGCCAGGTTTGGGCAAATTCGATCCCTACGTCGGCATCGGCCTGAACTACACGATGTTCTTGGCGCACACCGATGCAGCCTTGCGGAACGTCAAGATCGAGAATGCGTTCGGCACCGCCTTCGAAGCCGGCATGCACTATGAGATAGCCCCGAATTGGACGCTCAACTTCGACGCCAAATACATTCTACTGAGCAATCGGATTTCGGCTCAATTCCCGACACCGGCCGGTCCTCTTCCAGCGGTCGCGAAGGTGCAAATCAACCCGCTGATACTCGGCGTCGGCGTCGGCTACAAATTTTAGCGGCTCGCTCCTCACGGTAGGCGAGCAGTATGGTGCTGAGAGACTGCGGCACGATCATCGCGTGACGGTTCGGCCCATGTGATGCCGCCCAGTTCCGCACGATCCGCACACGGGTGCCGTTCTTGGCGGCCTGACCGGGCGCACCTCGCTCGGCCTAGCCTTCTTTGATCTTCTTCATCTGCCCACCTCGCTTCGCGGACGAGGCTACGGGACCCGCATACTACACGAAGCCGAAGCTGAGGCACGTCGCCGGGGCTGCCGAGCTGCCTTTCTCTTCACCATCACCTTCCAAGCGCCTGGGTTCTACGCCCGTCATGGCTGGGAGGAGTTTGGCCGCATCGAGTGCGACCCGCCAGGAACCGCCCGCGTCTTCTTCCGAAAGAACCTCGCCTAATTGAAATGTCGCGAGTTGTTTGCTTCGAGCAGAAGCTGCATCATGGCCGGACGATCATGCCGCCGACCTTCCCCATCTTCGACGGCCACAACGACACGCTACTCAGGCTTCTCTCGTGCGCGGACCCTGTGGCCAGCTTCCAGGATTGTGCCGGGCAAGGACATCTGGACCTTTCTCTCGCCCGGAAGGGCGGGCTGGTGGGAGGTCTCTTCGCCTGCTTCGTGCGGCCCGATGGCCCGCGCGACGCCGGCTTCTCTCTCACCCCGGACGGCTACACCGTCGAGATGCCCGATCCGCCGGCGCTTTCCGACGCCCGGCGCATGACGGACTCCATGATCGCCTGTGCGCACCGCCTGGAGGCAGAGTTGCCGGCCCAGGTCGCCGTATGCCGCGACCTAGCTGAGGTCCATCGCTCCATGGCGCGCGACACCCTCGCCATGGTGCTGCACCTGGAAGGCGCCGAGGCGATCGACCAGAACCTGGATGGGCTGGAAGCATACTACCGGGCGGGCGTACGCTCGATCGGTCCGGTGTGGAGCCGCCCCAACCGCTTCGGCGTCGGCGTCCCGTTCCGCTACCCCGGAACACCCGACCTTGGGCCGGGGCTAACCGCAGCCGGCCTCACCCTGGTGCGCGCCTGCGACGAGCTCGGCATCATGCTGGACCTGTCCCACCTGAACGCGGCGGGGTTCTGGGACGTGGCGCGCATTAGTCGCAGGCCGTTGGTAGCCACCCACTCCAACGCGCACGCGATCTGCCCCGTCCCACGCAATCTCCTGGACGACCAACTGCGGGCGATGCGGGACAGCGGCGGCCTTGTGGGCGTCAGTCTGTCGGTGCCCGAGCTACGGCCGGACGGGCACAACAGGGCCGACACGCCATTAGCCGTCGTGCTGCGCCACATCGAGTATCTGCTGGAGTTCTTGGGTCCGGACGGGGTCGCGATCGGGTCGGACCTGGACGGCGCCCTGCTACCCGCGGAGATCGGCGATGCGGGTGGCCTTACCAACTTGGTGACCGCGATGGTGGACAAGGGTTACGGTCCGGATCTCTTGCGGAAGCTTTGTCACGACAATTGGCTTGACGTGCTCGGGCGTAGCTGGCGCTTGCCGTGAGCCAAGGTCTTAAAACCATCGCAGTCAGCGATAGCGGATTTGGGGCGGGCTCAGTGTAGGACGATCGGGTAAAGGAATCCGATCAGCATCACTGCCATCGCCACGTTGAAGATCCGAGCCCGGCTCGGGTTCGTCAAGACCAAGCGCATGCCGCGGCCGAGGACCACCCAGGTGCTGATGGACGGGATGTTCACCAACTGGAACGGTCGGGCGTCATCAAGGGACATCGCGCCGTGCTCAACCGGTCGCAAGGTGCTCCCAGACCAGATCATGGTGTCCGACTATCTCGCGACGCTCTAAATAGGCGATGATACATAAGTTGCGGATCGGCCTTTGGGCATTGGTGCACGGCAACCGGGCCGCGCTGCGTGACCCGGAGGAGCCGTACGACGCCTCCTGGGACCGCAACCGAAGCCTGGTGCTGGAGGCGGAGGCGCTCGGCTACGACTGCGTGCTCGTCGCCCAGCACACGATGAACCCGCACCGCCCGGACCTGGACCAGCTCGAAGCCTGGACCGCGTCGGCCGCGCTGGCCGCCGAGACGCGCCGGATCGAGATCATCGCCGCCATCAAGCCGATGCTCTACCATCCCGTAGTGCTCGCGAAGATGGCGCTAGGGATCGAGGCGATCAGCCACGGACGTTTCGCGATCAACCTGGTGAACGCCTGGAACCGCAAGGAGATCGAGGACGCCGGCCTGGTCTTCCTGGAGCACGACGAGCGCTACGTCTACGGCGCCGAATGGCTGGCGCTGGTCGAGGCGCTGATGCGTGGCGAGCGCGTGCAACACGAGGGCCGGTATTTCCGCGTGCGCGACTACCAGCTGCGCCCGGCCGGCACTTTCCGCGCCCGCCCGCGCATCTATGTCGGCGGTGAATCCGCCCCTGCCCGGGACCTGGTCGCCGCCCAGGCGGATGTCTGGTTCATCAACGGCCAGCCGCTCGAGGACGTGCGCGCCCTGATCGCCGACGTGCAGCGCCGGCCACGCGCCCATGAGCCGGTCCGCTTCGGCTTGTCCTGCTTCGTCATCGCACGCGAGACAGAGGCCGAGGCACGAGCCGCCTACGAGCGCCTGCTGCAATTGGCGGAGCTGGACGCGGACATGAAAGCCTACGTCACCGCGAACACCGACCCGGCCGTCGTCATGCGCAAGACGATGGCGAAGTCCCCGCGCGTCGGCACCAACGGCGGCACCGCGGCCGGCACCGTCGGCAGCTACGACCAGGTGGCCGAGCGGCTCGCCGCCTTCCATGACGCGGGCATCGAGACACTGCTGCTGCAATTCCAGCCGTTCGAGGCCGAGATGCGCCGCTTCGCCCGCCATATCATGCCGCGCCTGGCCACCCTTCGCGCGACCGAACGCCGGGTGCTCTCGGCATGAGCGCGTCCGCCACGGAGTAAACGGGCGGCCTGCTTCTTTCACGGGGCCAGCGAAATGGCCGGCTCGGCCTTGTGGCTCGCTCGCGTCGGATGAGTGGAGGCGACCCGCGCTGCGGTTTGCGGCACGCCGTCCCGGAAGACGAGCAGGCTGCCCGGCGCCATTACCGTCCAGGTCTCATCCCGGGTCAGCGGCCGGGTTGCCACGACGCTGACCACGTCCTCCGGCCCGGTCAGCGTGGAGAAGTCGACCGTCAGATCCTCGTCTACCAGGGTGGCCGGGCCAAACGGCGTGCGCCGCGTGATCCAGGCCAGATTGGAGCCACAGAAGCAGAACAAGGAGCGCCCGTCCGTCAGCAGCATGTTGAACACGCCCAACTCCGCCAGGCACGCCGCCAGTCTTCCCACTTCCCGGCGCAGCAGCGCGTCAGGGGGCGGATGGTCCCAGCTGGTGCGGAGCTGTTCCAGCAGCCAGCAGAAAGCATGCTCGCTGTCCGTAGTGCCGACTGGGCGGTGCAGTCCGAGCGGCCAGCGCTTGACCCCGCGCAGCTGGCCATTGTGCGCGAACGTCCAGGCCTGCCCCCACAACTCCCGGGTGAAGGGGTGTGTGTTCTCTAGCGCCACCCGGCCGCGGTTGGCGCGCCGTATGTGGGACACCACGACCCGGCTGCGGATCGGATAGCCCCGCACGAACTGCGCGACCTCGGACCGGGCGCTAGCGGCGGGATCGTGGAACGTGCGGCATCCTTTGCCCTCGTAGAAGGCGATGCCCCAACCATCCCCGTGACGCGCCGTTTGCCCGCCGCGCCGGATCAGCCCGGCGAAGCTGAAGCAGATGTCGGTCGGTACGTTCGCGCTCATGCCAAGCAGTTCACACATGGTGCATCCAATATGAGGTCCGGCCGCACAGGTATCCAGCCCCGGTCACATACGGCAGGGCATCGTCCCGGGCCGCACCCGATTTGGAACAGCTTGCTATCCGCGCGCCCCGCCACAAAAGAACAAACCACGCGCACCCGGAATTTTGCCTTTCTGTCTTGTTTACTGGTCGTGTTGCGGCAGCCCATCATGACAGCTCTCACATCGACTGGCGGGCCGGGTTCCACGATTTAGTATTCGATGACTGTCGGGCTCTTAGCCACACCTCGCGCAACCGAAAGAAATCCCATGCCCGACACCCACCACGCCGCGCAGCCCGCGCCGTCCTGGCTGAACCTACCGCCCGCCCCGTCGACAGCGGAGCTGGACGCGCTGTTCGACCGCACGCGGGACAAACTCGGCTACGTCAGGCACAGCCAGCGCGCCACCGCCCACCGCCCTGCGCTGACCCTGGCGCAGGACGCACTCAGCCGGGC
>CAZZVQ010000001.1:53085-117915 GCA_964657565.1 uncultured Acetobacteraceae bacterium
GCGCCACCGCCCACCGCCCTGCGCTGACCCTGGCGCAGGACGCACTCAGCCGGGCGGTGAACAGTGATGCGCCGGGCGGCCTGTCCCGCCGGGAGCGGGAGCTCATCGCCTTGGTGGTCAGCACGGAGAATCGTTGCATCCCCTGCGTGTTCGGCCACGCCGCCGCACTGCGCGAAGCCAGTGGCGACCCGGCCTGGGTGGCGCAAGTCGAGGCGAACTACCGTCACGCCGGCCTTTCGAGCCGGGAGCGCGCCCTGGCCGATTTCGCATTGCTGATAACCCGCACGCCTGGGGAGATCGAGCCGCAGCACCTGGAACCCCTACGCGCCGCCGGGTTGGCGGAGACGCAGATCATCGACGCGGCCGCCGTCGCCGCATACTTCAACTTCAGCAACCGCCTAAACAGCGCCCTAGGCGTGCCGCCCAACTTGGAAGCCTACGTCGCGCACCGCGGAGCCGGGCCTGGAGTGTGACGGACGAAATGCCGCTTCTGTGCTAATTGGCTGGTCTATAATAATCTAGCAACCAATCCATTAGAGAAACCCGAAACTCTCAACGGTTAGAAGAAAGAAATACTATACTTTGACCTTCAATTTTAACGCATCAATTATCCAGCGCGGCCTCTGGCCGGGAGAGAACATGCCCACGCAACCGCGTCCCCCATTCTCGTCGGCACGGGATCTCGTCAGGATCTCGTCGTGACCGAAGGTTTCCCCCGGCCCCCCCTGTCGCGCCGTATGCTGACGTTCACCGCCGCGCTGGCCTCGGTTGGCGCGATACCGTTGCGAGCCTTGGCGGCGAAAGAGCTGGCCTCTGGCGAACCGCCGGACGGCGGAGACATCGTGTTCCTCATCGACTCGCTCGGCTCCACCTGGGTCCCGAACAACAGCGCCATATCCAGCTTCCAGGGCCATCTGTGGGGCCACGTCGCCGACAAGCTCGTCTACGTCGACGCCGACGGCAAGGTCAGCCCCTGGATCGCCGAGACATGGGAGCAGAGCAGTGACGCCACCGAGTTCACCCTCCACCTCAAGCCAGGCGTGACCTTCTCGGACGGCACCCCGCTCGACGCGACGGCCGTCGTCGCGAATCTGGACATCTGGTACGCCGGGCGCGTGAAAGAGGGCATCAACCCGATCGGCCTTTTCCCGAAGACTTACGAGCGCGCCGAGGCAATCGACGCGACAACCGTGAAGGTGTTCTTCAAGGCGCCGACGCTCGGCTTCATCCCGACGCTCGGCTATCACGGCTCGATCCTCATCTCCCCAAAGACCATCGCGTCGCCCGCCGCCCAGCAGGCCGACCTCGGCAAGACCTCCGGTAGCGGACCCTACGTGGTCGCCTCCTGGAAAGAGGGCGACTTCGTCAAGCTGGTCAAGCGCAACGACTACAATTGGGGCCCCAAGGCGGTCGGTCGCACCGGCCCGGCCTCGCTCGACTCGATCACCTACAAGATCGTGTCCGAGCCGTCGCTGCGGGTCTCCTCGGTCCAGTCCGGGCAGGCCGACATCGCCTACAACGCCTCCCCGCAGGAGCTGAAGTCGCTCAAGGAGGAAGGCTTCTCCATCGCGACGCCGCGCTACCTCGGCTTCGTCAACGGCTGGGCCATCAACACCAGCCTCGCGCCATTCAACGATGTGAAGGTGCGCCGAGCGCTCCAGGCCAGCATCAATCGCCAGGAGATCATCGACACCGTCTACACGCCCGACTGGAAGCTGGCGACATCCTTCATCCAGAGCAACGTCCCCGGCGCGACCGACCACAGCGAGTTGCTCGCCTACAACCCCGGCAAGGCCGAGAAGCTGCTCGACGAGGCCGGCTGGATCAAGGGCCGCGGCGGCATCCGCACCAAGGACGGCAAACCGCTCCTGCTCACCCTATACTCGAACCCCTATCTCGCGACCTCGAAATCGGTCGATGAACTCATCGCCCAGCAACTCGGGATCGTCGGCTGGAAGGTCGACATCCGGGCCTACGACGTCGTGACCTACGACCAGAAGGTCAGGGTCGGCGGCCCGGCGGTCCCGGCCTACGAGGTGACGCGCAGCTTCATCGACGCCGGCACCGTGGCCAGCATCCTGACCAACGCCAAGAACGGCGAGAACTGGTTCGCCCTGGGCGAGAGCGACAAGGAGCTCAACGACCTCCGAGACAAGATCGCGAGCGCCGGGTCGGCCGAGATCCGTAACCCGCTGCTCGACGAATTGCAGAAATACGTCCTCGAGCAGGGCTACTTCATTCCGCGCACGCAAATGGTCCAGCGGATCTACGTGCAGTCGCCGAAACTCAAGGGTGAGACCTACAACGGCGTCGCCTATGCCAGCTACTACACGGCGACCAAAAGCCGTCCGGCATGAGGAACGCCTACCTGGCCTACGCGGGCAAGCGCCTCGTCCAGGCGGCCGTCGTCATCCTGCTGGCCTACCTGCTCACATTCGTCGTCGTCAGCATCCTGCCGGGCGACCCGATCACCAGTGTGCTGCGCGACCCGCAGAACGGGTTCACCGAGGACCAGATCAGGGAGATCATCGCCGCCCAGGGCCTGGACCAGCCGATCCTCGTCCAACTATGGGCTGCCTTGTCCCACTTCCTGATCGGCGACCTCGGCATTTCGATGCGGTCCACCCGGCCGGTGGCAACCCTGATCGCCGAGGTGCTTCCCTCGACGCTGGTCCTCGCCTCCGTGGGTTTCATGATCGCGCTGCTGCTGGCGGCCACGATCGCCTACGGGTCACAGTTCCTGCCGAAACGGTTCGGCCAGGGCGCCCTGCGGGCCTTCCCGTCGCTGTTCCTGTCGGTGCCCAGCTTCGTGATCGGCCTGGTGCTGATCCACGCCTTCGGCTTCCAGCTCGGCCTTTTCCGCGTGATCGAGCCCGACAGCTTCTGGGCGACCGTGTTCGCCTCGATCGCGCTCGGCATCCCCATCTCCGCGCGCATCGCCGAGGTGCTCATTGCAAACCTCGACCACGAATCCCGGCAGGAATACGTTGCCGTCGCCCGCAGCCGCGGCCTCGGCCAAGTGCGCCTCTTCACCAAGCACTTGCTCAAGCCGTCCTCGCTCCCCGTGGTCACCGTCATCGCGCTCACCATCGGCGAACTGCTCGGCGGCTCGCTGATCACCGAGACGGTCTTCGGACGCACCGGGATCGGCAGCCTGGTGCAGCGTTCGGCGGCCACGCACGACCTGCCTGTCCTGCAAGCGGTCGTTTCGCTGGCCGCGGTCGTCTTCGTGCTCGTCAACCTGGCCGCCGACCTCATCTACCCGCTGCTCGACCCGCGTATGAAGCTCATCGGCGGCCCCAAGCGCCGGCCGACCACCGCCGATGAAAGCGCGGTCGCCACGTGACCGCGGCGTCGATCTCCGCCGCCTCACGCGTCACCGCCCCCGGCCGATTGGCCGGCGTCCGGGTGCCGCCGACCGTCATTCTCTCGTTCGCGGTCGTCGCGCTCGTGATCGCCTGGTCGCTCGCGCCGGGCTTGTTCACGAGCCAGGATCCGGTGATCGGCATCCCCGCTCAGAAACTGCTCGGCCCCAGCACCGCGCATTGGTTCGGCACCGACCATCTGGGCCGCGACCTCTACACCCGGATCGTCTACGGAACGGCATCCTCGGTGACGAGCGCGCTGCTCGCCGTCGCCATCGGCCTGCTCGCCGGCGGCCTCATCGGTCTGTTGGCCGGTTTCCTCGGCGGTTGGGCCGACATCGTGCTGGCGCGTCTGGTCGACATCTTGCTGGCGATCCCGAGTTTTCTGCTGGCGATCGTCATCGTCACCGCGCTCGGCTTCGACACCATCAATACCGCCATCGCGACCGGCGTCTCGGCCGTGGCCGTATTCGCCCGGGTGATGCGCGCGGAGGTCATCAAGACCCGGCAAGCGACCTTCATAGAGGCATCCTTTCTCCAGGGCGGCTCGCGCTGGTACATCCTGATGCACCACGTGGTGCCGAATGCGTCGCGCTCGGTACTCACGCTAGCGGTGCTGCAATTCGGCCTGTCGATCCTGGTGATCGCCAGCCTGGCTTTCCTCGGGTATGGCGATCCGCCGCCCGCCTCCGACTGGGGCCTGCTGATCTCGATCGGCAAGAACTACCTGAAATGGCCGTGGCTGGTGTACGCACCCGCCCTCGTCACGGTCGCGACCGTCCTCTCCGTGAACAGGATCAGCCGATGGCTCCGCAAGACGGATTGACCGCGACTCTCACCCGCGCCGATGACACGCGCTGGCTCGCGCCGTGGCGCCCGAGACCCCTGCTCCGGGTCGACGGTCTGTCGGTATCCTACGGGCGGGACAAGGTCGTCACCGATGTCGGGTTCGAATTGGGCCGCGGCGAGAGCCTTGCCATCATCGGCGAGTCGGGCTCGGGCAAATCGACCATCGCCCGCTCGGTATTGCGACTGCTACCCAGAGATGGGCGCGCCACCGGCCGGGTCGAGTTCGACGGCCAGGAGGTGCTGGGGCTGTCCGAGCGTCGGTTTCGGCCGTTGCGGGGTCGGGTGATCGGGTTCGTCCCGCAGGACCCCGGCAACGCGCTCAACCCGGTGCGAACCATTGGCGCCCAAGCGGAAGAGGCGGCAGCACTCCTTGACGAGCCCAGCAAGGCGGTCCGCACAGGGCTCATCCTGGAGAACTTCGCCCAAGTGGGATTCGACAATCCCCAGCGGGTCTACGACTCCTACCCGCACCAACTTTCCGGCGGCATGCTGCAGCGCGTGCTGATCGGCCTGGCAGTCCTCCCACGGCCGGCGCTGCTGGTTGCCGACGAACCGACGTCTGCGCTCGACGTCACGATCCAGAAGCGGATCCTCGACCTGCTCGCGCGGCTACAGCGCGATCTCGATATCAGCCTGCTTCTCATCACCCACGATCTGGCGATCGCCGCCGAGCGTGCAGGTTCGCTGGTGGTGCTCCGGGATGGCGTGGTCCAGGAGGCCGGCAGCACGGCTTCTGTCTTTTCGAGGCCGAAATCGGCCTATGCGAAGAAGCTGCATGCCGACGTACCGGCCCTCAACCCCGACCGTTACGCCGGGCCGCGTAACATCGGACTCCGCCGTCGTGAGGTCGCTGCCGATAGGGCACCGAAGATCGAGGTCAGCGCCGTCACGAAGACCTTTACCGTCGACGGCAAGGCGCTGACGGCCGTCGATGGCATATCGTTCACCGTCCATGCTGGAACGACGCACGCGCTGGTCGGCGAGTCCGGCTCGGGCAAGACGACGTTGATCCGGCTGCTACTCGGGCTCGACGAACCCGATACCGGGGATATCTCGGTCGCGGGCGAACAGGTGAGCGGTCGCTCGCCGGGATCGCTGCGCGCGATCCGCCGCCAGCTTCAACTCGTCTACCAGAATCCTTTTACCTCAATCGATCCGACGTGGAGGGTCGACCGGCTGATTGGCGAGCCGCTCGACCGGTTCGAAATCGGGAGCCGCTCGGAACGGGCAAAAACCGTCCGCGAGGCGCTCGCCAGTGTCGGGCTCGGCGAACAATTGCTCTCGCGCAGGCCGGACGCTCTATCCGGTGGCCAACGCCAGCGTGTGGCGATCGCCCGATCGCTCGTTCTCAAGCCGGATGTGATCGTGCTTGATGAGCCCACTTCCGCGCTCGACGTCAGCGTCCAGGCCGACATCGTCGGGGTGCTGCTCTCCCTGCAGGCCGACCTGGGTCTGACCTACGTGTTCGTGTCCCATGATCTCGCCCTCGTGCGCCAATTCGCCCACACCGTCTCGGTGATGCATCGCGGGCGCATCGTCGAGCACGGCACCGTCACCGACATCTTCGACCAGCCGCAGCACCCTTATACCGTGTCGCTCCTGCATTCGATCCCGGCCGGCATCACGGGCCGCCCCCGCAATCTCGGGTGATCATCGCGATGCGGCAGGCAGCGGGCCATCGGTCTCAGCCGGCAGCCCGGCGCGATGGAGCCGCGACGTTGGCGATGACCTCGCCAAACGGCCCGGCGTTGCGGGCCGGGCCCAAATCGTTCCCGGTGGTTTCCTTGAGCGGCAGCAGCGGAAAGACGAGTTCGGCGAAACGGTAGCATTCCTCGAGATGCGGGTAGCCCGACAGGATGAAGCGGTCGATCCCGAGCGCCATATACTCCTTCATGCGGTCGGCCACCTGCTGCGGATCGCCGACCAGCGCCGTGCCTGCGCCGCCCCGCACCAGACCGACCCCCGCCCAGAGATTGGGGCTGATCTCGAGCTTGTCGCGCCGCCCGCCATGCAGCTGCGCCATGCGTTGCTGGCCGACGGAATCGAACTTGGCAAAGGCGGCCTGCGCCTTGGCGATAGTCTCGTCGTCGAGATGCTCGATCAACTCGTCGGCCGCCTGCCATGCAGCTTTCGCTGTCGGGCGAACGATCACGTGCAGACGGATGCCGAACGACAGGGTGCGCCCGCGTTTGGCCGCGGCTTCGCGCATCGTCGCGATCTTGCCGGCGACGTCCTCCGGCGGCTCTCCCCAGGTCAGATACACGTCCACATGGTCTGCCGCGACGTCCTGCCCGGCTTTCGAGGAGCCACCGAAATACAAAGGCGGGTATGGCGCTTGCACGGGTGGGTAGAGCAGCTGGCCGTTCTCGATCGCCATGTGCTTGCCGCGATAGGTGACCGTTTCACCTGCCATCAGGCCGCGCCAGATCGTCAGGAACTCGTCGGTCGCCTCATAGCGTTCGTCGTGGGCGAGCCACACGCCGTCGCCATGCAGCTCGCCGGGGTCGCCGCCCGCCACGACGTTGATCAGCAGCCGTCCGCCCGACAGCCGATCCAGCGTCGCCGCCATGCGGGCGGACATCGAGGGCTGGCCCAAGCCGGGACGCACCGCCACCAGGAAGCGCAGCCGCTGCGTCAACGGCACCATGGCGGACGCCACGACCCAGGAATCCTCGCAGGATTTGCCAGTCGGCAGCAGCACGCCGAAATAGCCCAGCTCATCCGCGGCCCGGGCGATCTGGCTGAGATAGCCCAGCGTCACATGCCGGGCGCCGATCTCGGTGCCCAGATAGCGGCCATCACCATGGGTGGGCAGGAACCAGAGGACGTCGGCTTTTTCAGCAGCGAAACTCACGAGCCGGGACTCCAGACGGCGCTCGCCACGTCGAGCTTCTGCGGGATGAGTCGTAGCTTGAAGAACGTGTCGGCGATCTTCTGCTGGTCGGCGACCACCTCGGCCGTCAAAGGCCGCACGCCGTAGCCCATGCGGCCGACCGCGCGGGCCACCACGGCTTGCGTCAGCCCCATGCTGGCGGCCAGCAGCCTTGCCGACTCGTCCTGGTGCTGCTCGGCCCAACGGTCGGTCGCATCGACCTGCGCGTTCAACGTGCGCAGCAGCTCGGGCTGCTTCTGGGCAAAGTCACGGGTGGCGAGAAAGAACTGGTGGTTCGGCGCCAGTGCCTGGCCACCAGACCCGGTGCCGTCGACCAGCGTGCGAGCCCCGGTCGCTTCTTGGGCGGCCGACAGGAACGGATCCCAGATCGCCCAGGCGTCCACGCTGCCGCGCTCGAAAGCGGCTCGCGCGTCCGCGGGTGCCAGATAAGCGGGCTGGATATCGGTCGGGGTCAGCCCGGCGCCCGCCAACGCCTGCACCAGCAGATAGTGCACGTTCGACCCCTTGTTCAGCGCCACCGTGCGGCCCTTTAGGTCGGCCACGGTTCGGACCGGCGAGTCCTTCGGCACCAGAATGGCCTCGCCCGCGGGCGACGGCGGCTCATAGCCAACATACAGCAGTGAAGACCCGGCCGCCTGGGCGAAGATCGGGGGCGCTTCGCCGGTGGTCCCGAAATCGAGCGCACCCGCCGCCAGCGCCTCGAGCAGCTGCGGTCCGCCCGGAAACTCATGCCAGCTCACCGACCAGCCCAGCGGTTGCAGGATCGGCTCCAGCACCTTGCGCTCCCGCATGATGATCAGCGTGCCGTATTTCTGCACGCCGATCCGAACCACCTTGTCAGCGGCAAAGCCGGGTCGCGGCAGCATGACGGCCACGGGCAAGGCCGCGAGCAGGGTTCGCCGCGCCAGGCGCGAGGGGTCGAGTGCATTCATGAGCGGAAGATCCGGTTGCGAGCGTGCCGGCAGATCGCCAGGGTCTAATGATGTCGGAGCTGACGAAGCCCTGTAGAAGATCATGCTATTTCTGCATGAAGCGCGAGATCTTCTTGCTCTAGACATGTCTCAGACGAGCACCAATCCCTGAAGATCAGAGTGCAGAGGAAAGCTTGTTGACGGTCAGCAGGCGTCTGCCCAAAAAACGGCATGAACCCGGTCCCGTATTCGGCGTCGAATGGCGGCTGCTCCAATGATGCCGCCCCCGCGTCCTGCCGGCCGTTTTTACTTACCGACGACCCGAGCAATGGCGGCCGTGGTCTGAACCTGCTCGCAGCACTCGGCGTCATCACGTTGCGGCCCGGCGCGGGCATCACGCCGACCGCGCTGGACATCACGGCCAACCCGAAGAACGTCCGCATCGTCGAACTGGACGCGGGCATCATCGCACGCTCGCTCGATGATCTGAATGCGGCCATCGTCAACACCGATTGGGCCCTAAAAGCCGACCTCGGCCTCGATCTGCGCATCGGCGCCGAGGCGGTCGAGGATAACCCCTATCGGAACGTGATCGCGGTCCAGGCTGGGCACGAGAACGACAAGCGCGTGCAGCTTTTCGTCCAGGCTTATCACTCCGATCCCATCCGCGCGTGGATCATCGAGCACTACCAAGGGCGGCAGCTACCGGCATGGTGAACATGACTCCGCTGGCCGGGCGAGAGGCTGCCCCGATCCGCCACGTCGACAACGACGCCGGGCGGACGGCAATGGAGAATATCACCCGCGCCGACCCGTCCCGCATTTGGACCGTCCGCGACGTGGCCGAGCATGTGGGAATCGGCGGCATCGGGCCGGTCCTGGTCGGAACGCCGGGGCAGGTTGCGGACGGCATGGAAGCTTGGATCGACGCCACCGGCGCCGACGGCTTCAACCTGGCATCCGTCGTTGCCCACGAAACGTTTACTGATATCGCGCAGCTTCTGGTGCCCGAACTGCAGCGGAGGGGCCGTTACAAGCGGCACTATTCCCCGGGGACATTACGAGAAAAGCTGTTCGGCGCCGGACCTCGGCTCCCGAGAGTCCACCCGGCCGCTGCCGCCCGTTATTGGGAGACCCTCACTCCCGCCACTCAAGGATAATCCGCAATGGATGTTGCCCTGCAAGACCAAGCGGTTCCGGTGCTCCGATCCGATGCCGAAGCGATCCAGGCAGCCCATGCCTTGGCGGCCGCCTTCCTCCCCGGCGCCGCGGAGCGAGACCGCGAGCGCCGCCTGCCGTTCGCCGAAATGGAGCAATACTCGGCGAGCGGGCTGGGCGGCATCACCGTCCCGAAGGCGTATGGCGGCCCAGACCTGTCCGCGGCGACGCTGTCGGAGGTGACCGCCATCATCGCCGCTGCCGATGCCTCGCTCGGCCAACTGCCGCAGAACCATCATGGCTTCCTCCGCCTGTTGCGCTACGAGCCGGATACGGCAAAGGCGGCCTACCTGTTCGACCTGGCCCTGAAGGGCGCCCGGTTCGGCAACGCCCTCGCCGAAACCGGCGGCAAGACGACGAAGGAGGTGACCGCGCGCATGCGGCGATCCTCGGGCGGCTGGCTCTTGAATGGCACCAAGAACTACGCCACGGCTGCGATATTCGCTCACTACATTCCGGTGCAGGCCCTGGACGACGACGGCCTCGCCCGCCGGGCGGTGGCCGAACGTCATGCGCCGGGTCTGACGGTCATCGATGACTGGTCGAGCTTCGGTCAGCGCACCACCGCGAGCGGCACCGTCACGCTGCAGGACGTCTTCGTTCCCGACAGCCACGTCATCGCCGCCTACCAAGCCTCGGCCAAGCCGACGCTCTACGGCCCGGTGTCGCAGATCATCCAAGCGGCGATCGATCTCGGCATCGCGCGCGGCACCATCGCGGACACGATCGACTTCGTCCGCACCCGCTCCCGGCCCTGGATCGATAGCGGCCAGGACCGCGCTGCCGACGACGTCTACACGATCGCCGCCGTGGGCGACCTGCAGGTCCGACTGCACGCGGCCGACGCGCTGCTCCAGCGCGCGGGGCGGATCATCGACGCGGCCACCGAGAACGAGACCGCCGACGCGGTCGCCGGCGCATCGATCGCGGTGGCCGAGGCGAAGATCCTCACGACCGAGGTGGCGATCCTGGCCGCCAACAAGCTATTCGAACTCGCGGGCACGCGCTCCACCCTGGCTGAGCACGGGTTGGACCGCCACTGGCGGAACGCCCGCGTCCATACGCTGCACGACCCGGTGCGCTGGAAATTCCACATCATCGGCAACCACGCCCTGAACGGGGTCAATCCGCCCGTCCACGCCTGGATCTGAACCCTCATCAAGGAGCCACAACCCACGATATCGAAGAAGCGTTGATCCTTGGGGACCGAGTAGCGGTGCTGCAGCCCCATCCGGGCCGGCTCAGGGAGGTGCATAGCATCGACCTGCCGCGCCCTCGCGACCGTGATAGCGCCACCTTCGCGCACCATAAGAGAAGCCTGCGCGGTGCGCTTGGGCATGCGGGCGCGCCAACTTGTCTGGAAGAGCTTCGTTGGTGACCGCGACTAAATCGGATAGCGTCGCCGAACGGGAGGGAATGGTGTCGATCGAGCCAGAAGCCAGCTTTAGCCTGCTGTCCTCCGAGCCCGTTGGCTTCGCCACGGGTCCGGTCACTCACATCTGGATGCAACTATGCGCCGAAGCGATCGCCGCCGCCGAGCGTGACCCGGTCATGACCCGCGCGATGAATGCGGCTGTGCTCTATCACGCCAGCTTCGGGCAAGCGCTGGCGCATCGCGTCGCCCAGAAGCTCGGCAGCTACGACCTTGGCCAGGATGAGCTGCTTCCGTTCATCTGCCAGGCCTTTCTCAGCGATCCCGCCATCCTCGCCGCGGCAGCGTCAGACCTGGCCGCCATCAAGGAGCGTGACCCCAGCAATTCGGAATTCCTGACGCCGTTCCTGTATTTCAAGGGCTTTCTGGCACTCCAGGGGCAGCGCGTCTCGCACTGGCTTTGGAATGACGGGCGCGTTCACCTCGCCCGGCATCTGCAAAGCCGCATCTCGGAGGTTCTCGGCGTCGACATCCATCCGGCGGCAAAGATCGGCAAGGGCGTGATGCTCGACCACGGCAGCGGGCTGGTGATCGGCGAAACGGCAGTGGTCGAGGACGACGTATCGATCCTGCAGAACGTGACGCTGGGCGGCACCGGCAAGGACACCGGCGACCGTCATCCGAAGATCCGGCGCGGCGTGCTGATCGGCGCCGGGGCAACGATCCTCGGCAACATCGAGGTCGGGGTCGGTGCCAAGATCGGCGCTGGCAGCGTGGTAGTCAGCGCCGTGCTCCCCTTCACCTCCGTCGTCGGCGTTCCCGCCCGCCCGGTCGGTCGACCGCATACGGCGCTCCCCGGTGTCACCATGAACCAGGCCTTGGCGGAGTTCGACTACGTGATCTGACGTGAGGACGGCGCGTACGAGCGAAGCTTAGCGACCGCCAACGTCCCGGCCGCGCCCGGTCGAAGGTCGGCACGCGCCGCCGCATGGATGGCGTGGAAAGGCAGCAGCCCATCTCGAACCGCAGCCAGCGTCTCGACGAGGTCCGCCTCCACCAACTCCTGCACCTCGCCAATGCCGCCGTGCTCGGGCTGCGTCTCACGTGACAATCCACTCGCAAGATAGCAGTAGGCGGTATTGGGTGGCGAGGTGGTCCAGCCGGCCGCCCGCATAGCCCGTCTCCTCCTGCAGCTCACGCCGCGCGGCCGCCCTCGCGGCCTCCTCGGGCACCGTGCCATCGGCCGGATCGACGAGCCCGCCGGGCAACCCGGCCAGTATCGCACCGACGCCGTGCCGATACTCTCGCACCAGCATCAGACGAAGGCTGCCCTTGACCAGGGGCACGATGGTGACCCAATCGGATATCGGGCTCATACGGTCGAACAAAGTAATTCAGCAGGCTGGCCGCCTAACCCTGTCCCCAGTAGGCGGCCAGAAGCTGGAAGATCACGCGGCCGCATCGAGGTAGCGGGCGACCTCGTCCGCGACAGTGCGGGCCTGGATCCGGATATCGGGCACGGCCGTGCACTCCCAGAACACGCCACGCACGATCGGGCCCAGCGCCCAGGCCGCACCGCTTCTCTCTCCTCTACAGTTCACCAGCTGAAGCGTCTCCGTCACCTCGACCCCCATGCCATGCTGGTCCGTGCGCGCGAGACCCGCGCCGATCAGGCTGGCAATGAGCCCATCACTTTGCGTCCCCGTTCCGATACCGGTCGCGTAGATCACTCGCTGGACCTCGATGCTCTCGGCAATCGCAACACCGCGATCCCGGATGTCCACGTGTGCGACCGGGCCGTGCAACCCGGGCCGGACCTCGATCGCCTGTACTCGGCCCCGCTTCAGCCGAAGCGCTCCGTCTTCCACCAGGCTGGCGAAAACGTCCGCAGGGCCCGGCGCCAAGCGATGGCGGTGGACATCCCAATACGGCCGGAGATGGCGCAGGAAGCGGTCTCGTTCGGCCGGCGGCAAGGCAAACCAAAGCCCGGTGGTGACCGGCCGCAACCCGTCGATGACGGCCCGCCAGTCGTGGCCCTCGGCAGCTTCGTCCCGGATACGGTCACGAACGAGCCGCATCAGCGAGCTCAACGACTGGCACTCGGGTCCGGTGAAGGCGGCGCACGGCACGGCAGGTTGTGGCTCCCCGTGCCGCTGCGGCACCAATCCGCGGCGGGAGAGTGCGATGATCGGGCCGGTGAAACCGTTGCGGTGCATACTCAGGGCAAGGTCGACCAGCCTCGTCCGCGGACAGGCGGACGCGGCCGCCCGACAGGCTCATTTCCTCATAGAGGAGGGCACGAAGATAACGGCCGTAGATGCGCCGGGTCGCGAAGGTGCCCGCCGCGGTAGTGTGGACCTCATCCGGCCACCTCGCGGCTCGGCCGGCCATCCATCGTTCGAAATGGCCGGGATCGTCGGGCATCGCGCTCATGTTGCCGGTCCGCACATTGAGCAGATGCGGCGCATCGCTCGCGGCATAGGCAGGACCGCGCGCAAACCGGCCGGTCCGGTCGAACAGGTAGACGACGCAGTCCGGCGGCAGAACCCGGCGAAGGTGAATCGCGGCCATCGTCCCGGAGAAGCCTGCCCCCACGATTGCGACCGCCCGACCCTGCCCGGCATCACGAGGCCCGATCCGGCGTTGGGATGAGAGGGCCATCGGATTGGCGGTGGCCTGTTTCGTAAGGATCATCTTAGTCTCCAGAAGCAGGCTGAGATCATCAAGGTCTGTACCGCAAATATCTCGTCGCACGCGAACGAAGTCGCGGCAGCTTACGAAACCCGGTGTGGTTTGAGGTCGTGCGCCCGCCAAATCCGCTGCACCGACGTCAGCGAGAGGCCCACGGCTTGTGCCATCGCTCGGCCCGTCCACTGCGTGACTTCGCCCTCAGGCTTGCCGCAGGTCAGCGCCACGGCACGCGCGACGGTCTCGGCCGAAATGGGCGGTTTGCCGGGCTTGCGGGTCTTGTCGCGCAGCAACCCGTCCACGCCCTCCTCGGCAAAGCGCTGTTGCCAGAACCGGTGCCAGGTCACGCGTCGTGAGTCTTCGTATGAGTGGTCTTGTCAGTGTAGGTCGGGTTTTCACCAGCAAACAAACCCACCGTCGACGACCAGATCTATCCCTGTCACGAAGCTTGAGGCCGCCGAAGCGAGGAATACCGCAGGCCCGACCATCTCGTCGGCCGTCGCGATCCGCTGCATTGGAGTGTCGCGCTTGAAAATCTTCAGCTGATCGGCAACCTCGTTACGATCATTCATCGGCGTCATCGTGTAGCCCGGACTGATGGCATTGACCCGGATTCCACGATCAGCCCACTCCATTGCCAGCGCCTTCGATAATTGGGTCACAGCAGCCTTGGACGAGTTGTAATGGACCTGGAGGAGCCCGCGATTGCAGATGATGCCGGAGATCGACGAGATGTTGACGATGGTGCCTAACCGACGGGCAAGCATGACCCGTCCCTCCGCCTGACATGACAAAAAGACGCCGGTCACGTTCGTCTCGTACACGCGGTTCCAGTCTTCGACCGACAGGGTCTCGGCCGGCTCGGCATGAGCGATGCCAGCGTTGTTGACCGCGATGCTCAGCGGACCGAGTTCCGCCTCGACACGCGCCACGGCGGCCGCCAGCGCGTCGGCTGAGGTGACCGTGCCATGCACCACGAGGGCTCTGCGGCTTAGCCGCGTGACCGCATGCGCGGTCTCATCCAGGCCAGCGGCCCTGCTCCGACGGCCGAAGCAACAGACGTCTGCGCCCGCTTCTGCCAAACCAATGGCGATGGCTTGGCCGATGCCACTACCGGCTCCGGTCACAAGCGCAACCTTGCCGCTCAAGTCGAAGCGATTCACGAGTTCCTCTCCAATGTACTGGTAGTTACCAGAATTAGCGCTGACGCCGGACGAGGTCGACCAGGACGGCGAGGAGCACCACGCAACCGATGATGACCCGTTGCCAATACGATGAGATGTTCAGGAGCACGATGCCGTTGTCGAGCACCGCCATCAGCAACGTACCGGCGACGACGCCCGTGACCGTGCCCTGGCCACCCCGTAGGGAAACGCCGCCGATGATGGCGGCGGTGATGGCGGGCATCAGCCATCCCTCGCCCACCGATGGCTGACCCGAATCCATGCGGCTGGCGTAGAGGATACCCGACAGGGCAGCGAAGGCGCCGGACAAGCCAAACACCACCATCTCGACCCGGCGCACTGCAATGCCGACCAGAACCGCGGCGGGACGATTGCCGCCGATGGCGTAGATGTTACGGCCGAACGGCGTCCGATTCAGCACGAATGCGAGCACGAGCGCGAGCGCAACGAAGGCGATGACGGGCCCCGAAATGCCGAAGACTTCTCCTTTGCCGAATATCTGGAACGTCTGCCCAAGCGGCCGCACGGGGGAGCCCTCGGTAATAACCAAAGTCAAGCCTGCCAACACTTGCCAGGACGCCAGCGTCACGATGAAGGGGTTCAGCCGTGCATAGGCGATCAGGCCGCCATTGATGGATCCGACGACGAAACCGAACAGGCACGTCAGCGGGATCACCGCGTATGGGTTCACCCCGAACCTAGCAAGCATCAAGGAGCCGATGATGGCCGACAAGCCCGCTGCCGCTCCGACCGAAAGATCGATGCCCCCGATCAGGAGCACCAGGGTTTGTCCGAGCGCGATGATGCCAACAAAGGACGCCTGCCGGATCACGGTTGTTAGATTATAACTGGACGAGAAGTTCGGGTTTAGGACGGCCAGCAGGCTACACAGGACAAGCAATGCCGCCAGAATGCCCATGGCCTCGAAACGTGCCAGCCGGCTCTTCAAAGCTTCGGTGGGGCCAACGGCCGGGGGGAGCGTGCGAACTTCGTCGGGCATTGCTTCTTCTCAGCGCATCGCGACGGCAAGCAGGCTTTCCTGCGTGGCGCCCTCGGTTGGAACGGTCCCTTGCACCCGACCCTCATGCATCAGCAGCACGCGGTCGGACACGTCGAGGATCTCCTGCAATTCTGAGGAGATGTAGACGATCGCAAGCCCCTCCCGGGCGAGCCGACGGAGCAGCAGTTGGATCTCCCGCTTGGCATTGACATCGATCCCGCGTGTCGGCTCGTCGAGGATCAGGATGCGGCAGGAACTCATGAGCCACCGAGCGAGGATGGCTTTCTGCTGGTTGCCGCCGCTCAGATCGCCAATCCGCTGTCGGGGTGAGACGGCTTTGATCGGGATTGAGCGGATGTAAGACTGGGCTGCTTCAAAGGCGTCGCCCCACGCGATGCCGAAAAGTCGCATCGAGCGGGCCAGACTCGGCAGGACGATGTTCTCGGCGACGCTGAGCAACGGGAAGATCCCCTCGTATTTGCGTTCTTCCGGAAGATAGACGAGCCCAGCGTGGATCGCGTCTGCAGGAGCTCTGAAACGAACGCGCCGGCCGAATACTTCCACATGCCCCTGATCGGCGACGCTATCGCCAAAGATACAGCGTGCAAGCTCGGTCCTACCCGACCCGATGAGCCCACCGATCGCGAGAATCTCGCCTTTCGCGAGTTCGAAGTGGACACCCTCGAATTCCCCCTTGCGCGACAAGCCACAGACCTTGAGCACGATCTCGCCAGTTTCCAGAAATGGCACTTCTCGGCGCAGATTGCTCGAAGCTAGTTCCCGGCCAGCCATGGCCCGGATCATGGCATCCTTATTCGTTTGTGCAGCGGGAAGCTCGGCGACAGCGCGACCGTCGCGGAGCACCGTTATTCGGTCCGCCAAGGCGAGGATTTCGTCCAGCCGATGGGAGATATACAGGGCCGCACCTCCCGCGGCGCGGAAGCTGCGGATGAAGGCAAATAGTCTCTCAGCGTCTCTCTCGGTCAAAGCGGCGGTGGGCTCGTCGAAGATCAGCAGTTCAGCCCCGGCCGACGTCGCCCGCGCGATCTGGACCAGTTGCTGTTGTGCAACCGTGAGCCGGCCCGCCTTGGCCTCAGGATCGATGCCCGGGTCGATAGCCGCGATGGCCACGGCGGCGCGCCGGCGGCTTTCGGCCCAGTTTACCATGCCACCACTGGTGGCATGGCGACCAAGGACGATGTTCTCAGCGGCCGAAAGATGCGGCGCCAGCATAATTTCCTGCGGCGCGATCGCGATTCCCTCACGTTGCGCCTGTGCGGGAGAGCTAAAGGCAACGGGACGGCCATCGATCAAGAACATGCCGGAGCTCGGTCGCAGATTGCCACAGATGAGATTCATCAGCGTGCTTTTGCCGGCGCCGTTCTCACCGATGATGGCGTGAACTTCGCCGGCATGCACCTGCAATGAAACATCGCAGACGGCAACGATGGGCCCGAAAGCGCGCGACACTCCTCGAACTTCGAACGTCTTCATGAAGGCGTCATGTGCCTACTTTGGCGGCAGGCCGCGGCCCGGCCGCCGACATCACAATCTCCCTCACTGAGCGAGCGCGGCCTTGTCCATCAAGAAGGCGCCGGTTTCATGCTCCTGGGCGATCGTATGGTTCTGATTGAGGGCCACCAGGTAACGAACGCTCCAGTAGCCGATTTCCCACTGCCGCTGCGCCGTCACACCGCTGATCACGCCGCTCGTGATCAGCGGGTAGGTCTCGGGCAGGTCGCCGCCCCCAGTCACCAAGACCTTACCGCCAAGATTGGCAGCGACGATCGCCCGGGCCGCGCCGATCGGCGCCGATGCGTTCGCCCCATAGATTCCCTTGAGGTCACGATTAGCCTGAAGCGCATTCTCGGTGAGTGACACCGCGGTCTCGAGATTATCGTTGTCCGGCCGCTCGAACACGACCGTCACCTTGGGGTGCTTGGTCGCCAGTTGATCCTTGAAGCCTTTCACGCGAGCGACGTGGTTCGGTGCCGTGAGACTGCCGCTCAGGATGCCGACTTTCCCGGCGTCGCCGATCTGCTTGGCCAGGAAGTCCGCCATATCGCGACCGTCCTGCTCATCCGCGCGATGGCCGATAAACGGGTAGGAGCCGCCGCACGACGTATCGAACGTCACGAGGTTGATCTTACGCTCGAGTGCTTCCCCAAGAAGCTGCGAGTTCGTCGCCGGGTCGAGGCAGGAAAAAGCGATTCCGTCCGGCTTGCGGCCAATATCCGTCTCGAGCCGGCGATTTTGTTCAGCCACATCGGCTTGCGCAGGTGCATCCCATACGAAGTCGACGTCGATCCCTTCTTTTGCGAGTTCAGCCACCGCAACCTTCGCGCCCTGCTGGACGACGTCGTACCAGGGGTGAACTACTTTCGGGATGAAGACCAGCATCAGCTTCTTCTTGACCGGTCGTATCAACCCCGCTTGGTCGAAACCTTCGGCCCAGCTCGCCGCCGGCATTGCTGCCGAGAGCGAAGCCGCCAGCACTGCTGCAAGAACACTGCGTGTCAGCATTTTTCATCCTCCCTTACTGCCCCACACTGTACGTATGGACGGTCTGTACGTACGAGCGGTATCATGCTCTTCTGTCAGGGCACAAGGTCTGATGTCTTGCGGAAATAGTGTTTGCCAGCGGCTGGAAATCTCTCGAACCGCCTGGCGGAAAATAACTTGCAGGCACGTATCTGGTAGGTATTGTACGTACGAGATGGCACAGCTCCTCCGATGATCAAGCTATCCCCCGCGGCGAGCGGCATCGACCGGCTTTCTCCGGAGCCGTTCTATTTGCAATTGTCGCGCCTCGTCGAACAGGCCATCGACATGGGCGAGTTCAGAAGCGGCGAGCGGCTTCCTGGCGAAAGCGACTTTTGCCGCCGTTACGATCTGGCGCGCTCGACGGTGCGGGAAATGTTGCGCAATCTGCAAGAGCGGGGACGCATCAAGATGATCCCGCGACGCGGTGCGTACGTGGCCGAAGCGGGACAATCCGGTTGGGCGCTGCAGGTGACCGCGAGCTTCTTCGAAGGCGAGGTGGATTTCAAGAAACGGCGTGTAGAAACGGCAGTATTGGAAGCCGAATGCACCAGCTTCGCACCGGTCATCGCGGCGTCCCTACGCCTGGCAGAAGGCGAAAAAGGGTTTTGCTTGCGACGCCTGCGGCGCCTCGACGGCAAGCTCGCGCTCTACTCGGAGAACTTCTTGCTCCCGGAACTCGAGGGCATCATCCTCGGCAGCGAGGTCATGGCGCCCCACGGTTCATTGAACCGGGTCTTGCGCAGCGCCGGGTACATCGTGTTCGGGGCGCGCCGCAGCGTCGAAGCGGTGCCAGCACCGGCCCACGTGGCCAGGCTCTTGGAAGTACGGCCTAAATCACCTTTGTTGCTGGTCACGTCGCTGTCCTGGAGCAAGGACCAGCGACCGTTCGACTACTACCGATCATGGGTCAAGACCGACGTCGTCCCGATCACGATCGAGGCCCAGGCCGTTCTCGATACGCACTGAACATCAAAACGGACCAGCCATCCGGACGAAGCAGAGAGAAGACGAATGATGACGCCATGCAAGGCCGACCCGCAGCGCAGCCCCGTTATTCGTGGCAAGCGCTAGCGCCGACGGGAAGGAGCGATGACTCTGCAATCATTGTTCGACGCCATCGGCTCGAACGGCTCGTCGCCGAGCGGACGTATGCGGGCGGTACGGATCACGGAAGACCACGCTGCGAGCGTCGTCGAGACGGCGATCCCACGGCTGAGCGAAGGCGAAGTCCTGGTTCGGCCCACTGCGTGCGGAATCTGCGGCACCGATCTTCATATCCTGCGTCACGGGTTCCCGGGCACAAACTACCCCGTCACGCCGGGTCACGAATTCGCCGGCCATGTCGTCGCGGTCGGACCAGGAGCCAAGGGCGTCAAGGAAGGTGATTTCGTCGCGGTCGATCCCAACGTCGTCTGCGGACATTGCCGCTGGTGCCGGGCAGGACGCCCCAATCTGTGCCTGCACTTGTCGCCGATCGGCGTGGGCCGTCCGGGCGCCGCCGCCGAATTCGTCGCCGTGCCCGCCCAGAACGCATTCGCGGTCAAGGAGGACCTCGGCGGCGCCGTCGCGTCGCTGATCGAGCCGCTCGCCTGTGCGATCCATGCCGTCGATTCGGCGCGGGACGTCAAAAACAAGAGCGTGCTCGTCCTTGGCGGGGGAACGATGGGCCTGCTCATCGGTATCGTGGCCCAGGTGTCCGGTGCCAGCATGGTGCGGCTTGCCGATCCGGCGCCTACAAAGCATGTGATCGCACGGCTTGCCGGGATTGCCGACGTGGTCGACCCGGCCGCGCTCGGCGCCGAATGCTTCGACGTGGTGTTCGAGGCGGCCGGCGTGCGCTCCGCCTTGGAACAGGCGATCAGCCTCGTCGAGAAGACCGGCGTTCTCGTCCAGGTCGGCGTACACGACGAGAGCGCCATGGTCGGCTTCGCGCCGTTCAAGATCTACGAGCGCGAAATGCGCATCGTCGGGTCGAACTCGTGCGCCGACCGGTTCCCGGCAGCGGTGGACATGATGTCGGACATCCGAGATCGCGCCGCCGTGCTGCTCGGCGATCCGTTTTCGGTCTGGGATTTCGCTGCAGCGGTGGACAGCATGGTGGCGGGCAATGCTGTCAAGACTCAACTCCGCATTGTCTGACGCGGGCGAGGCAGAAGCGCGGTGGCTCTGACGTGCGGCATCGACATCGGCAGCACCAACGTCAAGGTGGTGTTCGTGGACGAAGGCGGGCGTTCGGTCCATGCGGCGACGCTGCCGACGCCTCGCGTGTCGGACGGGATCGGCCCGACCACTGATGCAACCGCCCTCGTTTCCATGTTGGAAGCGATCATCATCAAGGGCTGGCGCATCGCCGGTGCAGGCGTTCCGCTCGTTGCCATCGCCGCGGCCGGGGTCGGCGAGGACGGGATCGGCGTGGCAGCCGATCTGCGGCCGACCGGGCTGTCGCTACCATGGTTCGATACCCGAGCGTCGGGGGAGGCGGCGGAGTTGCGCCAGTCCGCGGCCGCAACGCCGCGCGCCGGGATCGCCGTCGGACCGGATCGTACCGCCGCCAAATGGGTTTGGCTGCGGCGCCACCGGCCGGAGGAGCTCCGTTCCGCGTGGCGATGGATCGCCCTAACCGACTATCCCGCCGTGTGGTGGTCGGGCGTCGCATTCATGAGCAGCACGTTGGCACCGCGCACGGCTTGCTACGACGTCCATGCTCGAACGTGGATCGCCCCGCTACTCGAAGCCTCCGGAGCACCCTCGCTGCCACCATTGCTCAGCGCCGGTACGGCCATCGGTACCATGCGGGCAGGGCCGCTGATCGCGAGCGGTGCGGCCTCGCCCCAGACCGTGCTGGTCGCAGGCGGGCACGATCATCCTATCGCCGCCGCGGCAGTCCGCCGAATCGCGCCGCACGCGCGCGTTGACTCGATGGGCACGGCAAATTTGATCTACGGCGAGGCGGCCTGTCACCCGATCCCGTATTTGGACCATCTCATGACGTTCTCCATCCCGCCTTCCGGCTTGTCGGGCCTGGCTTGCTTGGGCGTGATGGAGCTGAGTGCAGCGTTGTCTTGCGCCCCGGGCGCGAATGCAATCCTGCGCCGGCTCCTCGACGGAGCACGCATTCCGGGCATGCCGGGGGGAGCGGCCAGCGGTGACGGCGACCCGCAGGTGATGCAGGTTCGAGGCGCACTGGAGCGCGTCACCTTCCGCGCGAGCCACATTCTTGCGGCGATGGATCGGGCTGGAACGCCAGCAGGCCCGATTCACGCCACTGGCGGTTGGGCACGCTCGGTCGCGTTCCTGGAACTGCGCGCGAGCGTCTTCGGTCAGCCCATCTACACGCTCGACGAGCCGGAACTAGCCGCGGTCGAGGCTGCCTTTCTCGGCTGGCAGGCAGTCCACGGTGCGTCGCCGGACTTCGCAGCGACCCGCCGCGTCAGCACGGTCGAGCCGCTGCCAGACTGGACGCGCGCCTATGCCGAAAGCGGCCGCTCAATCGATCGCAAGATCGATGCTGCCATCACCGGGTTTGGCGAAGAAACGTGCTCCGCCACCAGCATCCCTCCTTGGCGACCTGCGGAGCCTGCATGAAGAAGCTCATCAACAATCCCTTGAACGTCGTTCGCGAGATGCTGGAGGGCGTTGTCGCACTGTCACCCGGACAAGTGTTGCTCGCCGACGAGAACGTCGTTGTGCAGACCGGCTTGCCGCAAGCCGCCGAACGGCGCGTGGCGATCATCTCGGGCGGCGGCAGCGGGCATGAGCCGGCACATGCCGGATATGTGGGCCGCGGCATGCTGACGGCAGCGGTTGCCGGCGACGTGTTCACCTCGCCGAGCAGCGACGCGGTACTAACCGCGATCCGCGCCAGTGCTGGTCCGGCGGGCGCGGTGCTGATCGTCAAGAACTACACTGGCGACCGCCTCAATTTCGGCTTGGCTGCGGAGATCGCGCGCGCCGAAGGCATTCCGGTGGAGATCGTGGTGGTCGCCGACGACGTCGCTCTTCGCGACACCGTTGAGGACTCGCGCCGCCGGGGCATCGCCGGGACAGTCCTGATCCACAAGCTTGCCGGCGCCGCAGCCGACATGGGCCGGAACCTGGCCGAGGTCGCCGCCCTCGCGAGGGAAGCATCAGCCGATTTGGGCTCGATGGGTGTCGCACTCGGCTCCTGCACGCTGCCAGCCATCGGTCGCCCAAGCTTCACGCTCGAGGCCGACGAGGTCGAACTCGGCTTGGGCATTCACGGCGAGCCTGGCGTCGAGCGCGCCAAGACCGCACCGGCGGCCGTGCTCGTCGAGCGACTGCTGTCGACGATCGAGCAAGATCGCAAAATCACGGCCGGGTCTCGCGTCTGTTTGCTGGTAAATGGTCTCGGCGGGACACCGCCGATGGAGCTTGCCATCGTGTTGCGCGAAGCACTCCGCGTGCTGAAGCAGCGTGGCCTGGAAATCGAGCGTGGCTGGTGCGGTACGTTCCTGTCGGCGCTCGACATGCCTGGTTTCTCGCTCTCGCTTCTGCCGGTCGAAGACCGGCGTCTCGAGTTGCTGGACATGCCGACGACCGCGCCGGCATGGCCCGGCGGAGGCCGGCTGAATACCGCGCCGCTCCTATCCCTTCCGCGCCCGGCGCAAGATGTTGCCGAAAGTTTTCCGACCGACGGCAACTCGCCGCTGCGCGCGGCCGTACTGGCCGCGGCGCAAGCGCTGATCGCATATGAAAGCGAGTTGACCGATCTCGACGCCCGGGCCGGCGACGGCGATCTTGGCGCGAGCATGGCGCGCGGCGCCGAGGCCGCGAGGGCACTACCCGCTTCCGCATGGAGCACGCCAAGCGGCGGCCTGACGAACCTGGCCAATGCGCTCCGGCGCGCGATCGCCGGCAGTTCCGGGCCTTTCTATGCGACGGCACTGATGCGCGCCGCCCGGTACCTGGCCAACATCGAACGGCCGACGCGACAGGATTGGGCAGCCGCATTCGATAGCGCGGTTCAGGCCGTCAGCGATCTAGGGGGCGCCAAAGTGGGCGATCGCACCATGGTCGATGCTCTCGAACCAGCCGCGCGCGCATTCCGCAGCGCGCTCGATCAAGGGCAGCCGCCGCACCAGGCCTGGCAGGCAGCCGTCGCCGCGTCGCAGGCCGGCCGTGATGCGACGGCCGGCATGCACCCCCGATTTGGCCGCGCGAGCTATCTCGGCGCACGCGCGGCCGGTATCCCCGATGCGGGTGCAGCCGCCGTGGCTTGCTGGGTCGCGGCGCTGTCGCCGTACATCCGGTGAGCACTCGTGGACGGCGGGATCCCAGAGGCAGGTGATCCACTCCAACTAAGGGCGCCGGGTCGATACCGGGACCCGGCGCAGATCAACAAGGAAAGAATTTACATGTCGATGGAATATCGTCTCCGCCGCACGCTGCCGAGTCATCGCGCTGCCATCATCATGCCGGTCGACCACGGCCTCATCTTCGACCGTATCGAAGGGCTCGAAACGCCATCGGCGCCGTTTCCAGCCTGGGCCAACAACGACGTGACCGGGTTCATGATGACTCCCGGCCAGGTCAAGCAGACGGAGCGCTTCTTCGCCGCGCACCCGCACCTGTCCCGCGTGCTGACGATCGACACGTTCTACGATTACCGCGAGCTCGATGGCGGCACGCACGGCCTCATCACGACGGTCGAGGAGGCCGTGCGCCTGGGAGTCGACGCGGTCAAGATGCTGTTCCCTTGGAATATGTCGAAGTCCGAACGCGTGGCTATGTGCACCCGCGTCGGGACAGTCATCGCCGACTGCGACCGGTGGGATATCCCACTCGTGCTCGAACCCGTGATCATCGGTGCGCCTCGCACTGATGAGGTCATCGCTGCGGAGGAAAAGGTGGCACGGATCGCCTACGACCTCGGCGCGCACATCATCAAGCTCGCCTTTCCTGGGGAGGAGAGGACCAAGCGGCTCGTCGATGAACTCCAAGTGCCGCTGGTCATCGCCGGCGGACCGCTCGCTGGTTCGCCGTCGGCCATCGTCGACGCGATTGCGGGCACCATTCGGGCGGGCGCCCGGGGAGTGATTGTCGGCCGGAACATCTGGCAGCGGGAGCGTGGGCCAGCCGAACAAGCTCTCAAGGAAATCGCTGAACTGACCCGTGGTGTAACGTTCAACGATTGACCGTGGCCCACGATTAGTCTGTTGCAAGGGTCAGCGGGTGGCCGGAGTTCGGCCATCTTGCTTCGTTGTTACGGGAGGCGGACGTATTCCGAGTTCGAGCACCGATGATCCGTTTGAAGCGGCTGATGTCGGCCTCAACCAGAGCATGCCAGTTGTAGCCGGAGGACGTCTGCCAAAGCCATGCGGCCGTGCTCGACGATTAGTCTGCAGGTGCCGATCTCGCATCGTCGGCGCCGTTTGCGCGGCCTCGCTCGGCACCGCGCTCGAGCGAGGTGGCACGATGACGGACGCCTTGGGATGACGGGGGCCAACTTGGCCATAGACGCCGTCCCGGGCGTACGCACCGTCGGCGGTGAACGCTGCCGCTGCGATCTGTTCGGTATCAGAGCTGAAGACCATCAGGCTGTCTGACCCGCGCCATAGGCGTCTCGCGTTGGCCGCTCAACCAGTGGTTGGAGCGCCGCCCTTGAAGACTGGGACGATGCGGCGGGAGCGGAGGCGCCAGCCGGAAGGGGTTTGGACGCAAAGGTCCTCGACGTCGGCGATCATGATCGGAGGCGCCGAGAGCAGCACCGGCAAACCGTCCTCGGCATGCAGGGACAGGATCCAGTGGACTTCCACCTCCGCGCCGGCCACGCGGCCTAGCCTGAGATTGCTGACCAGATGGCGCGCGGTGCGGGCGCCGCGGGCTTGCCGGCCGCCGTAGAAGCCCTTGATCGCCTCCTGCCCGACATAGGTCCGCACGCTCGTGCTGAAACTCCCGTCCGGCAGGAACAGCTCGTGCGCGCGGGCGCCACCATTGCCGTCCACCTCGTGCCAATACTCGGCGACGAACTGGCTCATCTCGGCCCACAGCATGGCACTCATTCCGTTGGAGGAGTGACGTAGTGTGCGAATGACGGCGACAGCGGCAGGCCCCAGGCCTGCTTGCCGTCCCGCTCGGCCGCGGTCCAGACGATCGGGCGCCAGTCGGGCGCCAAGATCAGCCGGGCGCCGCTGCAGCCGAGTTCGACGCGGTTACCGCCGGGCTCGAGGACGTAGACGAAGAAGGTCTGCTGCACGCCGTGCTTGTGCGGGCCGTTCTCGATGGCGATGCCGTGCTCGATGAAGATGTCGGCGGCGCGCAACACCTCCTCGCGGCTGTCGAGCGCGAAGGTCACGTGATGGAACCGGCCGGAGCGGCCGTCGGGGTCGCGGCCATAGGCGAAGTCGTAGCCCTTGTTGGTCGCGGTCATCCAGAACCCGGCTTCCTCGCCTTGGGCATCCAGCGTCATCTCGGTGAGGCGGAAGCCGAGCAGGTCGGCCAGGAAGCTTCGATTGCCGGCGAGGTCGCGGGCGACGAGGTTATAATGATCAAGCCGGCGGACGTTGACGCCGCGGGCGGGAAAGCGTTGCGCCTGATTGCGCAGGCGGGGGCGCTGCTCCGGCGACGGATCAAACCACTCGGTTTCGTAGTAGACCTCGTACGGATGGCCGTCCGGGTCGTGGAAACGGTAGGCCGGGCCGTGGCCCAGATCGCCGTCGGTCCACGCGCCGCCATGGCCGGCCGCCTCCAGCGCGGCGACCCGGCGCGCCAGCGCCTGCGGGGTCCGCGCCCGCAGGCCAACATGGCCGAGGCCGGGCTGGGCGGACTGCGTCAGCTTCAGGCTGTGGCGCTCGTAGTCGTCCCAAGCGCGCAGATAGACCGAGCCGGCCCGTTCCCCGCTGACGGTCATGCCCAGCACGTCGACGAAGAAGCCGGTGCTGGCCTCGAGCACTGGGGTGAGCAGCTCGAGATGGCCGACATGGGCGATGTCGAGACACGGCTCCGGCGCCATGCCCGGTCAGCCCTTCGCCATGGGACAGGCGGCCGGGTCCATTGGCGGCAGAGCCCGCTCGGCGGGCACCGTCTCGACGAGGTTGTAGTAATCCCAGGGACCGCCGGAGTCGGAGGGCCGCTTGACGGTGAACAGGTACATGGGAAGCATCTTCCGGCCATCGGCGCGGATGCTGCCATCGCCGAAGACGGCATCGTGGGTGGGCCTGGCCTTCATGGCGGCGACCATGGCACGGCCGTCCAGCGGCTCGGTGCCCTGGCTGCTGCGCAGGAAGTGCAGCGCGGCGGAATACGCGCCGGCGTGCTGCATGGTCGGGTAGTTGCCGGGCTGCAGCGCCAGGTAACGCTTGGTCCAGGCGCGCGTTTGGTCGTTGAGGTTCCAGTAGAACGGCTCGTTGGCGACCAGGCCCTGCGCGGTCTCGAGCCCGAGCGAGTGGACATCGACGATGCCGAGCATGATCGGGGCCACCTTCTGCGTGCGCATCACGCCGAACTCGACGGCCTGCTTGATGGCGCCGACCATGTCGTTCCCGCCACTGGCGATGGCGATGACCTTGGCGCCGGAGGATTGCGCCTGGAGCATGAACGACGAGTAGTCCGACGTGTTGGTGGGATGCAGCGCGCTGCCGATCACGCTGCCGCCGGCGCGGGTGACGGCGCCGGTCGTCTGCGCCTGCAGGTCTTGGCCGAAGGCGTAGTTGGCGGTGATGAAGAACCAACTGCTGCCGCCATCCTTCGTCAGGACCTGGCCCATGGTGTTGCCGTAGGCGTAGGTGTCGAAGGTCCAGAGGATGGTGTTGGGCGAGCACTGGTCGGTGATCAACCGCGTCGTGCCGGCGGCGGTCGCGAGCAAGGTGCGGTTGGCCTGGCGCGTCACCGTCGAGACGGCCAGGGCGACGGCGGAGTTGACGACGTCGAGCACGGCCGCGACGCCGTCCACGTCGAACCACCGGCGCGCGATCCCGGAGCCGGTGTCGGGGTTGTTCTGATGGTCGGCCTGCAGGACCTCGACCGCCACGCCCGGGTTGCCCGCCAGGAAGTCCTCGACGGCTAATTTGACGCCGGCCACGCTGCCGGTGCCGCAGGTCGCCGCGAAGGGGCCGTTGAAATCCGAGAGCACGCCAAGCTTGATGGTCCGCGCCGGCTGGGCGCGCAGCGACGGCGCGAACAGCGTCGCGGCGCCGCCTGCGGCCAGGATGCGGCGGCGGGTGGTCTGGATCGTGGTCATACGGCCCCTCCTTGTGTCGTCACGAGAGCTTGCCCCGCAGCGTCGTCAGCGCGTTGCCGAGCAGGGTGGTGGTGTTGAAACAGAGCATCCTGATCCCTGTCCGGGCCAGCGCGCCCGCGTCTTCGGGCGAGCGGGCGGTGGTGGCCAGGGCGGGGCCGCCGGCCGCCAGGACGGCGGGCCAGATGGCGTCGATGGCGGCGACGACGTCGGAGTGGCGCGGCTCGCCGGGGAAGCCCATCGAGGCGGCGAGGTCGGCTGGCCCGACGAACACCGCGTCCACGCCAGGCACCCGGGCGATCGCGTCGACATGATCCAGCGCCGCCCGGTCTTCGATCATCACGAGGACCGCGGTGCGTTCGGCCTGGTCGCGCAGATAGGTGGGGCCGGCGAGGCCGTGACGCCCGGCGCGGGTGATGCTGTTGATCCCGCGCGTGCCCACCGGCGGGTAATAGGAATGCCGGACCACGTCCCGCGCGACCTCCGCGTCGGTCACATGCGGCACCAGGATGCCGGCGGCGCCGCAATCGAGCGCATGCAGGATGTCGGCGGCAGCGCTGCTGGCGACCCGGACCAGGCCGGCGACGCCGACGGAATCGGCGGCCCGCAGCAGATGCTCCAGCGTTTCGAGCCCAGTCGGCCCGTGCTCCATGTCGACGATGACGAAGTCGAAGCCGGCCCAGCCGACCATCTCGACCACGGCCGGGCTGGGTTGGCCGAGGAAGAAACCGTGCAGCGTGCCGGGGCCGCGCAGCCTTTGCTTGAAAGAGGTCATGCGCCCCGCCATTGCATGATGGTCAGACCCGTATCGTAGTCGGTCAGGTAAGCCAGCCCGTCCGCCGCGACGAACACGTCGGCCGCGTGCACGACCTTGGCCCGGCCGCGCATCGGCTCGAACCAGGTTTGCGGCGCAGGTGGGACCCAGTGGCCGGTCTCGAAGGGGCGGAACGGGTCGCTGATATCGAATACGCGCAGCCCGGCGCTCTGCCAGGTGGCGAAAACGGTCGTGCTGCTGCGGAACGAGCCGGGCCGATTCTCGTGCAGGTTATGCGGGCCGAACTGCCCGCCTTTGGCGCGATAATCCTGCTCGCACGGTGTCGGCATGGTCGCGATGGTGACCGGGTTGGCCGGCGCACGGATGTCCAGCACCCAGGTGTGCTTCAGCGGCTCCTGGTCGATGGCGGCCACCGCCTCGTCGGCGACGACCAGCAGACCGCGGTCGTGCAGCGGCAGCGCACTATGCGTGCCGCCGGCGAAAGGCGGGCTCCAGTTGCGGTGCGCGATCAGGCGGGGGTGGGCCTTGTCCGACACATCGAGCAGGGTGAGCCCGCCATCCCGCCAGCATCCGTAGGCGACGTCGTCCTCGACGACCGCGTGGTGCAGCGCGACGCGGCCGGGCCAATCGTTCTGCTCGCCGCCCGCGCGCCACATGCCGGGAAGCCACCAGCGTCCGGCCTCGACGGGGCGGGTCGGGTCCTGCAGGTCGATGATGAGCAGAATGTGGTCGGTGTAGCCGTCGAGCATGGCCGAGGCGTAGGCGTAGCGGCCACCCACCCAGAAGATGCGGTGCAGCCCGAGACCCTCGACCTCGAGGAAGCCGATCGGGCGCGGGTTGGCCGGGTCGGCGAGGTCATAGACGCGCATGCCGGCGGAGAAATCGACGCCGCGGGTGCCGAACCGGCTGCTGTCCATGTCCGGGATCGAGCCGGCATAGTAGTCGCGCTGCGAGATCGCCGATTTGAAATCGAATTCCTCGACTGCCAGCAGCAGCCCGTCTTGGGTCTGCAGGTGGATCGACCAGGAACGCTCATGCACCGGAACGAAATTGACCGGCACGGGGTGGCGCGGGTCGCGCACGTCGACGACGCTGATGCCGCGGCTGATGCGATGGCCGATATAGGCGTGGCCGCGCTCGACCATGACCTGCAGCGCGTCGCCACGGCCGGAGAGCGGGCTGTGGCCGACGAAGTCCAGATTATGGGCCGACTCCGCGATCATGGCCGGTTCACCACGTCGTCGCAGGGGGCGCCGGTCATCATCGCGACCAGGTTGCGCGCCGCCTGCATGCGGCGGCCGAGGAACGCCTCCAGTGTGCGGGTCGCGGCATGCGGGGTGACGACGACGTTCGGCAGGGTGAAGAGCGGGTCAGCCGGGTCGGGCGGCTCCTGCTCGAAGACGTCCAGCCCGGCGCCGGCGATGTGGCCCGCGCGCAGGGCGGCGGCCAACGCAGCTCCGTCCACCAGCGAGCCGCGGCCGGTATTGATCAGCAGCGAGCCCGGACGCATCCGCGCGAGGGCGGCGGCGTCGATCATGTGGCGGTTCTCCGCGGTGGCGCCGCAATGCAGCGTGACGATGTCGGCCTGCGCGAGCAGGTCCGGGAGGGCGCACATGGTCACGCCATGCACGGTCGGGCCGGGCGCCGGGTCGTACGCTAGCAGGGTCATGTCCCAGCCGGCGAGGCGGCGAGCCACGGCGCGCCCAATGCGGCCGAAGCCGACGATACCGACGCTGGTGCCCTCCATCATGGTCGCGAACTCGTCGCCGCGCCATCCGCCCGCGCGCATGAAGGCGGGGGTCCAGGTCGGCAGGCGTTTGCGCAGCGCCAGCATCATGGCAATGGCGTGCTCGGCAACGGCGGCGATGCCGGCGGCATCAGGCGTGTTGCTGACCAGGATCCCGCGTTCGCTGGCGGCGGCCACGTCGATCGTGTCCACGCCGATGCCGATCTTGGAGATGAAGCGCAGCTCCGGCAGCGCATCGATGACGCTGCGGGGAAACAGGGCGGCGCTGGAGCCGAGCACGGCGGTGCAGCCCGCGGCGTCGGCGACGATCTCCTCCGGTGCATAGCGGCGAAGCGCCGGGTCGGAATCGGCGCGGCCCGGCCGGACCTCGATGCCCTGCTCACGCAGCCAGGCGATGGAGCCGTCGCGCGGATCGGTGCGCTCGTAGGTCAGGACGCGCATCGTTCTCCTCCAGCCACGTCGGGCTGCGGTATGCGGGCGCTGCGGCCCAGGAAGGCCGCGCGCACGGCCGGGTCGGCGAGCAGTTCGGCGCCGGTCCCGGTGCCGGTGACGCGGCCGTTGGTCAGCACGTAGCCGCGGTGCGAGAGGCTCAGCGCGGCGCGCGCGTTCTGTTCGACCAACAGCATGGTGATGCCGCGCTCGGCGTTGAGGCGGCGCAGCAGCCGGAACATCTCGCCGATGACGAGCGGCGCGAGGCCCATCGAGGGTTCGTCGAGCAGCAGGAGCCGCGGGCCGGCCATGAGCGCGCGGCCGATGGCAAGCATCTGCTGTTCGCCGCCCGAGAGATAGCCGGCGAGCTGCGCGCGGCGCTCGGCCAGACGCGGGAACAGCGCGAAGATGTCGGCCAGTTCGCCGCGGGCCGCGCGCAGGCCGCGGGCATAGGCCCCGAGTTCAAGGTTCTCCAGCACGGTCAGGTCGGCGAAGACCTGCCGCCCCTCCGGCACCTGCACCACGCCGCGGCGAACGATGGCGCCCGGGGTCTGGCCGTGCAGGGCGCCGCCCTCGAAGCGGATCTCGCCGGAACGGGCCGGCACCACGCCGGAGATGGCGTTGAGCAGGCTGGACTTGCCGGCCCCGTTGGCGCCGACCAGCGCAACGATCTCACCCTGCGCGACGTGCAGCGACACGCCCGAGAGCGCGGTGATGGCGCGGTAGGCCACGCCGAGTTCCGCGACCTGCAGCATCGCGTCAGGCATCGAACCCTGCCTCGACGCCAAGATAGGCCTCGATCACGGCCGGGTCGGCCTGGACCTGGCCCGGCGTGCCCTCGGCGATCTTGGCGCCGAAATTCATCACGACGACGTGGTCGGAGATGCGCATCACCATGTCCATCTTGTGCTCGACCAGAACGATGACGGCGCCGCGGGCGCCGAGGTCCTGGATGAGGTTCGCGATGTCGTCGACCTCCAAGCCGTTCAGTCCGGCCGCAGGCTCGTCCAGCAGCAGGGCGCGCGCGCCCATGGCCAGGGCGCGTGCTATCTCGACGCGGCGCTGCAAGCCGTACGGCAGGTCGAGCGCGATGCGGCCAAAGACAGTGCTCGGCACGCCGGCCTCGTCGAGTGCCGCCCGCGCGGCCTGCTCGAGCATCTGCTCCTCGGCGGCGACTCGCGGTAGATGCAGCATGGCGGCGAAGAAGCCGGCGCGGCCGGTCCAGTGAGCACCGACCATCGCCGTTTCCAGCACGGTCAGGCCGTCGAAGAGCTGCGGGCTCTGGAAAGTGCGCGTCAGGCCGAGGGCGGCGACCCGGTAGGGCAGCAGGCCACCGATCACGGCGCCGCCGAGATGGACGGTGCCGGAATCGGGCGGCACGACGCCGCTGATCAGGTTCAGCAGCGTCGTCTTGCCGGCGCCATTGGGGCCGATCACGGCGGTGACGTGGCCGGGCTGGGCGGTGAAGCTGACATCATTCACGGCCTGCAGGCCACCATAGCGCTTGGACAGGCCGACGACCTCCAGCATCAGGCGGCACCCCGGGCCAGCCGCGCGGCGAGCGAGCGGAGCCCTCCCACCGCGGCGGCAGCGAGACCATCCGGCATGAACACCATGATGGCGGTCATCAGCACGCCGTAGGCGAACAGGCGATAGTGCTCGAGGTTCTCGAGGAAGGCGGGCAGGATGTCGATGACGACGGCACCGGCCAACGCGCCCCACGGGCTGGTGACGGACCCGACGAGCACCATGATCAGCAGATCGATCGAGAAGCCGACATCGAAGCTGCTGGAGTTGAAGGCGCGGGTGAAGAAGGCGAAGAGCGCGCCGCCGAGGCCGGCCAGGCCGCAGGCGAGGCTGAACACGCGGACCTTGTAGGCGACCGTGTCGATGCCGAGCGAGGCAGCCGGGATCTCTGCGCTGCGGATGCCGCGCAGGGCACGGCCGATGCGGGAATGCACCAGATTGACCGCCGCCGCCATCGTCAGCAGCAGGCATACGGCGCAGACCCAGAACATCGCGTTGGTGCTGCCGAGCCGCAGGCCAAGCGGAGCGAAGGGCGGCAGGTTCATGATGCCGGGGTCGGCGCCGCCGGTCAGCCATTGGAGCTGCGCGAAGAAGATCGACAGGATCAGGCCGAGCGCCAGCGTCGCCATGGCGAGGTAGTGGCTGGACAGGCGCAGCAGCGGCCGGGCCACGACCCAGCCAATGGCGGCCGGCACGACGATCGCGCCGAGCAGCCCCAGCAGCGGGTCGACGCCGAGCTTTTGCACGAAATTGGCCGCCGTGTAGGCGCCGAGGCCGAACATGGCGCCCTGACAGAGCGAGATCTGCCCGCCATAGCCGAACAGCAGGCACAGCCCGATCGCGGCGACCGCGTGCATCATGCTGAAGATCAGCATCGTTTTGTAGAACGACCCGGCGACCAGCAGCCCGAGCAGAGCGAGCCCAGCCGCCAGTCCGACGAGGCCCAGCAGATTGCGTCGATACGCGGCCCGCAGCGGCGACCCGGTCATACCCGCACCGCCGCCGCCCGCCCGAACAGCCCACTGGGGCGGACCAGCAGCATCAGCAGCAGCAGGCCGAGCGCGATCGAGTCCTTGTAGCCGGAGCTGACATAGCCTGCGGCTAGGCTCTCCGTGATGCCGATCACCAGGCCGCCGACGATGGCGCCGAATGGGTTGCCGACGCCGCCGAGGATGGCAGCAGCGAAACCCTTCAGGCCGAAGAACAGCCCCGTCTGATAGTAGCCCGACGCCATGGGTGTGACGACCGCGCCGGCGATCGCGCCGATCGACCCGGCGATCCCGTAGGACAGCGTGGACATCAGCCGCGGGTCGATCCCGTAGAGCTGCGCCGCGCGCGCGTTCCCTGCCGCAGCCCGCATGGCGCGCCCGAGGCTCGTATGCTGGAACAGCACATACAGCCCGCCGGCGATCAGCACGAGTGCGCCCAGGACCCAGAACCCCTGGCCCGGCAGGTAGATGCCGCCGACCAGGAGGTCCGGCGCGAACGGAAAAGCCGGCATGAAATAGATGTCGCGGCCGACCACGATCTCCATCAAGCCGCGAAACACGGTGGCAGCGCCGATGGTAATCATCACGAGCGTCAAATGCTCCTTGCGCCGGGCCTGCTGGATGACGAGGCGGTCGAGCGCCACGCCGAGCAGGCAGACGGCCGGAATGGCGAGCCCGGCGGCGGCGAGCGGGGGCAGCTTGAAGCTGCTGGCGAGCGCGGCCGTGAGCAGGCCGCCCATCATGACGAACTCGCCGTGGGCGAAGTTGATGACGCGGCTGGCGTTGTAGACGATGCCAAACCCGAGCGCGACCATGCCGTAGACCGCGCCCAGGATGGTCCCGCCGACCAGGATCTGGAAGAATTGCTGCACCGGCCTGACTTAGGGCGACAGCGCCCAGCGTCCGTCATGCGCGCGCAGCAGGATCATGGCGTCCGGCGGCAGGCCGTTATGGTCGGTGGGCGACATGTGGAAGCAACCGTTCGCGCCGCAGACCGCGGCGGTATCGAGGCCTTTGGCGATGGCCTCGCCGGTCGCCGGGCCGGAGATGCCCTTAGCGGCCTGTTCGATCAGCAGCAGGGCGTCGAACGGGTGGCCGGCATTCTGCGGCGGCTCTTCCTTGAAACGCGTGCGGTAGGCGTCGGTGAGCCAGACGAGGCCCTGCTTTTGCGGGTCGCCGGCCGGCAGGTCGGCCGCGACGAGCAGACGGCTGCTCTGGACATAGGTGCCCTCGGCCGCCGCGCCGGCCTTCTCGATGAATTTCGGATCGGCGACGGCCGGGCTGTTGACGATGGGTTTCTTGAAGCCGAGGGCGGCGGCCTGCTTGACGACGAGCGTGGCGGCCGGGTCGGTGGCCCAGATGAGCATCACGTCGGCGTCGCTGGCGCGGGCGCGGACGACCTGCGGGGTCATGTCGGTGTCGAGCGGCTGGAACTGCTCTTCGGCCACCAAAGTGAGGCCGGCGGCGGGGGCCAGCGTTCGCAGCAGGGTGTCGCCGCTCTGGCCGTAGGGGCCGGCGGCGTAGAGCACGGCGATCTTCTTCCAACCGCGATGGGCGAAGTCCTGCACCAGCGCCTTGATCTCGGTCTCGTCGGTCGGCGGCACCTTGAAGACGTAGGGCGTAGCGGGGGAGATGACGTCCTTGCCGGCGCCGAACGAGATCATCGGCGTGTGCAACTCGTTGGCGACCGAGATGAGGGTGATCGACTCGCCCGTGGTGGACGGGCCGATGACGACCGCTGCGTTGTCGCTCTCGACGAGGCGGCGAAAGAGCTGGACGGCTTTGCCGGTGTTGGCTTCGGTGTCGTAGGTGATAAGGGTCAGCTTGCGCCCGGCGATGCCGCCCTGCTCGTTGTAGTGGTCGGCGAGCAGCTTGAGCGCCTTCTGCACGGGGTCGCCGAGATAGGCGGCGGGGCCGCTGAGCGCGAGCAGCACGCCGACCCGGAGTTCGGGGGCTTGCGCGATCGCGGAGTGTGCGCCGAACAACGCGCCGAACGCAACGATCCCAGTCAGCAGTTTCTTCACGACGCCCCCTGTCCGGACCGCGATATGGATCCAGTTACGGTTTCCGATTTAGCGGCGCGGTGGGCTCATGTCAAACCTGGATCCACTTTAGCATCATGCTCGCCCAGAATGAGCCGGAGCGCGGTGCGGATCGTCAGCGGGTCGTGCTCCGGCACCATGAGCGCCACCAGCGCCAGGGCGACGCGTGACAGATGCCGCGCCACGGCTTGCACGGCCGCTGTCCGATCCCGCTGAGCGCAGGCCGCCATGATGGTGTCGTGGTCGTGCGAGATGGCGGGCTGGCGGTGCGGCTCGTCGCGCAAGCGCAGCAGGCGGAACAGCGTCGCCCGCTCGAACAGCCGGTCCAGATCGGCCTTCACGCTGTCCGGCGCGCGCGCGCAATGCAGCCGGTGGAACGCTCGGTCGGCCTGGCGCCAGCCTTCCGCATCGCCGGCTTGACTGAATTTTCGCATGGTCGTGATTGCATCGGACATGGCCGCGATGTCGCCATCCCCCATCTGCGGCACGGTCAGCGCGGTGGCGACCGCGGTCAGTAGGACGCGCTGTGAATAGACTAATTCAAGATCGCCGGCGTCGAAACTGGCGACCCGGGCGCGCCGGTTCCGCTCCGTCTCGATCAGCCCTTCCTCCTGCAACATGCGCAGCGCTTCGCGCAGCGGTGTCCGGCTGACGCCGAACCGTTTGGCCAGACGCACCTGCGACAGCACGGCGCCGGGCGCCAACTCGCCGCGCATGATCGCCCGCCGGACGTGCTCGCGGACGGCGGCGACAGTTCCCTCCGGTCCGTCGGTGGCAAGGTCGGTCTGCATCCAGCCGGTCATATCGGAGGCGGATCGCGCAAACAAGAACGCGCTTGCAGCAGGCGGCAATCTGGATACACTTTGGCGAAAGATGACGGGATAGAGCTGATGTACGACGCCACCGACCCTCGGGCCTCCCTGGCTTCGCCCGCCCCGGCCGCGACGGGGGCCGGGTCGTTCGCAGGGCCCGATATCGGCCGTTTCTACGCCGAACCCGGCCTCGAGGACGGCCCCGGCGTGCGAAGCTGGTTCCTCTGCGGCGAGAACATGGTCGTGGTGCACACCGTCGCGGACGGCGACGCGACCCTAATCCGGGCGGAGCAAGTCGACGAATACGCCATCATCGCGCCGGCGCCCGGAACCCCGCTCGAGATCACCCATGGCGGCGAGGCGGTGTCCGCGCCCGGCAACTGCCTCGTCTTCGTCCCGCCCGGCGCCAGTAAGGTCCGGCTTCCATCGGGGGGAACCATCACCCGCGTGTTCACGACGCGGTCGCGCGACCTGGTGGCGCGATGCCCGAATGCAGCCGCACATGCCGTCCCCAACGCGCGCGTTGCTCCCATCGACCCGTGGCCCGAACCGCCGGATGGGTGGCGGGTCCGCACCTACCCGCTCGATGTCGCCGCCGAGCCCGGTCGCTTCGGGCGGATCTGGCGCTGCACCACGCTGATGATCAACTACCTCGATCCCCGCAACGGACCGCGCGACCCGGCGAAGCTATCCCCGCACAGCCACGAGGACTTCGAGCAATGCTCGTTGGCACTGACGGGCGACTTCGTCCACCATCTGCGTTGGCCGTGGACGACCAATATGCACGATTGGCTCGAGGATCGGCACGAGGTGTGCGAGAGCCCGTCCGCCTGCGTCATCCCTCCACCGTCGATCCATACCACGCAGGCCATTGGTTCGGGGCTTAATCAACTCGTCGACCTCTTCTGCCCGCCGCGGCTGGATTTCTCACGCAAGCCGGGCTGGGTCCTCAACGAGGCGGATTACCCAATGCCGCCAGAGCGTTTCGCGGCCGGATGAGCCGGTTCTTCTGGCTCCGCCGCCGCAGCGCTGTCAATTTACGTGACAAACGCTTGCACCATCTCCCTCGCGTCCGCCTCATTTTCGAAGCCCATAACGAAGCCGTCGGCAAGCCCCGCTGCCTGGGCTGCTTTCGGGCCATGGCGGCGTAATCTGACTGGAGGGTGGAGATGAACTGTGCGGTCGTCACGCCGCTCGGACGGCTGACGACCGTGATCGTCTTGATGGTGCCCACGGGCCGGGCGGGCGCGGGCAGTGCGGAGAGGGCCGTAGAGGAAGCTGCAGCCGCGCCGCCCGTCTAATCGACGCGGATTTTCGGCGTCGGCGAGGTGCCCACCAGCAGGAGGATGGCGCCGCCGATCATGATGATGCCGTAGAAGACCAGGCCGTACGACAGACTGCCGGTCTGCAACGCGATCCAGCCGACGATCGTGGGAGCGAAGAAGGCGCCGATACCGCCCGCGGTGGTGATCAAGGCGATGCCCCCCGCCGCCGCCGGGCCGGACAAGTACAAGGCGGGCATGGTCCAGTAGGGGCCTGTGGCACCCAGGTAGCCCGCTGTCATAATCGTCAGGATGCCAAGCGCGATCCAGGGGTCGCTGCTGAAGGCCGCCAGCAGGATCCAGCCTGCGCCGCAGACCGCCGCGGGCAGGGCGGCATGCCACCGCCGCTCCTGCACTCGGTCCGAGTGTCGCGCGATCAGTTGCTGCACCACCACGGCAACGATGTATGGACAGGCGGCCATCAGCCCGATGGTCCAGACATTTGTGATGCCGGCCTTGCGGATGATCGTGGGCAGCCAGAGCGGAATGCCGGCACCGCCCGCGATCAGTCCCACCGACATGCCGAGCAGGACGTAGAGGCGGCGGTCGCGCAGCGCCGATGCGAAGCTGGTCCGGCTGTGCCCGGCCTTCGCCGTGCGCTCGGCTTCCAGTTCCGCCGTGATGATCTGAAGCTGACGGGCATTGAGCCATCGGGCGTTTTCTGGCCGGTCGGACAGGGTGAAGTAGGCGACGATGCCCATCAGGGCGGAGGGTATTCCCTCGGCGATGAACAGCCACTGCCAGCCCTTCAGGCCCCAGGCGCCGTCCAGCCCGTGTAGGATGCCACCCGACATGGGGCCGCTGACGATTCCGGAGATGGCGATGGCCGACATGAAGTAGGCGGTGAACTGGCCGCGGCGGGAAACCGGGATCCAGGTCGTGAGATAGAACAGCACTCCGGGGAAGAACCCGGCCTCTGCTGCGCCAAGCAGCGAACGCAGCGTGTAGTAGTGCCAGGGAGCCGTCATCAGCGCGAGCGCCGCCGAGCACAATCCCCACAGCACCATGATCCGGAGCAGCGTGGCCCGCACGCCAACGCGAGCGAGGATCAGGTTGCTCGGGACCTCGAACACGCTGTAGCCGAGATAGAACAGGCCCCCGCCAAAACCGTAGACAGCTTCGTTGAAGCCGAGATCGCCCATGAACTGCAGCTTGGCAAAGCCGACATTGCCGCGGTCGATGAAGGCCAGCACGTAGCAGATCATCAGGAGCGGGACGATGTGCCACGCGACCTTGCGATAGGTGGCGTCGACCTCCGCTTTATTGGCTGCAGCCTCTACGGTCAGCGTCACCCACGTACTCCTTCCCTATGGGCCAGGCGCACGAAGGCAATGGCCTGCACGTCGCGGCAGAGCCACACATGCTATTAGCCATAGATATGGACTTTAGGTGATTAGCTTGTCTAGCCCCAGTTTCCAGGTTGGTGAGCCGTCCGGGTCATTTCAGTCGCATGTCCATTCGCACCAAGTCGCCGCGGTATGTGCCTTTGGACAGCAGCACGAGCGTGCCTTCCTCGTCGGCGACCGAGCGATCGACCAGGCAGATCGGGGCGTTGAGCGCGATGTCGAGGATGGCCGCCGTGTCCATATCGGCCATCCCGATGGTGACGGTCTGCTGTGCCTTGGAAACCTTGCCCGGCAGGAACGAGGCGAGGCGCATCGCGGTCGTAGTGCCGAACGCTTCCTCGGGAATCATTGAGGCGATCGCGGCATCGATGAAGACCTCAGCCACCAGGAACGCCTGATCGCCGCGGGAGTGCCGGCGGCGGAGGCGACGGTATCGCGGGGCAGGGGTTCCCACATCATGCAACCGCTCCGGCAGCGTGGTCACCTCACCATCCTCCAGGACTTCGATGGTGGCGCCGTCGCGCGAGTTCAGCAGTCCATTCCAGTTGGTGAATACGTCCAGCAGGAGCTGTTCGGACCGATGCTGGTTGACGAACGTCCCTTTGGCCCTGAACCGCGACACCAACCGATCGGCTTCCAGCAAGCCGAGCGCTTGCCGAATGGTCGCTCGAGCCACCCCGCATTCCTCCGCCAGTTGCTCGATGGTAGGAATTTGCGAACCGACTGGCCATTGCCCTGACTCAATCCTTCTCCGAAACAGCGTGGCAAGCTGAATGTAGCGGGAAACGACGCTTCGGCTGAGATCGGCCTTGCTGGAGTTGGGGAGTTTCATACCGGCCTACTCACTCGATCCTGTCAGATGTTGCACACCACAGCCTATTCACTAGACATACGGACTTATGGATGTAAGGGTGGAGCATGGCGGCGGGAACCGCTTTGCCACGGGAGGTTTACCAATGAGCGCCAACGCGCCCGGTTCAGCTGACAGCGAGAATGTGCCCGGCCCGGTCACCATGTCGCGTCTTGAGCCTGGCATCGGGGTTATCTGCCTATATCGGCCCGCACGTCTTAACGCCCTGAACCTGGAAATAGAAGGCCGTGTCACATGCCGTCGCCAGAAGGAGGGCATGGCAGCTTTCCTCGCCAAAAGACGCCCTGTGTTCAAGGGCCGGTGATTTCGTGCCGAGGGAGAAATGAGAATGAAGCTTCACTGGTCGCCGCGATCCCCCTTCGTCCGGAAGGTGATGGTGGCAGCCCACGAACTCGGGTTGGCTGACCGGCTCGACTGCGTGCGCAGCGTGGCGGCGATGGCCAGGCCTAATCCCGAGATCATGGCGGACAACCCCTTGAGTAAGATTCCCGCCCTGGTGCTGGATGATGGGCAAGTCGTGGTCGACTCCGGCGTGATTGTTGAATACCTCGATTCCCTGGCAGGTGGCGGCAAGCTCGTGCCAGCAACGGGGCCGGATCGGTGGGCGGCGCTCAGCCGCCACGCCTTGGCCAACGGCCTTCTCGACCTGCTGATCCTATGGCGGAACGAGCGCGACAAGCCGGACGCGCGACAGACCCCGGAATGGCTCGACGCCTTCCGCGTCAAGGTGGCGGCGACGCTGGACCGGTTCGAGCGGGATGCACCCCGGCTGGCCGCCGAACCGTTCGGCATCGGGCACATCGCGCTCGGCTGCGCGCTGTCCTACGCCGACTTCCGCTTCGCCGATCTTGGCTGGCGGGAGAATCGCCCCGCATTGACCGAGTGGCACCGTGGCTTCGCCGCCCGGCCCTCCATGACCGCGACGGAGATCGTCGATGTCTGAGCGCGCCCGAGCCGAGCATCCCCGGACCGGTCCGCTTTCCCACGTTCGCGTGCTTGATCTGGGCCGCATCATGGCCGCGCCCTGGGCCACGCAGATCTTGGCCGACCTGGGCGCGGACGTGATCAAGATCGAGCGGCCAGGCGCCGGCGACGACACTCGGAGCTGGGGGCCGCCCTTTCTGAAGGACAGTGAGGGCAATCCGACCACGGAGGCCGGCTATTTCCTCTCGGTCAACCGGGGCAAGCGGTCCGTCACCGTGGATATCGCCACGGCCGAAGGCCAAGCGATCATCTGCGCCCTGGCGGACACGGCAGACATCGTGACGGAGAACTTCAAGGCAGGGGCACTAGCCAAGTATGGCCTGGATGCCGCCACATTGCGGGCGTCCAAGCCTTCGCTGATCTACTGTTCCGTGACCGGCTTCGGCCAAGACGGGCCCCGGGCCGACCAAGCTGCCTACGACTTCGCCATCCAAGCGATGGGCGGACTGATGAGTGTCACCGGTGAACGGGACGGCAAGCCCGGTGCCGGGCCGCAGAAGGTGGGCGTTCCAATCGTGGACCTGATGACCGGCATGTATGCCACGGTCGCCATTCTGGCTGCGCTGGCCCGGCGGGCGGAAACCGGGTTGGGCGACACGATCGACCTAGCCATGCTGGACGTGGCGGCGGCCTTCTTGGCCAACCAGGCGATGAACCACCTAGTATCCGGACGGATACCGCAACGCGGCGGCAACCAGCACCCCAACATCCAACCGCAAGACGTGTTTGCCTGCGCTGACGGGCATTTTGTCCTGGCGGTCGGCAACGACGGACAGTTCGCCAAACTATGCGCCGTGCTGGGCAAGCCTGAGTGGGCGGCGGACGAGCGGTTCAGCACCAGCAGCGCCCGCGTCGGCCGCAGCGCCGAGCTGACGACGCTCCTGCTGGAGTGCTTCGCGGGCTGGACGCGGCAAGCCATCATCGCTGCGCTGGACGCAGCAGGGGTGCCGGCGGCCCCCATCAACACGGTGGACCAGGTATTCGCCGATCCGCAGCTGGTACACCGCGGTATGTTGCAGTTCCTGCCGCATCCCATCGCCGGCAAAGTGCCGCAAGTGGTGAGCCCCATCCGGTTCAAGGAGGCGCCGTTGCGGTTCGACCGCGCGCCGCCGCTACTGGGCCAGCACACGGCGGAGGTGCTGCGCGAGCTTGGCCTGACGCCCGAAGATGCGCCATGAACGGCGCGGAGGGCGCGCGCGTTCCGCTGCTCGGCCCGGATGAGATGAACCCGGAACAGCGCGCATTGTATGACGCCGTGGTGTCCGGGCCGCGTGGGGAGATGATCGGTCCGCTTCGCGCGGCGATTCACAGCCCGGAGCTGGCGACGCTCTGGTCCCAACTGGGCGAGTTCCTGCGCTTCCGCACCGGCCTGCCCAAGCGGCTGAACGAGCTGGCGATCACCGTCACCGGTCGCCGCTGGACCAGCCAGGTGGAATGGTGGGTCCATGCTCGTGCCTGCGCCGCCGCCGGCGTGCCTCAGGCGGCGATCGACGCCATCGCAACGCTGCGATCCCCGCGCTTCACCGACCCGGCGGACCTCGAGGTCTACGAGTTCGCCCGGCTGCTGCAGCAGGACGGGCAGGTACCGGACGCCGTGTATGCCGCGGTGAAGAATCGATGGGGAACGCGGGGCGTGGTCGAGCTGGGGGCGGTGATCGGGTACTACACCATGGTGTCCATGACGCTGAACCTGCATCGGCTGCCGCTGCCGGAGGGGGCCACCGGGCTGCCGCCAGAAGCCGGGCTGGTCGAGCTGGCGCCGGGCGTACTGCAAGGCGCCGACCCCCTCGCGCATGGCGCAACAGTAGAGAGGAACGTAGCATGAGGGGTCTCGACGAGCTTCAGCGGTTCCGCGTCAGCGTCGCGGACCACGTCGCCACCGTGACGATCGCAGCGCCGCCGGTGAACGCGCAGGACCGGCTGTTCCGCGAGGAATGCATCCGCGTCTTCGATGTGCTGGGCGCCGAGGTGGAGGTGCGCGCGATCGTGCTGGCCGCCGAGGGCCGCGCCTTCTCGGCGGGGGCGGACCTATCGGAACGCGGCGCCATCCTGGCCGAGCCCGGTGGCTACGCCCGGCACAACCGCCTCGTCCGCGCCGCCTTCGATTGCGTGATGGAGTGCCCTAAGCCGGTGATCGCCGCCGTGAACGGCGCCGCGATCGGTGCTGGCTGCGTGCTCGCCCTGCTGTGCGACATTCTGGTGGTGGCGGAGGAAGCCTTCCTGTCGATGACGGAGGTGGATTACGGCTTGGCTGGCGGCGTCCGCCACGTGCTGCGCGCCTTCAGCCCCTCCGACGCTCGGCTGATGATCTACACCGCCAAGCGGATCACCGGACCGGAGCTGTACCGGATGAACGTCGCCTCCGTTTGTGTGCCAAAGGACCGCTTGCTGGCGGAAGCGACCGCCGTCGCGCGCACCATCGCGGACAAGGTGCCGCTGGCCGTCGTGGCGGCGAAGCGCTCCTTTGGCCTGACGGAGGAGATGCCGTTGCGGGACGGCTATCGCTACGAGCAGAGCCAAACCGCGGCCTTGGCGGAAACGAAGGACACACAAGAGGCTCTCGCCGCCTTCCGCGAAAAGCGGAAGCCGGTGTTTGTGGGACGTTGACGATGGCCGCGACGAAGGAGGAGCTGGACCGGCTGAGCGCCCTGGATGATGGGGCGTTCCGTGCCGAGGTGCGGGACTGGATCGAGGCCAACTATCCCGCCGACATGGTGCGCCACCCATCCCGCCGCTTATTCTGGCGGGAGAACAAAGCGTGGTATGCTCGGCTATCGGCCCAGGGCTGGCTTGCGCCAGGCTGGCCGGTCGAGCATGGCGGCATGGGCCTGCCGGGTGCCCGGCAGCTTATCATGATCGAGGAGCTGGAGCGGTTCGGCGCCGCCCGGGTGAACGATCAGGGCCTGATCATGCTGGGCCCGCTGCTGATCCAGCACGGGACGCCGGAGCAGCAGGCCTTCTTTCTGCCGCGCATCCTGTCCGGCGAGCATGTCTGGGCCCAGGCTTATTCGGAGCCGGAGGCCGGGTCCGACCTGGCGGCGCTTCGACTGGACGCGGAGGATTGTGGTGATCACTGGCTGCTGAACGGGCAGAAGACCTGGATCACACTGGGCACGGACGCGAATTGGGTGTTCGTGCTGGCCCGCACGAACAAAGCGGGCAAGAAGCAGGAGGGGATCTCGTTCCTGCTGCTGCCGACGGACACTCCTGGCCTGACGGTGCGCGGTATCACCAACCTCGATGGCGGCGACGAATTTGCCGAGATGTTTTTTCAGAACGTGCGCGTGCCAAAGGGCATGGTGGTCGGCGAGGTGGACCGCGGTTGGACTTACGCCAAGGCGCTGCTCGGTTTCGAACGCATCGCCATTGGCAGCCCCAAGCTGTCGTCCAGCGGCCTGGCCCGGCTGAAGCAGCTGGCGGACGAGCTTGGCATGTTCGACGAACCCGAGTTCCAGGCCGCCTATCGCCGCCACCGCATGGACCTCGAGGATCTGAAGGCGCTGTACGAGCGCGTCGTGGCGGCAGTGAAGCGGGGCGAGATGCCGAATGCGGAGATTTCCGTGATGAAGATCGTGCAAACCGAGCTGTTCGGGCGGATCACCGAAACCATGCTGGCGATCGCCGGCGGGGAGGCAGGCCTGCTGCATGCCAAGGGGAGCGGGCTTCATCCAGCCGGCATGTTCCTCCTCGCCCGGCCCGCCACCATCTTCGGTGGCTCCTCGGAGATCCTGCGCAACATCATCGCGAGGTCCGAGCTGGGAATGCCCGCCCGATGAGCGCGCTGCAAGGCCTGCGCGTCCTGGACCTCACCCGGGTGTTCGCGGGGCCCTGGGCGACGCAGATGCTGGCGGATTTCGGAGCGGACGTGGTGAAGGTGGAGCATCCCAAGGGAGGCGACGACGTCCGCCGCATGGGCATGCACCAGAAGCGCGCAGATGGTAGCGAAACCGGACAGACCTCCTCCTTCCTGGCGATGAACCGCAACAAGCGCTCCGTGGCGCTGGACATGGCCAAGCCGGAAGGGCGGGCTGCGCTGCAGGCCATGGCGGCAAAGGCCGACGTGCTGGTGGAGAACTTCAAAACCGGCGGGTTGCGCAAATACGGGTTGGACTACCCCGCCCTGTCCAACGCCAATCCACGCTTGGTCTATTGTTCCATCACCGGCTACGGCCAGGATGGGCCGAATGCGGCCCTGCCGGGCTACGACCCGATCTTCCAGGCCATCAGCGGGTTGATGAGCGTCACTGGCCAGCCGGATGGGGCGCCCGGCGCCGGGCCGGCCATGGTCGGATACAGCGTGTCGGACATCAATGCCGGGTTCTACGCCACCATCGCCATCCTCACTGCGCTGCGCGCGAGGGATTCGGTGACCGGGCGAGGCCAGCACATCGACATCGCCCTGCTAGACACGCAGCTGGCAGCCCATTCGCACATCGCCATGAATTACCTGGTGTCCGGCGAGGTGCCGGTGCGGGCAGGCACGGCATCGCAGATCAACACGCCCTGGCAGACCTTCCCGACCGCCGACGTGCCAGTGATGATCGCGGTGGGAAACGACCGGCAGTTCGCCACACTGTGCGCGGCTTTGGATATCCCCGAGGTGGGGACCGACCCGCGCTTCGTCACCAACCGGCTGCGCTGGGCCAACAAGCCGGCGCTGGTCGGCCTGCTGGAGACCGCCTTGGCCCGGCACGGCGCCCGCGAATGGACAGACCGGCTGAACGAGGCCGGGATTGCCTGCGGTCCGCTGAACGACTTCGCCGCCGTGCTCGAGGACCCGCAGGTGAAGCATCGCGGCATGTTCCGTGCGATGCCGGACCCGGCCTGCGGTACGCTGACATTCGTCGCCAACCCGATCCGCCTGTCCGACACCCCGCCGGACTACCTGCGTCCGCCACCCGCCTTGGGGGAGCACAGCGCCGAAGTGCTGCGAGACTGGTTGGAGATGGGCGAGACGCAGCTCGCGGCCGTGATGGCTGAAAGCGTAGGTCGGTGATGGCGGCCGAGCAGATGAACACGGACCGGATGGAATACGTCCGCATGACCCGGGACAGCGCGGCTGCAGTGGCGCCCCGGGATGGCGGCCTGCGGCGCGTGCGTGGGCTACGCTACACCACGCCGGGCTTCGATCCGGCGATTTGGCGGCAGATGGCGGAGCTGGGCTGGATCGGCCTGCGCGTCCCAGAAGATGCGGGAGGCGCCGGACTAGGCATGTCGGAAAGCGTGGCGCTGGATGAGGAGCTGGGCGCCGGGTTGGTGCCGGAACCGCTGATCGCCATAAGCCTAGCCGCCAGCGTACTGGCCGCAACGCCGGAAACCGCCCTGCTGGACGCGGTCCTCGCGGGGGATGCGCTCGTGCCGCTTGCCTGGCAGGCCAGCCCGGACGCCACCGGGCTCGCCGACGGCCCGGTGACCTTGCGTCACGGCGTTCCGATTGCAGGAAAGGACGGTCAACTGCTGGTGCCGGTGCGGGAGGGTGGACGCACCCGGCTGCTGCTGCTCGAAGCGGCGGAAGCGGAAACGACGCCTGTGCAACGCCAGGACGGCACGACCGTGGCTACACTGCGCATCCCCGGCAATGCCGGCCGGGTCGTGGCAGAGGATGTCGGCGCGGCGCTGGACCGCGCCCTGGACGAGGCGGCGCTGCGCACCGCGGCCTACCTGCTGGGCGTGGCGGACCAGGCCTTTGCCATCACCCTGGACTACTTGAAGCAGCGCAAGCAGTTCGGCCAGCCGTTGGCGGCGTTCCAGGCGCTGCAGCACCGGGCAGCGGACATGAAGATTCAGTTGGTTCTCACCCGGGCTAGCGTGGAAGGTGCGGCGGCGGAGCTGGATGCCGACGTCCCGTCCACGCGGCGGGCGGCCGTGGTGTCGCGGGCGAAGGCGAGGGCGGCGGATACGGCGCTGCTGGTGGGGCGGGAAGCGATCCAGATGCACGGTGCTATCGGCTACGCCGATGAGTGCGACATCGGGCTGTTCACCCGCAAGGCGATGGCGATGGCGAACGAGTACGGCTCGGCCATGGCGCACCGGGCGCGCTTCGCCCGGTTGACGGCGGCGCTTGCAGCATGAAGAGCCGGTTTCGACGGCGGCGGCGCTTCCCGCCTCGGCCGACGTGACGGTCGTCGGCGCCGGCACAATGGGCGCCGGCATCGCCGGCGTCGCGGCCATTCTGTCCGGGATCAAGTGGTGCGAAGCTAACGCTTGGTGCCCTCTTCGGACGGCTGCGATGATCTCATCCGGGTCCTTGGTCCAGCGGAAGGGCTTCGCGTTCTGGTTAGCTAACTTGTCAATTAATCTGGTTCATTCTGCCATCGCTGGAGCCTAACTTTCCGGTGCAAAACAAGGTGCGGCACCGATGTCCTCTCCCACATGCATTCTCCTCGGCGCACCGGTGCAGGCCGGCGCAGGCCGGCTGGGCTGCGATATGGGCCCGGGTGCGTTCCGCGCGGCCGGACTCGCCGATGCCTTGCGCGAACTCGGCTATGGCGTGGAGGACCGGGGCGACATCACGCCATCCCGGGCCCTCGACGTCCGCCATGCCAACGCCGCGCTCAAACATCTGCCAGAGGTCGTCGCCTGGACAGAGGCGATCGCGGCGGCGACCTACGACGCGACCGAGGCGGGTTGGCCGATCGTGTGCGGCGGCGACCACAGTCTGGCCGCAGGCACGCTGGCCGGGGTGAGCCGGCGCGCGGCCGAGCGGGGGCGGGAGCTGTTCGTGCTATGGCTCGACGCGCACCCGGATTTCCACACGCTCGACAGCACCCAGAGCGGCAATCTGCACGGCGTGCCCGTCGCCTACGCCACCGGCCAGCCCGGTTTCGACGGCATCTTTCCGCCGCTCGCCCATCCCATCCGGCCGGAAAACATCTGCATGATGGGCATCAGGAGCGTCGACTCGGCCGAGCGCGGGGCGCTGGCCGAGGCCGGGATCATCGTGCACGACATGCGGGCGATCGACGAGAACGGCATCGCCCCGCTGCTGGCGACCTTCCTGCACCGGGTCGCCGCGGCCGATGGCATCCTGCACGTCAGCCTGGACGTGGATTTCCTCGATCCCTCCGTTGCCCCCGGCGTCGGCACCACCGTGCCCGGCGGCGCGACCTTCCGAGAGGCGCATCTGGTGATGGAGATGCTGCACGATAGCGGCCTCGTGCAAAGCCTCGACCTGGTCGAGTTGAACCCGTTCCTCGACGAGCGCGGCCGAACCGCGATCCTGCTGGTGGATCTCGTCCTCAGTTTGATGGGACGGCGCGTGCTCGACCGTCCCACACGGAGCTTCTGAGCATGTCCCGCAACCTGAATCTGGTGCCCTTCGTCAGCGTCGATCACATGATGAAGCTGATCCACGCCATCGGGATCGAGCGGTTCCTGATCGAACTCGCAGGGGCCATCGAGGCGGATTTCCGGAAATGGGAGAGCTTCGACAAGACCGCCCGCGTCGCCTCCCACAGCCTGGACGGCGTCATCGAGTTGATGCCGACCAGCGACGGCGCGCTGTACGGGTTCAAATACGTCAACGGGCATCCCAAGAACACGCGGGACGGGCGCCAGACCGTCACGGCTTTCGGCGTCCTGTGCGACGTCGCCACCGGGTATCCGCTGTTGATGACGGAGATGACCATCCTCACCGCGCTACGGACGGCGGCGACCTCGGCCGTGGCGGCGCGATATCTGGCGCCTCGCGATGCACGAACGATGGCGCTGATCGGCAATGGGGCGCAGGCCGAGTTCCAGGCCCTCGCCTTCAAAGCCCTGCTCGGGATCGACCGGTTGCGCCTCTATGACATCGAGGCCGCGGCCAGCCGGAAGGTCGTGCACAATCTCACCGGGCTGGGCTTCGACATGGTGGTGTGTGCGACGCCGGAGGAGGCGGTTCTCGGTGCCGACATCATCACCACCGTCACCGCCGACAAGCAGAACGCGACGATCCTGCACGACAACATGGTCGGTGCGGGCATCCACATCAACGCGGTCGGTGGCGACTGCCCCGGCAAGACGGAACTACACGTCGACATCCTGCAACGCTGCGACATCTTCGTGGAGTATCCGCCACAGACCCGTATCGAGGGGGAAAGCCAACAGCTGCCGCCGGAGCATCCGGTGATGGAATTATGGCAGGTGATCACCGGATTGGTGCCGGGACGGGTCAGTTCGCAACAGACCACGCTGTTCGATTCGGTCGGATTTGCGATCGAGGACTTCTCCGCGTTGCGCTATGTGCGCGACTGTCTGCGGGAGTTCCCGTTGTTCGAACAACTCGACCTGCTGGCCGATCCCGACGAGCCGCGCGACCTGTTCGGCATGCTCCAGCGTGCCGTGCCCGAGTTAAGTGCCGACCGTCCATAAAGCAGCAAAGAATGTGACGCCAACCAGGGCCGCAGCGACGGGCGGTGGCGACGCTGGATCTCGCCAGAAGTCGCGCCGGGGCGGGCAACACAGTCCGCCCGATCACCAAGGCCATCGTCACGTCGGAGCTGTCTCCAGGTCCGTTCCCCGCCGATCGCGGAATGCGCGGTCAGCGAGCGGATAAGCGGTCGTCTGCTTCAACCGCTCCATCGCGAAGCGGGACGTAACGTTCTTCAATGGCACCGCGGCGATCAACCGTTTGTAGAAGCGATCGAACTCCGCCATGTCCGGCACCGCCACCCGCAGCATGTAGTCCACCTCGCCGGCCATACGGTAGGCGTCCATCACCTCCGGCATCGACGACATCGCAGCGGCGAAGGCGGCCATCCATTCCGGCGTGTGCTCCAGCGCCTCGATCGCGACGAATACGATCAGCCCAACGCCGACCAGGTCAGGCTCCAGCAACGCGACCCGGCGCGTGATGACGCCAGCCTGCTCCATCTTCTGGATGCGCTTCCAAACCGGCGTTGCCGACAAGCCGACCTGGTCGGCCAAATTGGCCATCGGCACCGTCGCATCTGCTTGCAGGAGAGCCAGCAGCTTTCGGTCGATCTCATCCATCAAGGCCGAACTCCTTCCGTCGCACGGGGCACAAGGAGCCGACTGCGATGCGGCAATGCAAGCCTGGTCCAAATCGGGTCCGCCACTGTACAGCTGTTCGGAGATGAAGCTTCTGTTACTTCAGGTAATGAGAGAATGCTTGCCCTCAAACCGAGCCGTAAAGAGCAAATGATCCGCATGTGGTGGATGTCAAACAAAGTCATGCGAGAAAGTTGTGCTGCTATGACCGGGCAAAGCGGAATACCCTTCCGTATACCGATGTAAGTTTGCGAACACCGTCGCTTGCGCCGCATCCGAGCTTTGCGCGATTGTTCAATCGTCCGACGCACCGAACCACGCCTCACGATGATCCTCCTCTCTTTGCACTCCTGTCGACAGCGAGCCTCGCGATCATGCTGCTTGACTAATCACTCAAAGGAACTCCATGACCGACCGTTTCTCACCCAGCCGTCGCCGCCTCTTGCGGACAGTGGGCGCTGCCGCCGCGCTTATCCCCGTGGGCGCCATGGCGCCGCTGCGGCCCGCCACTCGGGACGGACGACTGGGCGACACGCCGATCTGCCGCGTCGCCGACACGGCGCCGGCCGCCGCCGTCGGGCCGCTGAAGAAGCTGAAGCTGACCTGGAACGCCAACGCCATCTGCACCGTCGGCGTACCCGTGGCGGAGACGCGCGGCATCTTCGCCAAGCATGGGCTGGACGTGGAGACGATCAATTTCGGCGGCAGCACCGACCAATTGCTGGAGGCGATCAGCGTCGGCAAGGCCGATGCCGGCGTCGGCATGGCGCTGCGCTGGTTGAAGCCGCTGGAGCAGGGCTTCGATGTGAAGATCACCACCGCGATCCATGGTGGCTGCATGCGGCTGTTCGCGAAGAAGGGCGGACCGGTGCAGACCGTCGCCGGCCTGAAGGGCCGCCAGGTGGGCTGCAGCGACATGGCGGCGCCCGACAAGAACTTCTTCTCCATCGTTGCCGCCAAGCAGGGCCTCGACCCCAACAAGGACATCCAGTGGCGGCAGTTCCCGGCCGACCTGCTGGGCGTGGCGTTGCAGAAGGGTGAGATCGAGGCCTTTGCGCTCGGCGACCCGCTGGCCTGGGTGGTGCGCGACCGTGACGATTTATTCGAGGTAGCCAACAACCTGACCGGCGAATACGAGCACCGCGCCTGCTGCGTGCTGGGCATCCGCGGCAGCCTGATCAAGGCGGACCGGGCCGCCGCCGGCGCGCTGACCCGGGCGCTGCTCGAGGCACAGGACTACGTGGCCGCCAACCCGGATGAAGCCGCTGCCGTGTTCTCCAAATACTCGCCGGCCCCGCAGGCGCAGCTGGCGGCGATGCTGCGCAGCCACACGCACCATCACCATCCGGTCGGGTCCGCCCTGAAAGACGAGATCGCGGCCTATACCGACGAGTTGAAGCTCGTCCAGGTCATCCGTCCCAATACCAACACGCTGCGGTTCGCGGACAAGGTGTTTGCGGACGTGCTGTCATCATGAGTGGCGCCGTCGATGTCGCACGGGCCTTTGCCGGCCGCCCGGAGCCGCGCAGCCCGGTATGGTGGGGCGGCCTCGGTGCTGCGGCGCTCTGGGCGGTTGCCGCCGCGCTGGTGCTGACCTGGCCCGACGCGGATGATCTCGGCCGGACCGACCTGCTGGGCTGGCTGGCAGGTATAGTGGCGGTTGGCTTGGGCTTGGTATCGCTCTCGGCGGTGGTGCGGCCAGTTCCGGCTGCGCTGCGCTATGCGGGACCCTGGCTCGCCGTCTTGGCGATAGGCTTGGGCGGCTGGGAGCTGGTGACCGCCAAGCTGGACCTGCTACCGCGACCGTTCTTCGCCGCCCCGCAATCGATGCTGGAGGTGCTGACCGACGACTGGCCGCGGCTGGGCGAGAGCTTGTTGCGGTCATTGTGGCTGCTGATTCCGGCCTATCTGCTGGGAGCGTCCGCCGGGTTCCTGACCGGGGTCGCGGTCGGGTGGTCGCGCGCCGTGGGATACTGGGTCCATCCGGTGTTGCGCATCATCGGCCCGGTGCCGGCGGTGGCGTGGATTCCGGTCGCGTTCTTCGTGTTCCCGTCCAGCCGCAGCGCCAGCACCTTCCTGATCGCGCTAGCGACGTTCTTCCCGGTGGCGGTGCTCACCTGGTCCGGCGTCGCCGCAGTCAGCGCCGCCTATTACGACGTGGCGCGCACGATGGGGGCGAAGCCCTGGTTCCTGGTGCGCAAGGTGGCGGTGCCGGCGGCGCTGCCCTCGGTGTTCGTCGGCCTGTTCATGGGGCTGGGCGCCTCCTTCTCCGTGCTGGTGGTGGCCGAGATGCTGGGCGTGAAGGCCGGGCTGGGCTGGTACATGCAATGGGCCCAGGGGTGGGCGGCCTACGCCAACATGTATGTGGCGTTGTTGGTGATGGCGTTCATGTGCACCGCGCTGATCACGCTGCTGTTCAAGGTGCGCGACCGAACGCTGTCCTGGCAGAAGGGGCTGGTGCGGTGGTGAGCGCCGCCCTGCAGCAGACGGCCGCCGCGCCGGCGCTGGGCGTGGAGGTCGTGGACGTCAGCCACGCCTTCACCATCGACGGCAAGAAGTTGCCGGTGCTGGACCAGGTGAGCCTCTCGGTGGCGCCCGGCGAGTTCGTCGCCATCCTCGGCCCGTCCGGCTGCGGCAAATCGACGTTGCTGCGGCTGGTGGCCGGGCTGGAGCCACCGACCACGGGCCGGATCTCGGCCTCCGGCGCTGCCATCACCGGGCCGGATCCGTCGCGGGTGCTGATGTTCCAGGACCCGACGCTGTATCCGTGGCGCACGGTGCGGGCCAATGTCGGCCTGGGCCTGGAGGCGCGGGGAGAGCTGAAGCGGCTCGGTCACCGGGTCGACGAGGCGTTGCAGCTGGTCGGGTTGCAGGGGTTCGACACCGCCTATCCGCACCAGATCTCCGGCGGCATGGCCCAGCGGGCGGCGCTGGCCCGCGCCCTGGTGAACGACCCCGGCCTGCTGATCCTCGACGAGCCGCTCGGCAAGCTCGACAGCCTGACCCGGCTGCAGATGCAGGCCGAACTCGTCCGCATCTGGCAGGACCGGGGCTTCACCGCCCTGCTGGTGACGCACGACGTGGAAGAGGCGCTGCTGCTGGCCAACCGGTTTATCGTGGTCAGCGACCGTCCGGCTCGTATCCGGGCGGACCTGAAGGTCGCGCTGGACTATCCACGGCACCGGGACGACCCCGAGTTGGTGCGGCTGCGGCGCGAAGTGCTGGGCCAGCTAGGGCTGTCGTCATGAGCACGCGGCGGAACATGCTTGCCGGGCTCGTTGCGCTGCCTTTTGCCGTCGGGACGGCACGGGCAGCGGCTACCGTCCTTCGGGCGGGTGACCAGAAGGGCGGTGCGCAGGCGTTGATGAAGGCAGCGGGCGCGCTGGATGGCCTGCCGTATCGCGTCGACTGGAGCCAGTTCGCGGCGGCGGCGCCCTTGCTCGAGGCGCTGAACGCCGACGCGATCGATCTCGGCTTGGCTGGCGACGCACCGGTCACCTTCGCCCTCGCGGCCGGAGTGCCGGCCCATATCATCTCGCCGACGCGTTCCAGCGGGGCCAGCACGGCGATCATGGTGCCGGATTCGTCGCCGATCCGCTCCGTCGCCGACCTGAAGGGGCGGTCGATCGCCACCAATCGGGGCTCGATCGGTCACTCCTTGGTGCTCGCGGTGATCGAGGCCCAGGGCTGGGCCGCCTCGGACATCAGGATCGCCAACCTGCTGCCCAGCGAGGCGAAGGCGGCGCTTACGACGGGGGCGGTCGATGCGTGGTGCTCGTGGGGCGTCTACGTCGCCCAGGCCCGGCTCGTCGACCAGGCGCGCATCGTGGTCGATGGCAGCAACGGGCTGCTGACCGGGCTTTCCTATATGGTCGCGCGCAATGATGCGATCGAGCACAAGCGGGAGGCGCTGCTCGATTTCTGCGGCCGCCTGGCCCGCGCCCGCCTCTGGGCGGTGCAGCACCGGGACGAGTATGCGGCCGTATTAGCGTCGGAGATCGGCGTCACCCCGGCCGTGGCGCGCCTGATCTACGAACGGGAAGCGCCGCTGCCCGTACCGATCGACGAAGGCGTGGTGCGCGACCAGCAGAAGACCGCGGACCGCTATCTGGGGGCAGGGGTAATCCGCTCCCGCCTCGATGCGGCGAAGCTGTTCGACGCCTCGTTCAACGGGGCGCTGAGCGGATGATCGAGACCGACGTGCTCGTGTTGGGCGGCGGCCTCGCCGCGACCTGGGCCGCCTCCGCTGCGGCCCAGGCCGGGGCGGCCGTGATCATGGCGGACAAAGGCTTCTGCGGCACCAGCGGCGTGACGGCGACGGCTGGCCCAGGCCATTGGTGGGTCCCGCCCGACCGCCGGGAGACCGCGATCGACGAGCGCGACGCGCTGGGCGAGGGCCTGGCCGACCGGCGCTGGATGGCACGTATCCTGGATGAGACCTGGCGCACGCTGCCGACGATTGCCGCGCATTACGCCTTCCCCCGCAACGAAGCCGGCGTCACCCAGTATCGCAACATGCGCGGCCCCGAATACATGCGCGCCATGCGGCGGCTGGTGCTGCGCTCCGGCGTCCGGGTGCTCGACAAGCACCCGGCGCTCGAATTGCTGTTGCACAAGGACGGCTCGGTCGCCGGCGCGGCCGGGATCGACCGCGTCACCGGGGAGCCGTGGACTGTCCGCGCCGGCGCGGTGGTGCTGGCCACCGGCGGGTGCGCCTTCATGAGCCACCTGCTGGGGTGCCACAATAACACCGGGGATGGCGCGCTGATGGCCGCCGAGGCTGGCGCCGAGCTGTCGGGCATGGAGTTCAGCACTTACTATACTGTAGCGCCGGCCTTCTCGACCATGACCCGGTCCATGTCGTACGCCTTCGCGACCTACACGGACGCCACCGGACGCGTGCTGGACATCCCGAATGGCCGCGACGCGAGCCGCGCCCTGGCGCAGGCCCTGATGGCCGGACCGGTATTCTGCTCCCTGCACCGCGTGCCGGAGGACATCCGGGCTCGGATGACCAACATCCAGCCGAATTTCATGCTGCCCTTTGTCCGCCACGGCATCGATCCGTTCACCCAGCGCTTCCCGGTCACGCTGCACGGCGAGGGCACCATTCGCGGCACCGGCGGCCTGCGGATCGTCGGCGACGATTGCAGCACAACCCTGCCCGGCCTGTTCGCCTCCGGCGATGTCGCGACGCGGGAGCTGGTCGCCGGGGCGATCTCCGGCGGCGGCGCGCAGAACTCGGCCTGGGCCCTGTCCTCCGGCCGCTGGGCGGGCCAGGCGGCTGCTTCCCGCGCGCGAACCGGTGGCCGCCGAAGCGTGGGCGCCGTGGAGGCGGTCGGCGAGGCCGGGCTGCGACCGGCAGGGCGTGCGGCGGCTGTCGACATGCGGGAGGCCGTCGCAACGGTGCAGGCGGAGACCCTGCCCTACGACAAGGCGTTGTTCCGCACGCAACCCGGGCTGCTGGCGTCGCGGACGCGGCTCGACCGGCAATGGCGCTATCTCCGTGACCACGCCCGCGGCGACGGCCCGGCCCTCCTGCGCAGCCGGGAAGCCGCTGCCATGACGGCGCATGCCCGCTGGTGCGTCGAGGCCGCGCTCGCCCGCACCGAAAGCCGGGGCATGCACCGCCGCGTCGACGCTCCGAACGCCGATCCGCGCCAGGCCCGCCGCCTGCTGACCGGCGGGCTCGACCGGGTCTGGACGCGGCCGGACGTGGATGCCGCCGAAGCGCAGGCTGCCTGATGATCGAGCTGCTGATCCAGGACCGCTGCACGTCGTGCAACATCTGCGTGCAGGTCTGCCCGACCGACGTGTTCGCAGCCCGGCCCGGCGCGCAACCCGTCATCGCGCGACAGGACGACTGCCAGACCTGCTTCATGTGCGAGCTCTACTGCCCGGCCGACGCCCTCTACGTGGCGCCGGACTGCGACGGCCCGGTCGTCGTGGACGAGGCGGCGATCGTCGCGTCCGGCTGGCTCGGCCAGTATCGCCGCCACTCCGGCTGGGGCGAGCACCGGCACGATCCCCGCCACACCAACGAAAGTTGGCGCATGGACGAGGTCTTCGCCCGCGCCCGCGCCTCCACCGCCTGACCTGCAACGGAGAATCCAGCATGAGCGTCGAATTCATCGGCTATGTCGGCCATTTCAATTCGTCCGAGACGATCCGCCGCACGACGGGCGCGATCGACCCGGGCTTCATCGAGGCGGCGGCCAAGGCGCAGGAGCACGTTGGGTTCGACCGCGTGCTGGTGGCGTTCAACTCCACGTCCGCCGAGAGCATCCTCGTCTCGCAGCACATTGCCAGCGTCACGGAGCGTCTGGGGTTGATGATCGCCCACCGCCCGGGCTTCACCGCCCCCACCCTGGCGGCACGGCAGCTCGCGACCCTGGACCAGCTCACCAAGGGCCGGGTCGCCGTGCACATCATCACCGGCGGCAACGACACCGAACTGGCGCAGGACGGCGACCATCTCAGCAAAGATGAGCGCTACGCCCGCACCAGCGAGTATTTGGACGTGGTACGCCAGGAATGGACCTCGCCGGCGCCGTTCGATTATGCCGGGAAATACTACCAGGTCGAGCGCGGCTTCGGCGACGTGAAGCCCTATGCGGACTCTGGCATTCCCGTCTATTTCGGCGGCGCCTCGGCCGCAGCGATCCCAGTGGCCGGCAAGCATGCCGACGTCTATGCGCTGTGGGGCGAGACCTACGAACAGGTCCGGAGCCTGGTCGCCCGCATCCGAGCCGCCGCTGCGCCGTTTGGACGCACACCGCGCTTCAGCCTATCGCTGCGCCCGGTGCTGGCTGATACCGAGGAACAGGCCTGGGCCAAGGCCGATGACATTCTGGCCAGGGCCACGGCGTTGCGGCAGGCGGGCGGGAGCGGGCGTTCGCCGAACAACGCACGCGAAGTCGTGCAGGCGCCGCCCAACGAGGGATCGCGCCGTCTGCTGGAAGCGGCTGCGCAGGGGACGCGAGTGGACAAGCGGCTCTGGACCGGGATCGCAGCGCTGACCGGCGCGCAGGGCAACTCCACCGGGCTGGTCGGCACGCCGGACCAGGTGGCCGATGCCATGCTGGACTATGTCGACCTCGGCATCTCCACCTTCCTGATCCGCGGCTTCGATCCGTTGGTGGATGCCGTGCAGTACGGCCGCGAGCTGATCCCGCGGGTCCGCGCGCTGGTTGCCGCCCGCGACGCCATTTCCATCGCTGCCGAATAGGAGGACAGAACCCATGAACTACGTCTCGACGCCATCCATCCCCGGCCCTGACTTCGTCAGCCTGCTGCAGGATACTGCCCCGCCCCGCTCGATCGCCGAGGAGCGGCTGCACCGTAAGCAGCGCCTGGCCGCGACGTTCCGGCTGTTCGCGCGCTACGGCTTCGACCAGGGGCTCGCCGGCCATGTGACGGCACGCGACCCAGAGCATACCGACAGCTTCTGGGTGAACCCGCTGGGCCGGCATTTCGGCCAGATGCGCGTGCGCGACCTGATCCGGGTGGACCATACCGGCGCCGTGGTGGAGGGCGACCGCCCGGTCAACCGCGCCGCCTTCGCCATCCACGCTGCCATCCACGCCGCCCGCCCCGATGTAGTGGCCGCCGCGCACACCCATTCCACCTATGGCAAGGCCTGGTCGACCCTGGGCCGCACGCTGGACCCGCTGACGCAAGATAGCTGCAAGTTCTACCAGGACCACACCTTGTTCGACGATTTCAACGGCGTGGTGCTGGACACCAGCGAGGGCGACCGCATCGCCGAGGCGCTTGGGCCGCACAAGGCGGTTATCCTGCGCAGCCATGGCATCCTGACCGTCGGTGATACGGTGGAAGCCGCGGCCTGGTGGTATATCTCCATGGACAACGCCGCCCAGACGCAGCTTCTGGCCGAGGCGGCCGGCACACCCACCCTGATCGACCCGCAGACCGCCGCCCTCACCGCCAGCCAAGTGGCCAGTCCCCGCTCCGGCCTGCTCAGCTTCCAACCGCTCTGGGAACTCGTGGTCGCGCAAGAGCCCGAACTGCTGGACTGACCACCGGAATCTTCGTTTGGCGCCGCAGGACAGTACCGGAGTGTCCGGGCGAATGCCGGTTGGCACTGATCCGCGGGACTGCGCTGTGCGACACGTCGAGGCGGCCACAAGCAGGGTGGCCTGGTCCCGCGCCCACCTGCATATTTGCCCGGCAACCCTTCCTGGAGCCTCCCTTGCGCCATTTTCGGACTGCCACCTTCCTCGCCGCCGCCGCGATTGCCGTCCCCGCTCGCGCCCAAGCGCCGGCGGCCCCCAGCACTGCCGTTCAGACCGTCGACACGATGAACAAGCTATGGGGTCGCCATCCCGGCCTGCGCGCCAACCACGCTCTGGGCGTGGTCGTGGAGGGGAGTTTCGCTCCAACGCCCGATGCCGCCGGGCTAAGCAGCGCCGCCATCTTCGCCGGCAAGCCGGTTCCGGTCACGGTCCGGTTCTCCGACGCGACAGGCTTGCCAAATCTGGCCGACGGCGCGGAGGCCGCGAACCCGCACGGCATGGCCATCCGTTTCCGGCCCGAGGGCGCCAGCTACGTGGACGTGGTGATCGTCTCGTTACCCTACTTCCCCGTCGCCACTGGCGAGGAGTTCGTGCAATTGCTGCAAGCCGCCTCCGAAAGCGGGCCGGACGCGCCGAAGCCGACCAAAATCGAGCAGTTTATTGCCACCCATCCCGCCGCCGCCACGGCCGGGGCAGACGTTCGCACCCCCACCAGCTTTGCCCGCGAAACATACAACGGTGTGGACGCCTTCGTCTTCGTGAACGCGAAAGGGGAGCGCCAGCCCTTCCGCTTCCAGTTCCAGCCCGTGGACGGCGCCGAGCACCTGGATAACGAAGCCGCTGCGAAGATGCCGCCCGACTTTCTGCGTACTGAATTGCCGGCGCGCTTGAAGAAAGCGCCCGTGGAGTTCCGCGTTATGGCGCAGCTTGCGAACCCTGGCGACCAAACCAAGGACCCTACCCAGCCCTGGCCCGCCGACCGCCGCATGGTCAACATGGGCACCATCACCCTGACCAGCGCCGTGACGGACCAGGAGAAGGCGCAGAAGGATTTGAGGCTCCTGCCCAATCAACTGCAGCCGGGCATCGAAGTCTCGGACGATCCTCTCATCGACGCGCGGGTGCGGGCCTATGTGATCTCGTTCGGGCGCCGGTTGCAGTAATCGGAAACGACGTGAGGCCGGCTCGCCAGACCACTCGGTCATCAGGCGCCGGTCCCATCGGGCCGAACCAGCGCCTCGAACCTCCTCAAGTTCATCGCGCGTCGCTAAGTAGCGTCACGACCTCCTGGGCCTGAAAACCTGGAGTCGGCAGCCTTTACAGGGTTGACGCGAGTGCTGCTGCCCGCGTGCACGCTTGCGCGCGCGCGGCATGATCGACGTTGGGTCCCATCAACGTCTTCTCGACTTCGATATGGTTGATGTCGGTGATGCCGATCATGCGGAGCCAGGCCGTCATGTAGCGCTGCTGGTAATCCAGCTCTTCGCGCGGGAAATCGGGGCCGAGTCCAACGCCGCGGGCATCGACGACGACCGCTTTGCGCCCGCCCAAGATGCCGTTCAGGCCGCGCTCGTCGAGGGTGAACAGCACGTCCTTCTGCGAGATGACGTCGATCAGGTGCTTCAGCCGATAGGGAATTCCGAAATTCCACATCGGAACGCTCAACAAAACGACGCTCGCCTGCCGAAACCGATCGGCCAAAGCGCCGATCTGTCGCCACGCTTCCTCCTGCTCGGCGCTGCGCTCCCGGCCTTCGAGACCGGCATACTTAGCGTCGAGTGCGTCGCCGTCGAAGGGCGGCAAGTGCGTCGTCCAGACGTTCAGCACGTCGACCGTCGCTTCCGGGAAGCGCGCTTTCCAAACTTCGAGGAAAGCGCTGGCAACGTGCAGCGAGGCGGACCGTAGGCCGCGTGGCGACGCTTCGACGTGCAATAGGCGCGCTACGGAACGGCAGTCTCCATGATGTCCGATCGATGGCAGACAAACTCGATCCGGCCGAACAGATTCGGTTGATGTTGTTTAGCTTTCGGCTCGGGCGGGAAGGTGGTCGGCACCGCCTTCTACGGCGGCGTCCCGAGTGGCAAGCCACTCGGGACCGTCGCTCCGTCGTCTGTCGATGACTGTCAGGCGGCGAGGCTTGCCGCTGCGAACGACTTACGCAGCCCGGACTGCTCCAGCAGCGGCATGACGTCCTTCTCCCAGCGCGCGATGCCATCGGTGTAATCCACCCAGGTCAGCGAGATGCCGTCGAGTCCGATGTCAGAGAGCGTCTGAATCGTGTCGACGATCTTCTCCGGCGTGCCAATGATGGGATAGCCGCCCCAGCCGGCCTTGAAGTGGAACTTGAAACGTTCCGCGTCCTCGGGCGACCAAATGCCGGTCTCGACGCCCAGCACGCGTAGGATGTTGCCGGTCGCGATGTCGTCACCATGCTTGACGGCGTAGTAATCGAGATAGTCCTCCGCTTCTTTTTGGGTATCGCGCTGGACGACGTAAACATAGGACCAGACCTGGATCTCGCGGTTATAGCGCTCGCGGGCCAAGTCCTTGTAGCGGGCGATCTGAGCCCGGGCCTTGTCGATGTCGACGGGGTCGAGCAGCAGGTAGACCATGTCGCAGTTGCGCGCCGCGAAATCCATGCCCTTGGGCGAACCGCCGGCGTTCATCAAGGGTGGGAAGGGCTTCTGGATTGGCTTGGGCTGCGCGAAACCGTGCTTGATGTGGAAGAAGCGGCCCTCGAAATCGAAGTAATCCTCCTCCGTCCACAGCATCTTGACGACGTCGATCCACTCCTGCGCGTAGTCATAGCGCATGTCGTGCTCCATCATCTTGCCGCCGAACATCTCCATCTCCGGGGTGAACCAGCCGCAGACGATGTTGATGCCATATCGGCCGCCGCTGATCTGGTCGACGGTCGCAGCCTGCTTGGCGGCGACGATCGGGTGGACCGTCGGCACGTGCTGCGTGGCGAGGATGGACGGGTTGCGCGTGCTGGCGCCGAGACCGGCGGCCCAGGTGGCGGTCTCGAAGCTGATCCCGTTGAAATTGGTGTCGCCGTCGAAACCGCGCCAGCGTCCGAGCGGAACCAGCGCCTCGAAGCCCATCCGATCGGCCGCCTGGGCCATCTTCAGGTCGCGGTCCCAATCCGGAATATGCCGCTCCGGCGCCATGGTAATCGCGCAGCCGTTGCTGGCGTTGAAGCCGAACACGCCGAGCTTCATCTTGTTGTCATTGAAGATCGGGTTGGTGTGATTGCGGTTTCGACCGTTGAGCAAGCTATTCATGCACTCTCCCTCATCGACGGCTCTCAGATCCGTTCGATCGTTGAAAATTCAGATGGCAGTAACGCCGAGCTGCCGGAGCAGCCCCAGATTGTCGAGCAGTGCCCAGTGCTCGACCAGTTTGCCGTCGAGGATGACGAACATATCCATGACGGCAATATCGATCGGCCGCCCGGTTGGGGCGATGCCCATGAGCTCGCCGCCATGGGTGCCCTTGACGCGCAGGCGGACGAGGACCTTGTCGCCCTCGGCCATCACGTCTTCGATCGGCAGTTGCATGTCCGGAATGCCCGGCAGCAAAGCATCCGCCAACCGCTTCACGCCGGCGGGGCCGACCACCTCGAATGGCAGCCCGGGATCATGGCGGCGGAAGCCCGGCGCGATGTGCTCGTTCCACCATGCCTCGTCGGCGGCCAAGAACGCGGTGAAGTAGTCGCGTGCGAGTTGCTTGTTGGCGTCTTGAATAGACACGGTCAGTGCCGGGTCAGATGAAGGGTTCGGTGGCGGCGAACGCCGGCCGGCTGGCCAATGTGTCTCGCAGCGCTTGCAGGCGCGGGATCGGCTCCTGCCACGGCGCGTCCTTGAAGCGCAGGCGCAGGTAATCCACTGCTACGACGGCCGTGATCGCCGCGATATCCGGCACACCGTCGGCGTAGTGGGGCGGCTCCGCTTCCAGCGCACGCAAGCCGGTCACGATCGAGCGGCGGCGGCGCAGGCCGACCCGCGTTTCGCCCCAGTTCGGGTCCATCTGCATGGTCCCGGTGACGATGTTGGCCATAGCGTCGATCACGCCCATCGCCCGTCCCGCCTGCGACACCACCCGATCGAGTGCAGCGCCCTCGGTCGGCAACAGCGACGGCTCGGGGCGCTTCTTTTCCAACCACAGCAGGATCAGCAGGCTTTCCGTCAGCGGCAAGCCATCATCGGTCTCGAGCGTGGGAACGCGCGCAGCCGGGTTGAGCGCCAGTAGCGCCGGGGCATCCGCCCACGGGTTGACCATCTCGGTCGCAGACAAGTCGAAGCCTTTCTCGCCGAGCGCGATGCGGGCGATGCGGGCGAAAGGCGAGGTGGTGTTGCTGATGATACGCACGATCGTTCCTCAATCGGCCGCGACGAGGCTGTAGCCCAGCCGCGGGAAATGCACGTGGACGGTCCCGGCCTGCTCATTCTCGTGCCGGATGGTGAGGCGGTCCGGAGTGGCCGCGACGAGCGTGCCGCGGATCGGGTCGCCTTCCTGTTGCGTACGCACCAGGACCGGTGCACCGGCGACTAGTCCGCAGGGATCGCCGGGCGCGACCCCGGCCGGCGGTGTCTCCGGCGTGGCAGAGCGGGCCGCCTCCAAGGCCGCCTCGCCAGTCGTCACCTGGCGCTCGCCATGACCCACCGCGGCGACCCGCTCCATCCAGTCCAACAGCTTGCCGAGCGGGAGCATGGCCTCCGCCTCTGCCCCGCCGTTCTTCCGGGTGAACCAGAGCGTGTGATAGGCGGACAAGTCCGCGGCCGACAGGTTGCGCCCGAGCAGGAAGGGGCGGCCGTCCTTCAACAGGTCGGCCAGCACGTCCAGTGCCGCGTGCATCCGTTGCCGGTTCACCGGGAGGTCGCGCAGCGACGCCTCGCGGCTGAAATCGTGCTTCATGAACGCGATGCGGTCGGCCAGGAACTCCGCTGGTAGAGTGTCGCCGATGATGCTGGTCGTCAGCGCCGCCGCCGGCATGAAGCAGGCCTCGTCCACCCACTGGCTCAGGGCCGCGTTCAGTCCGGTCTGCTCGTCAGGATAGAGGGTCGGCTCCGGATGCCTCCGGTCGAGCTCGCGCAGGATCAGCAGCGTGTCGCAATACACATCCGCCCCGACCTGCAAGACGGGCACGCGGCGGTATCCGGCGGTCAACGGCATCAGATCGGGCCGGGGCGGCCAGATCGGCACTTCGACCGAGTGCCACGACAGACCCTTGTAGCCCATCGTCAGCCGGACCTTCTCGGCGAACGGCGACAGGTCGTAGTGATGCAGGATTAAGTCGGACACGATCAGCCCGCCAGGCAGCGTTCGAAGATCGCGTGCGCTTGCGCCACCGTCATCTTCCGGGCGGACGGGCAGGCGATCACGGTGCGGTCGCCGGCGCTGGTCCAGTCGAAATTCCGCGCCGCGATGCCGGCATACAGGCCCGGCACCGCACGCTGCGCCATCTCGCGGACCCGGTTGGCTGGCAGCTGCTCGGGCGTGAAGCGGTCGGGGAAGCCGATATCGGCGTAGAGACCGCGGATCGCATCGGCGCAGGCCTCGATCGTGCCGGCCCGGCTCAAGCCCGCATGGTCCACCTCCAACGCGTCGGCCATCGGCCTGACTTTGTCCGGCAGCACGGCGAGGTCGAAGGCGATCACGTGCGGCAGCAGCACGCCCACGCCATAGGGGTGCGGCAGGTCGAGATGTCCCTCCATCGGCAGCGACAGCGCATGGCCGTGGCCCAGCCGGGCGTTACCGCAGGCGATGTTGCTCATGCAGGAGGCAACCAGATTGTCCTCCCGCGCCCGCTCGTCATCCGAGTTGATGGATGCGCGGAGCGAGGCAAACTGCAGCCGCACCGACGCCAGCGCCAGCGCGTCCGTGATCGGCGATGCGATAGCGCTGAGATAGGCCTCCACCCCATGCGTCAGCGCATCGACTGCCGGCAGCGCGGCGACGTGCATGGGCAGCGAGCGCAGCGTGACCGGGTCGAGGATGGCAGCGTCCGGGAACGAGAGCGGCCCGCCGCCGAGCAGCTTGAGGTGACGAGCCTCGTCCTTGACAATGGTCCATTGCGATACCTCCGACCCCGACCCGGCGGTGGTCGGCACCATGATCATCGGCAACGCCTTCTGGTCGAACGTGCCGACGCCCGTGCACTCCGCCATCGGCTTGCGATTGGTCGCGACGATGGCGATGCCCTTGCCGGTGCACATCACCGAGCCGCCACCGATGCAGACGATCCCGTCGATACCCTCGTGCCGGACCCGCTCGCCCTCGCTATCGATGTGCGAGCAGCGCGCGTCGATCCCACACTCGTCGAAGCGGGCGGTAACCAGACCCACCGCGTCCAACGCGGCCAGCGCCGCCGCGTGGAACGGCTGGGCGGAGATGACCGGGTCGGACACGACCAGCACCCGGCTCATCTTCAGCTCGCGGGCCAGCGTGCCGATCGTGCCGAGCGAGCCCTGCCCGGCGACGATCCGCGTCGGCATATAGAAATTGGTGATCACGACGTTGGTTTCCCCCCTGTGCACCGAAGCCTTGCTGGCTTCTGGTTCAGTCGTGCTTGAAGATCGTCGTCCGGATCTGCGAGACGTCATGTAACGCGGCGAAGCCCTTCTCCCGCCCGTGGCCGGACTTCTTCATCCCGCCGAACGGCAACTCGATCCCGCCGCCCGCGCCGAAGCTGTTGACGTAGACCTGGCCCGCCTTGATGCCGCGCGAGACCCGCACCGCCCGGTTGCCGTCGTGCGACCATACCGCGGCCATCAGCCCGTAATCGGTGCCGTTCGCCAGCCGCACGGCGTCAGCCTCGTCGTCGAACGGCAGCACGGACAGCACTGGACCGAACACCTCCTGATGCGCCAGCTCGTTGGACCGCGGCACCGGGCCGTAAACCCGTGGGGCCACGAAGAAGCCGCCTTCCGGCACGCCGTCCGCCACCTGGCCGGAGGCCAAGACGGGCACGCCGCTGGCTTCGGCCCGCTCGAAGAAGCTCTCGATCCGCTTTTTCTGAGTCGCGTTGATCACCGGCCCGAGGTCACGATCCATCTCCGGCGTGCCGGCGACCAACTTCGAGAAGCGGTCCGCCAGCGCACTCACGACGGTGTCGTAGGCCCGCTTCTCCACCAACACGCGCGACCCGGCCGAACAGGTCTGGCCCGCGTTCTGCACCATGGTGGTGGCGATGGTCGACGCCGCCAGCTCGAGGTCCGCGTCACCGAACACGACATGCGGCGACTTGCCGCCCAGCTCGAGCGTGCAGCCGATATGGTTGCGGGCGGCGGCGATCTGGATGAGCGTGCCGACCTCCGGGCTGCCGGTGAACGAGATGAAGTCGATGCCCGGGTGCGACGACAGCGCGGCGCCGGCCTCCTCGCCCAATCCGGGCACCACGTTCAGCGCGCCCTCGGGCAGGCCGCAGCCGGCGGCCAGTTCGGCCAGGAATAGCGGCGTCAGGCAAGCGTCCTCGGCCGGCTTGACGACACAGGCGTTGCCCATGGCCAGCGCTGGGGCGACGGTACGGCCGAACATCTGGGCCGGGTAGTTCCAGGGGATGACATGCGCGGTCACGCCATACGGCACATGTTCGGTTGTGACGAAGTAGCCCGGCAGGAACGGGATGGTGTCGCCGTGCACCTTGTCCGCCGCGCCGCCGTAATATTCGAAATAACGCGCGGTCGCGATCATGTCGTTGCGCGCCTGCTTCATCGGCTTGCCGGTGTCGCGCGCCT
>CAZZVQ010000002.1:0-1464 GCA_964657565.1 uncultured Acetobacteraceae bacterium
GGCGGCCCATCGTGTTCACGGCGACGGCGTCCGACGAGGGCGCGGCGTTCGCGGCCCGCTTCATCGACTGCGTGTTCACACCGGGTTCCTACGGCATCGGCGTCAATCAGGAGTTCTACCGGAAGCTGAAAGCCAAGGCGGTCGAGTACGGCCGGGATCCGGACTCGGTTGCGGTACTGCCGGGGTGCACGCCGCTCATCGCCCCGACGCGGGAGGCTGCGCAGGCGATCCAGGCCGCGCGCCGGGAGCAGATCGGGCTGCAGGGCGCGATCAAATACCTCAGCGGCTCGTTCCACGGGTTCGATCTTCGCCCCTATGGCTTGGACGATCCCTTCCCGCTCAGCGCGATCGAGCGCGTCGCCGAGGGGTTCAAAGGCAACATGATGCAGATGCTCCGTGTCGCGCGCGACGAGGCGCTTACGGTCCGGCAGTTCGTGATGCGCTTCGGATTCCCCAAGGATAGCTACGTCGGTACCGCCGAGGACGTCGCGGACGAGATGCAGGAGTGGATCGACGGCGAGGCGTGCGATGGCTTCATGCTCATCGAGTCGCAGCCGGGTCAGCTGCGCCTGTTTGCCGACAGCGTCGCGCCGATCCTCAGGGCGCGAGGGCTGCTGCGCAAGGAGTACTCGGGCACGACGCTGCGGGATAATCTGGGGTTGCCCCGGCCTGACAACCAGTTCGTTGCTGGCGGCCGGTGCGGGCTCGATGCCTGATCTTCTCCCAGCCAAGCGCACGATCTGCATCGGCGAGTGCATGATCGAGTTGTCGGAACGGGCCGACGGCTCGATCAGCCGCGCGTTCGGCGGCGACACGTTGAATACGGCGCTGTATCTCGCCCGGCTCGGCTGCCCGGTCGACTACGCCACCGCGCTGGGGACCGATCCGTTCAGCGACGAGATGGTGGCCGCGTGGGCCGGCGAGGGCATCGGCACCGGGCTGGTGCTGCGCGTGGCCAACCGGCTGCCCGGGCTCTACCTCATCCGCACGGATGCGGGCGGGGAGCGCTCATTCTTCTATTGGCGGGACAGTGCGCCGGTGCGCGACATGTTCACGCTGGCGCAGGCCGGATCGATGGAGGACGCTGTCTGCCGCGCCGGGCTGCTCTACCTGTCGGGCATTACGCTGTCGCTGTTCCAGGGGCCGGCCAGGGATGCGCTGTTCGGCCTGCTCGCGCGGGCCCGGCGCGAGGGCGCGCGGGTCGCGTTCGACACCAATTTCCGCCCCCGCGGCTGGCCGGACCGGGCCGACGCGCAGGCAGCGTTCGAGCGTGCCTTCGCGCTCAGCGACGTCGTCCTGGCCGGCATGGAGGACTACGCCCTGCTCTACGGCGACGGCGATCCACAGGATGCGATCCGGCGCTTGCGTGACGCAGGGGTCGGCGAGGCGGTGGTCAAATGCGTGCATCCCGCCTGCTACGTGGTCGGCGCCGACGCGGTCGAGCTGGTGGCTGCCGACGGGGTC
>CAZZVQ010000002.1:1474-106203 GCA_964657565.1 uncultured Acetobacteraceae bacterium
CCATCGTCGACACCACGGCGGCGGGCGACAGCTTCGCCGCCGGCTACCTTGCCGCCAGCGCCGCTGGCCGCGCCGCGCCCGACGCCGCGCGCGCCGGCCACCGCCTGGCCGGCACCGTGATCCGCTTCCGCGGCGCCATCATCCCGCGCCATGCCATGCCCGCCAACATCCTATAAGGCCGCCATGACCGATATCGCCGACCTGCTCCGCGCCGCACGCCTCGTTGCCGTGCTGACCATCCAGCACGTGGCCGATGCGGTGCCGCTGGCGCGCGCGCTGGTCGCCGGCGGCGTCCGCACTCTCGAGATCACGCTGCGCACCCCGGCCGGCGCCGACGCGGCCGCGGCCGTGGCGGAGGCGGTGCCGGAGGCGGTGGTCGGCCTGGGCACCGTGTTGAGCGTCCGCGACCTCGAGCTGACCAAGCGCCTCGGCCTGCCGTTCGCGTTCAGCCCTGGGGCCACGCCCGAGCTGCTGGACGCGGCGCGCGCGCTGTCGGTGCCGTTCGTGCCCGGGATCGCCACCGCATCGGAGCTGATCGCGGCGCGGGAGCGTGGGTTCGACGTGGTCAAGCTGTTCCCGGCCGAGCAGCTCGGCGGCATCGGCGCGCTGCGCGCCCTGGGCGGGCCGTTCCCCTCGACGCTGTTCAACCCGACTGGCGGCGTGACGGAGGCGAACATGCGGGACTACCTGGCCCTGCCCAACGTGGTCGCCGTCGGCGGCTCCTGGCTCGCCCCCGCCAAGGACGTCGCCGCCGGCGACTGGGCCGCCATCACCGTCCGAGCCGAGAGGGCTATTCGTTCGACGGTCTGATCGCTCGTTCAAGATGTACGTCAGCCCGATCGCAGGCTGGCCGCCGGTCAACGGTCCATCCGGAAATCGACCGTCACGCGCCGCTCCGGCCGTGGCGGCGACCTAGTACACCCAAGGGCCGGAAGGCTACGTCGACTACCCCGCCGTGGCCTGACGATCCGGCGCCGTCTCCGGCATGGCGACGAACAGGGCGGTCAGCGCCACGCAGGCGGCGGCCCCGAAGGTCAGGAACGCCGGGGAGTAGCCGAGGTGGTCCACGATGACGCCCGCGACGAGCCCGCTCAGCGAGGCGCCGAGACCCTGGGCCGTCGCCACCGCCCCTTGCGCCAGGTTGTAGCGCCCGGTCCCGCGCATCAGGTCCGCGATGACGAGAGGCGTGATGGCGCCGAAGATGCCGGCGCCCACGCCGTCAAGCAGCTGCACTCCGATCAGCCAGGGCGCGCTGTCCGAGACCGTGTAGAGCAGCGAGCGGAGGGGGAGCACGGCGAAGCCCACGAGGAGGATCGGCTTACGGCCGATCCGGTCCGCCGTGCGCCCGACCGCGAGCGCCACGGGCAGCATGATGAGCTGGGCGGCGATGATGCACGACGACATCATCGCGGTCGCCCAGTCCGGATAAGCCTGCGCCAGTTTCTGGCCCACGAGCGGCAGCAGCGGCGCGTTGGCGAAATGGAACAGCATGGCGCACGCGGCAAACACGACGAGCGGACGGCTTCGGAGCAGCGCGGTGTAGCCGGACGGCGCCTGCTGTTGCGCTTCCTCCTGCGCATCGCCCTTTCCGTCCGCCAGTCCTCGGGCGCGGTCCTGATCGATCGCGGCGTGGGGGATCGTCAGCATCGCGAGCGCCGCCAGTCCGGCGAACACCGGCACCAGCAGGAAGACGGCCCGTTGCGAGAACAAGTAGCCGATGCCGCCCGCCGCGGCGGCGACGGCCACGTTGCCGGCGTGGTCGAAGGCCGAGTTGCGGCCCATCCGGCGGGCCAGATGTCTCCGGGCGTAGAGGCCGAGCGTCACCGCACCGACGGCCGGGCCGAACACGTCGCCCACCACGGCGATGGCGGTGCTGGCCACGATGACGGGCCAGAAGGTCGGGACCGCGAAGATGACCAGCGCGCCGATCGCCAGGATGACCAGCGCCAGCACGACGGCGCCGCGCTTGCGCCGGGTCGCGTCGATCGCGGCGCCGGCAGGGGTTTGCGCGACCAGGCCGAGCAGCCCGCTGATGGTCGTCACCCACCCGACTTGCGTCTGGCTCCAGTGCTGCTGGGTGATGAGGAAGACGTTGAGGTAGGGACCGAGCGCGCCGCGCACGTCGGCGAGGAGGAAGTTTACCGCGTCGAGCGAATGCGGGCGGAAGCCGGCGCGCTGAGCCTGTTTGGTGATGCCGGTGTCCGTGTCCATGGCTAGAACAGGGCGATCAGGACGATGCCGCCGGTCATCAGCGCGCCGCCGAGGATGCGCCCTATATTGAGGCTGTGCTGCTCGATGCCGAACAGGCCGAAATGGTCGACGGCGAGCGACATCAGGATGTTGGCCGTGATCGTCAGCCCCGCGAAGGGGCCGGCGCCAATCTTGTCCACGAACAGCAGGCCCATGACGACCGCGACGGCACCAACCAACCCGCCGAGCGGTGCCCACCAGGGCATCGAGGAAATGCCCTTGATGGAGGGGAGCGGGTTGGGCAGGCAGAAGAACAGGACGAGCATGAAGGCTACGATCGGCAGGAACGAGATCGTGCTGGCCAGCCAGGGATTTTCCAGTGATTTGCGCAGCGCCCCGTTCATCGGCGGTCCCCATGCCTGGAGCGCGCCGGCGATCAGGATGAGCGGGTACAGCCAGGCTGCGCCGATATTCTGCATTCTTCGTCTCCAGGGGTGAGGTCAGCCAAACGCGAAGGCAGCTGCGATCGCGAGAAGGAGGGCCGGCGGCATGACCAGCGCGCCGAGCTTGAGAAAGGCCCAGGCACTCACGCTCTGCCCTTCGCGCCGCAGCGCGGTCAGCCACAGGATGGTCGCCAGCGAGCCGGTCACCGACAGGTTCGGGCCGAGGTCGACCCCGATCAGCACCGCGCTGCGCACGTGATCGGGCACCTGCGCCATCTCGACCACGCGCCCGGCGACCAGGCCGGCCGGCAGGTTGTTGACCAGGTTGCAGCCGACCGCGAGCACGACGCCCGCCACCCACGCCGCCAGCGTCGCGGAGTATTGGACCAAATGTTGGAACAGAGCAGCGAGTTCGCGGGTCACGCCGGTCTTCTCGAGCGACTCCACCAGCACGAACAGCCCGGCCACCAGCGGCAGCACACCCCAGGAGATGTTCTTGGCAATATCGGTGACGCCGCATTGGGAGCGTGTCAGCACCAAGAGCGCGGTCGCGAGGCCGGCCAGGACCGTCGGCAGCCCGAGCTGGATGTCGAAGCCGGACGACACCAGCAGCACGATCGCGGTGGCGGCGATGCCGAACGCCGCCATCTTGCCGGCGGCGGACAATGCGGGGGTCTCGATCTCGCTTGAGATGTCTTGCCGAAGGTCGCTCCGCTGGCTCCAGCGCAGCACGGCGTAGGTGGCCAGGATGGACAGCACCGAGGGCAGCGCATAGCGCGGCAGCCATTGCAGCAGCGGGGGCATGTGGCTGCCGTAGATCACCAGGTTGGCCGGGTTGGAGATCGGCAGCACGAAGCTCGCCGCATTGGCGATGAAGGCGCAGATGAACAGGTAGGGCAGGGGCTTGTCCGCCTTGGCCGTCTTGACGACGGCGGCCACGGCCGGGGTGAGCACGACGGCCGTCGCATCGTTGGACAGGAAGATCGTGACGACGGTGCCGACGGCGAATACGAGGGTGAATAGGCGGGTGGCCGAGCCGCGTGCCAGTGACGCGGCGCGGGCGGCCAGCCAGTCGAAGAGCCCTTCCTGCCGGGCCAGCTCCGAGAGCAGCATCATACCGGTCAGGAACAGATAGACGTCGGTGCCCTTGCCGACGCCGGAGAAGGCTTCACCCGGGCTCAGCAGCCCGAGCGCCACCAGCAGGACCGCGCCGGCGACCGCCCAGATGAACTCGGGCCACGAGAACGGCCGGATGATGACCCCGGCCGTCGCGATCCCGGCGATGCCCCAAATGGTCCACGGCGACGCGAGCAACCCGGCCATCACCAGTTCCGGCCGTCGATCATCCGACCGCTGCGCCGGTACCGCCGGCGGGCCGGGTCATGTGTTTGATGCTCATGTCGTCTCCGTGGTTCAGCGCTGCCGGCGCGTCAAGCAGAGAGCAAACGCAAGCACCATGCCACGTGTCAGCCCCTGGCGATGCTCGCAGCGGTTCTCCTGAGCGGGGCCCTCGAGTCTGCTTCGGGGACGTCGCGCGTCCCATTACGGGACACCACCGGGTCCGCCACGACGTGGGGCGAGCCGGTCAGTGGCCGCCCGGTGCGGCGGCCTTTGGCGCGGTGACCTTGCGCAGCAGCGGCACGAGGAGGGTGGCGACGACGAAGGCCAGCATCACCGCACGGAACGCGTCGGCGTAGGCCAGCGTCGAGGCTTCGCGATAGGCCAGCCGCCATAGCCGATGCAGCGCCGCCTGATCGGCCAGCTGCGGCCCACCCGGCACGACGGCATACCGGCCGGCGAGGTCGGACAGCATGCGCGTCATGGCCCCGTTGGCGGCGGTCAGGTTGCTGGCGATCATCTGGAAATGCAGGTTCGTCTTGTCGTTGATGATGGCGGCACTCACTGCGATGCCGACCGCTCCGCCCAGGTTGCGCATCATGTTGAACAGCCCGCTGGCGTATTTCAGCCGCTCCGGCGGCAGGCTGCCGAGACCGAGACTGACGCTGGGCGCCACCGCGAAGACCTGCGGGAAGCCGCGCAGCAGCTGCGGCACGAGCAGCTCGGCCGCGCTCCAGCTCGAGCTGATGAAGCTGAAGCGCCACATGGCGAGGCCGAAGCAGGCCATGCCGAACATCATCAGCCAGCGCGTGTCGAACCGCTTGGCCAGCATGATGTAGACCGGCGTGCCGATCAGCGTCGCCGCTCCGGTGGAGAACACCGCCACCCCGGTCTGCCAGGCGCTGTAGCCCCGGACGTAGCCGAGGAAGAGCGGCGTCAAATAGATGGTGGTGAAGATACCGACCCCGGTGATGAACGACAGCAGGCAGCCCAGCGCGAAATTGCGGTTGCCCAGCGCGCGCAGATCGACGACCGGGTTGGCGACCTTGAGGCTGCGGATCGCAAACGCCGTGAGGCTGATGCCGGCGACCGCAGCGCAATCCCTGATCTTGGCGTCGCTGAACCAGTTCCAGCGGGTGCCTTCCTCCAGCACGTATTCCAGCGTCCCGAGCCCGACGGCCATCAGCGCGATCCCGGGATAATCGGCGCCGCGCAGCAATTTGAGGTCGGGCTCGTCGATGCGCACGAGCCCGGGGACCAACAGGGTGATGGCGACACCCGGCAGCAGGTTGACGTAGAACAGCCAGTGCCAGTTGAGCGTGTCGGTGATGTAGCCGCCGATGACCGGCCCGAGCGTGGGGGCGACGGAGGCGATGCTGCCGATGACGGCGGCCGAGTAGACCCGGCGTGGACCCTGGAAATAATGGAACGACGAGGTGAACACGGTCGGGATCATCGACGCGCCCAGCAGGCCCTGCAGCGCGCGGAACAGGATCATGCTCTGGATGTTCCAGGCCAGGCCGCACAGCATGCTCGCAACGGTGAACCCGGCCGCCGACGCGGTGAACAGCCAGCGCGTCGAGAACACCCGGGTCAGCCAGCCCGACAGCGGGATCATGATGATCTCGGCGATCAGGTAGGCCGTCTGCACCCAGCTGATCTCGTCCTGCGCCGCCGACAATCCGCCGCCGATGTCCTGTAGCGAGGAGGCGACGATCTGGATGTCGAGCAGGGCGATGAACATGCCGCAGCACATCACCGCGAAGGGCCAGATCGAGGGAGGCCGGGCTGCGTCGGTCATGGCGTCCGCGCTGCCCTTGTGTCGACGCTGACGGTCGTCGACAGACCCGGGCGCAGCAGCGCCAGCCTGTCGTCGCCGTCGTCGAGCAGGATGCGGACCGGGACGCGCTGGACGATCTTGGTGAAGTTGCCGGTCGCGTTTTCCGGCGGGATCACGCTGAACACCGCGCCCGTCCCCGGCGAGAGGCTGACCACGCGGCCGCGGAACTCATGCCCGGGCAGCACGTCGGCCGCGATGGTGGCGACCCGGCCCGGCGCCATCTCGGCCAGCTGGTCCTCCTTGAAGTTGGCGTCGACCCAGAGGCCTCGGGCCGGGATGATCGACAGCAGGTAGCCGGCTTGCGCCACGTAGGCGCCGACGTGGGCGGCGCGGTTGCCGACATAGCCGTCGATCGGCGCGCGGATCTCGGTGTAGCCGAGATTGAGTTGGGCGGTCTGCAGATCGGCGCCGGCCTGGGCCAGGTCGGCCTCGGCCTTGGCGATCTGCGCCTGCAGCACGGGGATGTGCTGCCGGGCCGCCTGCAACGACGCTGCGGCGGAGAGCACGCTGGCGTGGGCCTGGGTCTCGAGCGATGCGGTCCGCTGCTGATCCTGGCGCGAGCCGGCCGCCGAGTTGGCCAGGCTGCGATAGCGGTCGGCGTCGAGGACGGTGTAGTCGGCCTGCGCCGATTTGGCCGAGAGATCCGCCACCTGCTGCTGGATCACCGATTGCTGCAGCGTCAGCTGGGCCCGCAGGCTGTCGAGCACGGCGTTGGCCCCGGCCACGACGGCCTGCGCCCGGCCGAGTGCGGCCTGGTAGTCGCGCGGGTCGAGCCGGAGCAGGAGCTGGCCGGCCTGAACCAGTTGGTGATCGCTCACCGGGATCGATTGGATGAAGCCCGGCACATGCGGCGCGATGGCCGTCACGTTGCCGCCGACATAGGCGTCGTCGGTGCTCTCGATGAAGCGGCCGTTGGTCCACCAATCCACGCCCAACCAGGCGCCGCCCGCCAGGACGGCGACGGCGGCGGCCAGCAGGGAGAAGCGCTTCAGCCCGAAGCGCCGGCGGATCTTGAGGGTTGGCTGGTCGAGATCACGCTGGTCGAGGGTCGTGGACACGGTGCCTCCTGTGCTGCGGCCCAACTAGGTCACTTGCATGATAATAGTAACTAGCTTGCATCATGCAAGTGGCGGTCTTAGATGTGGTGCATGCACCGCAAGCGCTTCGACACCATGATCTGCCCGATCGCCCGCAGCCTCGAGCATGTGGGCGAGTGGTGGAGCATGCTGATCCTGCGCGATGCGTTCGCCGGGCTGACGCGGTTCGACGAATTCGAGCAAAGCCTGGGCATCGCGCCGAACATGCTCAGCCGCCGGCTGGGCGCGCTGGTCGAGGCCGGCATGCTGGAGAAGCGGCGCTACAGCGAGCGGCCGCCGCGCGACGAGTATGTCCTGACGGAGCGGGGCCGGGACTTCCGCGGCGTGTTGCTGTCATTGATGGCGTTCGGCAACCGCCATTTCGCGCCGGAGGGGGCGCGCGTGATGCTGGTGGACGCCGCTTCGGGAACCCCGGCCGACCCGGTGCTGGTCGACCGGGGTTCCGGGCGCGTGCTGGATGGGCCCGACTTCAAGATCGTGCGCGGGCTTCCAGCGGCGCGGGACAAGGCCTCGCAGGAGCCGTAGCCGTTCGGAGCGAGTGCTCTGATCGTTGTGCGACTCGTTACCACATGTTACGCGGGGACATGCAGGCCGACGCAGATGACGCCGCCACGCCAGGATGGACCGGTGCACCGCGGCCGACCCGGCCCGGCACCGTCAAGCCGCAGCTCGCCGCCCAGACGCTGCGCCTCTACGCCGGCGACTGGGGGTCTTTCCAAGCCTATTGCGCCGAACGCGGCGAAAAGCCGCTGCCGGCCAGCCCGGAAACGGTGACCGGCTTCCTGAGCGCCCCCGGTTGCGGCCGCGCCGTCCTGGGCCGCCGCCTGGCCGCGATCGACCATCGGCATCGCGAGCGTGGTCTTCCGCCGCCCGGCATGGACCCCGGCGTCCGGGCGGCATTGCGGCGCGCCCGCCGCGACGCGCCGCGCCGGCCCCGTGCCGCCGCGCCAACCCCGGCCGCGCTCATCCGGATGGCAGGCTCCTGCCGCGCCGATCTCGTCGGCCAGCGGGACCGCGCGCTGCTGCTGCTGCTCGCGGCGGGGCTCGGCCGCGGCGCCATCGTCGCGCTGCAGGCCGAGCAGCTCCGCTTCTCCGAAACCGGGCTGGCGATGACGCTGAACCGTGACGACCCGCCCCTCCCGCGGGCGGCGTCGCCTGCCGCGTGCGCGGTGCGCGCCGTAGAAGACTGGCTGCGCGCCTCGGCCACGCGTTACGGCCCGGTATTCCGCAAGATCAACCGCTGGGGCCAGCTCGAGCACACCGCGCTCTGCACCGACGCGATCCGCCTCGTCCTGGCCCGGCGCGTCGCCCCGCCGCAGCCGGGGCGAACCGCCCGGTGACGCGCGACTTGCCGGTCCGGCCGTTCGCCCCGGCGCACACCGATTGGTTGTTCCACCACCTGCGGATCGAGGGCCCGGCCGAGGCGCTTGCCGCGTTTCGCCGGGCTGCCGCCGGCGCCGGGATCATTCCCTGGCACCTCGACCTCGATCGGCTGGAGGAAGACGCCTTCCTGCGGCTGGCAGCCCCCACCGGCCAGCCGCGCACGCTGAGCCTGGAGGGGGCGCGGATGCTGGCGGCCGAGTTGCGCGACGCCGTCGCCCGGCGGCATGCGCTCGCCGTGGCCCGGGTCGGGACGGATCGGCCGTGCTGCTTCGACCTGCACGCGCTGTTGCCGGTGCCCAGCGACATCCTTCGTCTCGGCCCGGATCACCCGCAGGCGCTGCAGTGGCTGTGGACCGACTGGGGCACCACCGACGCGCTCCGTCGCGTCGCGCTCGCGCCGGACCGCGATGAGACGGCGCCAGCCGAGACGGTGTTCCGGGTCAGCTTCTGGTCCGCCGATTGGACCCCATGGCGGGCGCTCGCTGCCATCCGGACCCGCTTCCCGGGATTGCGGTTCGACGTGCAACCCCAGTACGAGCGGGCATGACGGCGATCCTGCCCGACCCGGCCACGGCCTGGGAGGACGCACCGCGATCGCCGGCCGCCAGTGCGGCGCCGGTGCTGGCCGTCGCCGGGTTCGAGGGGCCACTCGACTGGCTGCTGGAGATGGCCCGGGCGCAGCGGATCGATCTGGCCAAGCTGTCCATCGCCGAACTCGTGGACGCGTTCCTGGCGGCGCTGGACGCGGCGTTGGCCGAGCAGGCGGTTCGGGCCGATCTCTCGCGCTGGGGCGAGTGGCTGGTGATGGCGGCCACGCTGGCCCTGCTGCGCTCGCGCCTGCTGCTGCCGCCGGATGCGCCGGAAGCCCGCGCGGCGCTGGACGAGGCGGAGGCCATGCGCCGCCGGATGCTCGAGCGCGCCGCGAGCCGCCAGGCGGCCGAGTGGCTGGACCGCCGGCTCCAACTCGGGCGCGACGTGTTCGCCCGCGGCGGGGTGGCCGCCGGGGCGGCGAGCCGGGCGCGCACGACGGACATCACCGACCTGTTCCGGGCCTGCCTGGTCGCGCTGCTTGTGCCGGAGCAGGTCGACGCGTACCAGCTGCGCTTTCGTCGGCTATGGCGGGTGCCGGACGCCATGGCGCGGATCATCCGGCTGCTGGCAGTGCGGCCGGACGGCGGAGTGCTCGCGAGCTTCCTGCCAGCGGTCGACGGTGCGGGTGAGGAAGGGCAGCTCCGCTGTAGGGCCGCGGTGGCGAGCACGTTTCTCGCCGGGCTCGAGTTGTCGCGGGAGGGCACGATCAGCTTCGAGCAGGAAAACCCATTCGGGGACGTGTTCATCTGTGCCGGTATCGACCAGCGCGCTGCGATGGCCCGTCCGCGCAGCGGTACACCGACTGACGGTTAGTGGTCGCGCTGCCCGTCGGTCACGCGTTGCCGCGCGCGGGTCAGGTGGTAGCGCATCGCCAGGTCGGCCGCCTCCCCGTCGCCCCGGGCGATCGCGTCGCGGATCGACTCGTGCTCCTCGTAGACCCGGCGCGCGCGCTCGGCTGAGCCGATCTGGGTCAGGCCCAATGCGACGGTCATGGAATGGTGGATCGTCTCGTTGAGGCTGCTCAGCATGTCGCCGAACAGGGCGTTGCCGCTGGCCGCGGCCACGGCGGCGTGGAACTCGTAATCGGCGCGAGTGGGGGCGGCGCCGCTCTGGAAACTGCTGCGCATCGCCTCGAGCGCGGTGCTGATCCGGTTGAGCTGGGTGACGGTGCGGCGGGCCGCGGCCAGGCGGGCGGCCTGTCCCTCCAGCGCCATTCTGACCTCCAGGCACCGCAGCATCTCGGCGATGTCGGACGAACGGGAGAGGCGAACCAGGTTCTGGGACGGGCGCTTCTGCACCACCGTCCCCGATCCTTGCCGCGTGCTGACCAGGCCGTCCGCGTGCAGGCGCAGCAGCGCCTCGCGCACCGTCGGCCGCGAGACCTCGAACGAGCGGCACAGCTGGTTCTCCGACGGCAGCTTCTCGCCCGCCTTGATGATGCCGGAGACGATCTGTTCGAGGATTTGCCCATACAGCTGGTCGGCCAGACGTTCGGGGCCTTTCCGCACCGGCCTCAGTTCGCTCAACGCATCCTCCATCATCGTGATCGAGCAACCTGTCAGACGTCTTGACATGCGGACTGACAAGATGACAAGTGGAGCCAAGATTGCAGCCCTTTGTCGAGGGCGAGTATCATAACCGAACGGAGGATGCGCCCCGCCTTGCTCTGGCCAAGCCGAACCCGATCGATGCCACCGGGCAGCTTTATCAGGGCGGCACGTTTGCCAGCCGCGACTTCGCCCGACCCACAGCCTGAACGGAGCCACGCATGCCCGCGCCCAATCCCAATGTCCTGACCGCCCTGCCGGGCATCTCCGGCATCCTGGTCACGCCGTTCGACCGCGACGACAAGCTCGCGCCAGAACGGCTGCAGCCGGTGATCGACCGCGCCATCAAGGCCGGCGTGCACATCCTGACCGCCAACGGCAATACCGGCGAATTCTACGGCCTGACGACCGCCGAGGCGGAGCGGATGGTGCACGCGGTGGCCGAGCAGATCGGTGGCCGTGTGCCGCTGATGGCCGGCGTCGGGCGCAGCATCGGCGATGCGGTGGCGCTCGCGCGGGCGTCGCGCGCGGCCGGGGCGGCGGCGCTGATGGTGCATCAGCCGCCGGATCCGTTCGTGGCGCCGCGCGGGGTGGTGGCCTACGTGCAGCGGATCGCCGAGGCGGGGCAGGGCCTGCCGGTCGTGCTCTACCTGCGCAACGACGCGATCGGGATGGATGCCATCGAGCAGCTCTGCCGCATTCCGGGCGTGGCCGGGGTGAAGTGGGCAAGCCCGACGCCGCTGCGGCTGGCCGAGGCGATCCGCCGGACCGACCCGCGGATCGTGTGGGTCGGCGGCCTGGCCGAGACCTGGGCGCCGGCGCTCTGCGCGGTGGGGGCGCGCGGCTTCACCTCCGGGCTGATCAACGTGTGGCCCGAGCACTCGGTCGCGATCCATACGGCGCTCGCGGCGGGAGACTATGCCGCGGCAAACCGGCTGATCGCGACCATGGACGCGTTCGAGGCGCTGCGGGCCGAGGAAGGCAACGGCACCAACGTGACGGTGGTGAAGTCCGCACTGGCGCTGATGGGCCAGGATTGCGGGCATGTCCGGCCGCCGGGCGCCTGGCCGCTGACGGAGCGGCAGGCGCTCGACCTGCGCCGGCGTTTGGTCGAATGGGGGCTGGTCGCCGGCCCGCTGGCCGCGGCAAGCTGAGCGTCGGGCTCCGCCGCCGGAGCCCGTCGATGACGATGGCCGGCAACCAATAAAGAAAGCAACGAGGAGGGAACATCCCAATGCAAGAAGCCCAAACGATCAAGCCAGCCACCCGGTATCGCTGGGTCATCCTGGTGCTGCTGTTCGCGATCACCACGATCAACTACATGGATCGCAACATCCTCGGCGTGCTGAAGCCGACGATCCAGAATGACCTGCACTTCAGCGAAACCGATTTCGGCAACATCATCTTCTTCTTCTCGCTCGCGTACGCCGTCGGTTATGCCGGCATGGGCTGGCTGACCGACAAGGTCGGCGTGCGGGTCGGCTTCGCCATCGCGGCCATCGTCTGGTGCCTGGCATCGACGGCGCACGGGATGGTCGCCTCGGTCGGCGGCTTCATCCTGGCGCGCATCATGCTAGGGCTCGGCGAAGGCGGCAACTTCCCGACCTGCATCAAGACCGTGGCAACCTGGTTCCCCGTGCGCGATCGCGCCTTCGCCACCGGGTTGTTCAACTCCGGCAGCAACTTCGGCGCGATGATGGCGCCGTTGATCGGTGCGCTGTTGGTGTATCTGCATAGCTGGCAGGTGGCGTTCTACGTCACCGGCGCGATCGGGCTGGTCTGGGCGGTGTTCTGGCTGGTGATGTACCGCGACCCGGCGGAGAGTCCCCGCGTCTCGGCCAGCGAACTCGCCTACATCGACCAGGATCCGCCCGTGGCCCTCCAGCGCGTGCCCTGGTCGCAGCTGCTGCGCTATTCCGGCACCTGGGTCTACATCGTCGGCGGCGTGCTGACCAACCCGGCCTGGTGGTTCTACAACAACTGGGTGCCGAGCTTCCTCAACTCGAAGTTCCACGTCTCGCTGCTCGCGGTCGGCCTGCCGCTGGTGCTGATCTACTTGCTGACCGACGTCGGCTCGATCGCCGGCGGCTGGATGTCGTCGCGGCTGATCAAGGGCGGCATGGACGTGTTCCCCGCCCGCAAGCTGGCCCTGCTGGCCTGCGCGTTGTGCACCATGCCAGTGTTCTTGGCGCCGCAGATCGACAGCCTTTGGGGCGCAGTGGTGCTGATCGGCATCGCGATGGCCGCGCATCAGGGGTTCTCGGCCAATCTGTACACGCTGGTCTCCGACACGATGCCGCGCAGCGCCGTGGGTTCCGCGGTCGGGCTTGCGGGGGGGATCAGCTCCATCGCCGGAGCCTTCTCGGCGGCGGTGATCGGCCGTGTGTTGGATGCGACGGGGGGTAACTACACGGTCGTGTTCTTCGTCTGCGCGGGCGTCTACATGGTGGCGACCCTGCTGATCCACCTGATCCTGCCCCGCCACCGGGCCGAGGTGGTGGCCATGCCGGCCAGCACGATGGCCTGACGAGTAGCGCCGGGCCGGGTCATCCCGCCCGGCGCTACTCTCGCCGCCGAGAACGGTCGCGCATTGGCTTTGTCACGAGACGGGCCAAATGGCATCATCACAGCGGAGAGTAGAAATGGACACCGACGAGCCGTTACCGAAGCCGAGCGTCGGAGCTGCTTACATCGCCTGGGAGAATATCGAACGCGCCGCGCAACTCGCTATCGAGAGGCGTCGTGCTGAAGGCGAGATCATGACCTACCATCTGGATGGCTGGGTCGTGCGCGAGTATCCGGGTCAGCGGGTCGTGCGTCTCGCACCAATTGGCGAGTTTCGGTCAAGCGATTTCCCGATCGAGGAATGACGAGCTTCATCGTGTTTGCCGGACCGAACGGGTCCGGCAAGAGCACGGTGCGCGACTCGATCGATAACCCGGTCGAGGTGGTGATCGACCCTGACCGAATCGCGCGTGAGATCAATCCTGCCAATCCCAGGCGCGTCGATCAGGCGGCCGGCCGCGAAGCGGTGCGTCGGTTCGAGGCGGCCATCAACGACGGGCTCTCGGTGTCTATGGAAACGACGTTGACGGGTCATACCGCAGTGCAACGTCTCCGGCGAGCTAAGGACTCCGGCTACGATGTCTCGCTCATCTACGTAGCGCTTGGCGATCCGGAAACAAACGTCGCGCGCGTGGCTGCCAGGGTCCGAAAAGGCGGCCACCACATCGATCCAGAAATCGTCAGGCGACGGGTGCAGGCGAGCCTTGGCAACTTGCCAGCCGCCCTTACCATCGCGGACCAGGCGCTTGTGCTCGACAACTCGGGCCCTATCCACCGACGCATTCTGGAAGCGTCGGGCCAACGGGTGACCTTCTTGGCGGATCAGCTTCCGCACTGGCTGGACGCCGCGATGCCCACGATCGTGTCCGGCCTGCGTCCGACCGATACGGAGCTTGCCATTTCGCGCCGAGCGTTGGCCGGCATCTTCGATGCGCTTCGCAGTCTAACGCCCGTGTCCGCATCGATATCCGAGCGGTTGGCATCGTACCGCCGGATTGCTGCAGAGCAAGACCCGGACTGGCGACCGAGCAAGGGGCTGCCAAGGTCCGAATAGCCCAACTGTTTGCCAATCGCTCGAGCGGCCGAGGGATCGGCTTTGTCCACGCTATCGCCAAGCTGTTATCATGGTGGTGGAGGTGCCCATGCCCGTCGTGAGCGTATTGTTGAACATACTTTGGCTGGTTTTCGGGGGCATCTGGATGGCGGTGGCCTGGCTCGCCGCGGCAATCATCATGGCGGTGACGATCATCGGTCTGCCCTGGGCGCGCTCGGCGCTGACCATGGCGCGTTATGCGCTGCTGCCGTTCGGGAATACCGTCGTCGACCGGCGCCAGCTCCGGGGCAGCGACATCGGGACCGGTCCGCTGGGTCTGATCGGCAATATCGTCTGGCTGCTGTTGGCGGGATGGTGGCTGGCGCTCGGGCATCTCGTGACCGCGACTGCATTGGCGGTCACCATCGTCGGGCTCCCGTTCGCCTGGGCGCACTTGAAGCTGGCCGGGCTGGCGTTGTGGCCGATCGGCAAGGACGTCGTCGCCCTGAACGATCTACAAGCCAGCTACACGCGCTAAACCCAGCCGATGCAACAAGCGGACGAACTCGCCCGGGTGAAGACCCGCATCCGTGCGCTCGCGGAAAAGACCACTTCCAATGGCTGCACGGAGGCGGAAGCCCTCTCGGCGGCCGAGATGGTGGGCCGCTTGCTCGAGCGTTATGCGCTGACGATGGAGCAGGTGGATCTGCGCGAGACCCCCTGCATCCAACTCGAGGTGCATGCCGGCGGTCAGCGCCGCCGTCCCGTCGATGGCTGCGTCGTCGCCATCGCCCGCTTCTGCGACTGCAAGGTCTGGTTGACCCGGGGCGAACTCGGCGTGACCTACGTGTTCTTCGGCCTGGAGACGGACGCGATGCTCGGCCGCTACCTGTTCGACGTCGTCGCGATGGCGCTGCGGACGGAGCTGGCCCGGTTCAAGATTCGCAACCCGCGCCTGCGCGATGTGCAACTGCGTCGCGCCGGGGAGAGCTTTCAGCACGGCATGGTGGCACGGATCGCGGCCCGGCTGAGCGCCGATCAGGCCGACCGGGAAGCCGCCGTCGCGGCGCAGCGCGCGACCGGCAATGCGCTGATGCTGATCAAGCACAGCATCGTCGACGAGGCGTTCGCCGCGTTGCAGACCCGGCTGGTGTCGACCCGGCAGGCCGCGCGCCGGGTCGTGCGCTCAGCCTATCAGGACGGCTTGCAGGCCGGCGACCGGGTCAACCTGAACCGGCCGTTGGCCAACCGGAACCGGCCGCTGCTGCCATGAGCCAAGCAAGCCGGCGCGTCCGCGATCGGCAGCGCGCCCGCGTCTATGCGTGGGAGGATGCGATGGTCGCCGCAGCCGATAGCGGGACGGTGCCCCTCCGCGAGGCGCAGGCGATGGTGGACGCGATCTGGTCGGAACTCGGCCTGGCGTACCCGCCCAAGGTCGAGCGGCTGCCGCGCCAGGCCCGCCGCCTCCAGGCAGACGGCTCGCGGCTGCGGCTGCGTCTGCCGGAGCTGATACCGTCCTGGCTGCTGCTGCACGAGTTGGCGCACGCGCTCAGCAGCACCGCGGACGGCGTGTCCGACGGGCACGGCCCAACCTTCATGGGCCTCTATGTCCAGCTCCTCGCACGATACCTCCGGTTGCCGTCGGCACACCTGATCCAGTCGGCCCTCGACGCCGGCATCGCCGTCCACCCCGCCGCCCGGCCATCTTTCGTCAGCCCTCAGCCGCTGCCGATGAGCAGGCGCGGCACGATCAGCCCGATCAGGCAGACCGCGATCAGCGCGGCCGGAAGCAGCCCGGCCACGAACAGCGTGCCGATCGAGATCGGGGTGACGGAGGCCAGGACGGCGGCGCCCTGCTCCGGCGCATAGCCATGCCGGCGCATCTCCCCGCGCATGACGGAGCCGACGGCGGCCACGTCCGCGATCTTGGAGCCGGAGATGCCGCTGACGAGATAGATCATGTTCTGCGGCACCGCGATGATCGGAGCCGCGTCGGTCATGGTCAGGTAGATCAAGGTCGAGAGCAGCATCGCGAAGCTGACCGGCAAGCTGAGCAGGACCGTGCCGAAGAACAGGACGAGCATCAGCAGCAGCGCGAGCGAGTCGTGGGCAGCGAAGAGCACCGAGGCATCGGTGGTGACGATGGCGGCGGCCAGGCCGGCGCTGCAACGCGACGCGCTCGAGCGCGAACAGGGCGATCAGGCCTAGGCCGATCGGCAAGGGCAGTCCGATCCAGCTCACGCTGATCTGCAGGATGGGGTGTGGGTGGTCCAATTGGTCTGCAGCAGCAGGACGCTCTGCCACACGGCGATGCAGGCGGTGAGGACGACGACCCATTCGAGGGTGGCGAGCGTGAGGCGCCCGGGCGCATGCGATCGACGATCCGCCCGAGGCAATACAGTTTCGAGGCTGCTGTCGACAACGCCGAAGGCCGGCGCCGGCCTCGTGGCGGCACACCACCGTCTCGCGATCACATTGACGTCCCGGCGCGGGACCCACTAGCCTGATCGGAAAATAAACGGGGGAACGACAATGCCGCGATCCAATTGGCCGCCGGACCATCGTTGCCGGCGCGTTGGCGGCGCCGTTCATCGCTCCCGGGTCAGCGTCCCGGGTCCAGGGCCGCGTTCTCAAGATGACCCTCGCCGACAATGTGTCCAGCCCGGTCTACGCCATCGCCCAACGCTTCGCCGCCCACCTGAAGGAGAAGAGCGGCGGCGCCATCAACGTCCAGGTCTACGGTTCCGGCCAGCTCGGCAGCCAGACCAATGCGCTGACCAGCCTGCAGACCGGCATCGATAGCATGGTGCCGACGGTCCGCTGGCAGTTCCGCCCAAACAACAACGGGAAACATCCATGATCCGCACCACGATCCACGCCACCCTCCTTGGCGCAACGTTGCTGAGCGGGGCCGCCCGGGCCGCACCGCTGGAGAACGCGACCATCGCCTTCCTCATGCCGGACCAGAGTTCGACCCGCTATGAGGAGCATGACCATCCCGGCTTCGTCGCGCAGATGAAGAAGCTCTGTCCGACCTGCAAGATCATCTACCAGAACGCCAGCGGCGATGCCTCGCGCCAGCAGCAGCAATTCAACTCGGCCATCTCGCAGGGCGCGAAGGCGATCGTGCTCGACCCGGTGGACAGCGCCGCGGCCGCCGGGCTGGTGAAAGGCGCCCAGGCGCAGAACGTCAAGGTGATCGCCTACGACCGGCCGATCCCGTCCACGCCGGCCAATTTCTATGTCTCGTTCGATAACGAGGCGATCGGCCGCTCGATCGCCAAATCGCTGGTCGACCGGCTCAAGGCCGACAAGGTCGCCACCACCGATGCCGGCTTGCTGGAGATCAACGGCTCGCCGACCGATGCGGCGGCCGGGCTGATCAAGAAAGGCATCCATGACGGCTTGGCCGATGGCGGCTACACGACCCTGGCGGAATACGACACGCCGGAATGGGCGCCGGCCAAGGCGCAGCAATGGGCCAGCGGCCAGATCTCGCGCTTCGGCAAGAAGATCGTGGGCGTGGTCGCCGCCAATGACGGCACCGCCGGCGGCGCGATCGCCGCGTTCAAGGCCGCCGGCGTCAACCCGGTGCCGCCCGTGACGGGCAACGACGCGACCATCGCCGGGCTGCAGCTCATCATCGCCGGCGACCAATACAACACCATCTCCAAGCCCAGCGAGATCGTCGCCGCTGCCGCGGCCGACGTGGCGGTCGCGCTGCTGCAGGGCGAAACGCCGAAATCCGACACGACCCTGTTCGGCACGCCGACCCGGCTGTTCACCCCCGCCCTCGTCACCGCCGGCAATCTCAAGACCGAGATCGTCGACAAGACGGTCGACGGCAAGCCGATCACGCCGGCCTCCGTGCTCTGCACGGGCCGCTACGATGCGGATTGCAAGAAGCTCGGCATCGGCAAGTAGGGGAGGGGTCCGACCATGGGCGAAACCGTCCTGAGCCTGCGCGGCATCACCAAGCAGTTCGGCGCGGTCTCCGCCCTGAGCGGGATCGATCTCGACGTGCAGGCCGGTGAGGTCGTCGCCCTCGTGGGCGACAACGGCGCCGGCAAGTCGACGCTGGTCAAGGTGCTGGCCGGGGTGTTCCAGGCGACCAGCGGCGAGATGAGCTTCTGCGGCAAGCCGGTCTCCCTCGCCGGTCCCGGTGACGCGCTGGCGCTCGGCATCGCCACCGTCTTCCAGGACCTGGCGCTGTGCGAGAACCTCGACGTGGTCGCCAACATCTTCCTCGGCCGCGAGATGGGCAGCCTCGCCCTCGACGAGGTCGCGATGGAGCTGCGGTCCTGGACGCTGCTGAACGAACTCGCCGCCCGCATCCCCTCCGTGCGCGAGCCCGTTGCCTCGCTCTCGGGCGGGCAGCGCCAAACGGTGGCCATCGCCCGCTCCCTGCTCTCGGAACCCAAGCTGATCATGCTCGACGAACCGACCGCCGCGCTGGGCGTGGCGCAGACGGCCGAGGTGCTGAACCTGATCGAGCGCGTCCGCGACCGCGGCCTAGGCGTCATCATGATCAGCCACAACATGGAGGACGTGCGCGCCGTGGCGGACCGGATCGTGGTGCTGCGGCTGGGGCGCAACAACGGCGTGTTCGGCCCGGAGGCGACCAACCAGGAGCTGATCAGCGCCATCACCGGGGCGGCCGACAACTCCGTCTCCCGCCGCGCCGGAAGACGCGCGAGCGCCGCGGAATTATCCGCATGAGCGGCCAACCCGCGGTCGACCGCAGCGACGTCCGGGTCCGCCATGATGCGGGGCTGGGCGGAGCGATCCGCGGCTTCATCGACCGGCTCCGCTCGGGCGATCTCGGCGCGCTGCCGGTGGTGGTGGGGCTGGCGGTGATCTGGACGGTGTTCCAGAGCCTCAACCCGGTCTTCCTCTCGGCCAACAACCTGGTCAACCTGCTGTTCGACTGCTCGACCGTCGGCGTCATCGCGCTCGGCATCGTCTGCATCCTCATGGTCGGCGAGATCGATCTCTCGGTCGGCTCCGTCTCGGGCTTCGCCTCGGCGGTGGTCGGCGTGCTGTGGGTCAATGCCGACTGGCCGGTGCCGGTGGCGATCTTGCTTGCCCTGGTCGCGGGTGCGGCGATCGGCTCGGTCTACGCGGTGCTGTTCAATCGGTTGAGCATGCCGAGCTTCGTCTCGACACTGGCCGGGCTGCTCGCGGTCCTAGGGATGCAGCTCTACATCCTGGGTGCTTCAGGCTCGATCAACCTGCCGTACGGCTCGCCGCTGGTCAGCCTCGGGCAGACCTATGTCATGCCGTCGATCGTCGCCTATGCGCTGGTGCTGCTCGCCGGGGGCGGCTTGCTGTTCGCCGGGTTCCGCACCGCCGCGCGACGCCAGGGCGCCGGGCTGACTCCGCCATCGCTGACCGGGCTGGTGGTGCGCGCGGTGGTGCTGACGGCGGGGTTGCTGGCGGTCACGTGGTATCTGAACACCGATCGCGGCGTGCCGTGGATGTTCGGACTGTTCGTCGGCCTGGTCGTCGCGATGGACTACGCGCTCAAGCGCACGCGGTGGGGCCGTTCGATCACCGCGGTCGGCGGCAACCGCGAGGCAGCCCGGCGCGCCGGCATCGACGTGCGGCGGATCTACCTGAGCGCCTTCGTGCTGTGCGCCACGTTGGCCGCGCTCGGCGGCGTCCTGTCCGCCGCCCGGCTCGCATCGGCCAGCCAGCAGGCCGGCACCGGCGACGTCAACCTCAACGCCATCGCCGCGGCGGTGATCGGCGGCACGAGCCTGTTCGGCGGCCGCGGCAACGCCTATTCCGCGCTGCTCGGCATCATCGTCATCCAATCGATCGCCAGCGGATTGACGCTGCTCGATCTGTCCTCGTCGCTGCGGTACATGATCACCGGCGCCGTCCTCGCCATCGCCGTGATCGTCGACTCGCTGGCCCGCCGCTCGCGCATGTCGCACGGCCGCGCCTAAGGAGACATCGATGCCTCAAGATCTCACCGGCAAGGTCGCCGCGGTCACCGGCGCCGCATCCGGCATCGGCCTGGAATGTGCCCGCATCATGCGCGAGGCCGGCGCCCGGGTCGTGCTGATCGACCGCGCGGTCGACCGCCTGGACGAACTGCGCGCCGAACTGGACGTCGACTCCGTCGTCGTCGACCTGCTCGACAAGACCAGCGTGGCCACCATGGTGCCGGCGATCCTGGACAAGATGGGCCAGCTCGACATCTTCCACGCCAATGCCGGCGCCTATGTCGGCGGCGACGTGCACGGCGGCGACCCGGATGCCTGGGACCGTATGCTGAACCTCAACATCAACGCCGTGTTCCGCACCATCCACGCCGTCCTGCCGCACATGATCGAGCGCGGCACGGGCGACATCATCGTCACCAGCTCGGTCGCCGGCTTCGTCCCCGTGGTCGTCGAACCGGTCTACACCGCCTCCAAACACGCCGTGCAGGCCTTCGTGCACACGCTCCGCCGCCAAGTGATGAAGCACGGCATCCGGGTCGGCGAGGTCGCCCCCGGCCCGGTCATCACCGCGCTGCTCGACGACTGGCCGAAGGCCAAGCTGGACGACGCGCTGGCCAAGGGCAGCCTGATGCAGCCGCGCGAGGTCGCCGAGGCGGTGCTGTTCATGCTGACCCGCAACCGAAACGTCACCATTCGCGACCTGGTGATCCTGCCGCAGAGCCTTGACCTGTAACGCGCGGCGGCACGAATGTTGCTTTGCTGGATCAGCTACCCGTATCGTCCGGCACAGTTAGTGGAGGATCGAACATGCAAGAAAACGATTGCAGTCACCGGTCGATCAGCCGTCGGAGCATCTTGCGCGGTATGGGGGCCGGAGCGGCCGCCCTGGCCGCGCCCGCCATCGTGTCCAGGCAAGCCCTGGCGTCCTCGGGCGAGGTCAACTTCATGGGGTGGTCGGGCTACAAGTTCGACGATTTGTTCGCCGGGTTCACCAAGGACACCGGCATCAAGGTCAACTTCCTCGACCAGCCGGACCAGGACACGATGTACGCCAAGTGCCGGGTCGCGCTGCAGACCGGCGGCGTCGACTTCGTCGAGCCGACGCTCGACCGCGTGCCGGCCTGGGTGTCGAACGGGATCGTCCAGCCCTGGGACATGAGCAAGATCAAGCTCGACAATTACGACCCGGCCTTCGTCTCCGGCCAGGCGGGACAGGCGGCGGAGCTGGACGGCAAGCGCTACTACCTGCCGAGCGTTTGGGGCACGGAAGCGCTGGTCTTCTCCACCAAGGAGGCCGCGATGGCCTACCCCAACAGTACGCTGGCTTCCTTGTTCGACCCCAAATTCGACGGCCGGGTCACCGTGCGCGCGCATTCGGCGCTCGCCGCGATGGGCCGCGTGCTCGACGAGCAGGGCAAGCTGCCGAAGCCGTTCCTCGACAGCTACAAGGACGAGGCCACCATGCGCCAGGTGTGGGACGTGGTGCTCGCTCAGGCGATCAAGGCCAAAGGCAATGTCGCACAGTTCTGGAACGGCGAGAACGATGCGCAGGGCGCGTTCCGCACCAATGGCTGCACGTTGGGACTGTGCTGGGACTCCACCGGCTACAACCTCGGCAAGGACGGGCTGCCGTTCTCCTACGTGTCGCCCAAAGAAGGGGCATTCGGCTGGATGCAGGGTTATTTCCTGCTCAAGAACGCCAAGAACATCGAGCAGTCGGTCGCCTTCGCCAACTACGTCTCCAGCGCGCAGGGATCGGCCATGAACGCCACCGCGTTCTCCGCCAACCCGACCGGCAAGGGGGCCACCTCCTTGATGGATGCCAAGGTGACGGCATTCTACAAGGCCGCGTACCCCGGCGACGCGCTCGAGAAGATGTGGTGGTGGCCGCCGCAGGATGCCTGGTTCCTCAAGCTGCGTGGCGAATACGCGGACAAATACAAGGCGGCCTAATCCAACCCTAAGCGTATGGGCGGCGCATGAGCGAAGACGTCGAACTCGACCACGTCGACATCGCCTACGGACCGTTCAAGGCCGTCGACGATGTCGACCTCACGGTCAGGGCCGGCGAGTTCTTTTCGTTCCTCGGCCCGTCCGGCTGCGGCAAGACCACGCTGTTGCGCGCCATCTCCGGCTTCGTCACGCCCACCGCGGGCGCGATCCGCATCGGCGGCAAGGATATGGGCGGGATCGGGCCGAATATGCGCCCGACGGCGCTGATCTTCCAGAACCTCGCGCTGTTCCCGCTCATGACCGTGTGGGAGAACATCGCCTTCGGGCTCGAGGTCCGCGGCATCGTGAAAGCCCGCCGCCGCGCCCGCGCGGAGGAGTTGCTGCGCAGCGTCGACCTGGCCGGCTCGGCCGACAAGCGCGTCAGCCAGCTCTCCGGCGGCCAGCGCCAGCGCGTCGCCATCGCGCGGGCGCTGGCGGTGGAACCCAAGGTCATGTTGCTCGACGAGCCGCTGTCGGCGCTCGACCTGAAGCTGCGCCAGCACATGCGCAGTGAATTGCGCGCGATCCAGAAGCGCACCGACGTCACGTTCATCTACATCACGCACGACCAGGGCGAGGCGCTCGCCATGTCGGACCGGGTAGCGGTGATGTCGGCCGGCGTGCTGCAACAGGTCGGCACGCCGGCCGAGATCTACGGCGACCCGGCCAATGGTTTCGTCGCGTCCTTCGTCGGCGAGAATAACGTCATTCCCGCCCAGGTCGTCGGCATGCAGGACGGGCTCGCGCGCGTCGACACGCCGGCCGGGGCGTTCACGGCCCGGCTCGGCCCCGGGATCGGCGTCGGCCATGCCGGCAAGCTCTACATCCGCCCGGAGAACGCGCGCATCGCGTCGGGCGACAACGGCCCGAACCGGATCCCGGTCCGGATCGACGAGATCGCGTTCGAGGGCAGCGTGATCAATGTCCACGCGCGCGACCGGGGCCAGCGCCGCCACATCATGCAGGTCCGCAACGAGCCCGGCGTGCCCATTCCCGGTGTCGGCGCGGAGATCATGCTCGGCTTCGCGCCGGAGCACGCCCTCGTGCTGAGCGATGCCGTCATGCGGCCGGGCCGGCCATGACCGCGCTGCAGCGACGCTACGGCGGCCCGCTCACGGCCGCCATCATCGGGCTCACGGCGTTCTGGCTGGTCGCCATGGTGGTGCTGCCGAACTCGATCCTGCTGGAGTTCTCGTTCCGCCGCTATCTGCCCGTCACCGAGATCGGCGGCCCCAACGACACCTACACGATCGCCAACTACCTGACCTTCTTCAACAGCCCCATCCACCTCACCGTCTTTGGCCTGACGGTGCTGTATTCGAGCGTCGTTACGCTGATCTGCCTCGTGCTCGCCTACCCGATCGCCTACTTCCTGGCCAAGGTCGCGACCCCCGGCAACGCGGCGACCTGGTTCCTGCTGCTGCTCATCCCGCTCTGGGTCAGCGAGGTGCTGCGGTCCTTCGCCTGGTCCATCATCCTGGCCTACCAGGGTCCGCTGAACGCGGCGTTGCAGGGCCTCGGCCTGATCGAGCGCGGCATACGCTGGCGGACCGGGTTCAACGGCGTGATCATCGGCCTCGTCTACACCTACGTGCTGTTCATGGTGTTCCCGATCTACAACGCCATCGGCACCCTCGATTCCAACCAGATCGAGGCCGCGCAGGACCTCGGCGCTCCCGCCTGGCGCATCCATTGGCGTGTGGTGATGCCGCATGCCCGGCCCGGCATCGGCTCCGGCTGCATCATGGTGTTCATGCTGTCGGCCGGCTCCATCCTGGTGCCGAGCATCCTCGGGTCCACCACCTCGCGCTGGTTTACCGAGATCATCCAGCAATGGTTCTTCGAGGCGGTCGACTGGAACACCGGGTCGGCCTACGCCTTCCTGCTGCTCGCGCTCTGCACGGTGTTCGTCAGCCTGATGATGCGCGTGCTCAACGTGCGCCTCGTGGACGTCGCGAAGTGACGCGTCCGCGCCTCGGCCGCCGCCTCATGCTGGCCTACGTCGTGCTGTTCGTCGTCTATATGCTGATGCCGCTGGCGGTGATGGCCGGGGCGGCGGTCAACGATTCGCGCTTCCCGTCCATCTATCCCTGGGTCGGGCTGACCGGCCGCTGGTTCGTCGAGCTGGTCCATGACAGCCAGATGTGGCTCGCGCTGCTGCACACCGTCGAGGTCGCGCTGGCCGTCGTCGCGGTGTCGGTGCCGATCGGGACCGCCGGGGCACTGCTGATCAACAGCCTGCAGTCGCGCGCACGCTCGGTGCTGTATGGCGTGATGGTCGCCCCGATCCTGACGCCCGGCGCCGTCATCGGCATCTCGACCATCCTGTTCTGGAACCGGCTCGGCGCCCCCGCGGGCCTGCACCTCTCGGTGCTCGGCCAGGCCTCGTTCATCTCCGCCTACGCGATGCTGCTGGTGCTCGCACGCCTGCAGAGCCTCGACCCGGCGCTCGAGGAAGCCGCCCTCGACCTCGGCGCCTCGCATCTCCAGGTGATGCGCCGCATCGTCATGCCGCATCTGTATCCGGCATTCGGCGCCGCCGCGGTGATCGCGTTCTTCCAATCGGTGGAGAACTTCAACGTCACCTTGTTCACCGCCGGGAACGCCTCGACCCTGACCGTCTACGTCTTCTCGCAGGTGCGCGCCGGGATCACGCCCAAGATCAACGCGCTAGCGCTGACGATGATGCTGATCACCATCGTGGGCGCGCTGGTCTACGAGGTGCGCCGCCGCCGGCTCGAGCGGCGCGCATGGGCCGATCAGCAAGAAATGGTCGAGGAAGAGCAGCTCGAGACGATGGTCCTGCCCATGCCGCAAACGGCCGCCGGCTGATGGCGAGCTTCGAATGGACGCTGCCGGCCCGCGACTACTGCGACCCGGCCCTGTTCGAGCGCGAGCGGCAGGAGATCTTCGCCCGCAACTGGATGCTGTTCACCTGGTCGGCGCGGCTGGCCTCACCCGGCGACTACGTGTCGGGGACGCTGGCCGGGTTCCCGGTCTTCGCCATCCGCGACGATGACGGCCGCGTCCGCGCCTTCCACAACGTGTGCCGGCACCGGGGCGCGCAGCTCCTGACGAAGGCGCAGGGGCAGTGCGGCAGGCTCGTCGTCTGCCCCTACCATAGTTGGAGCTACCGCCTCGACGGCCGGCTGCAGAAAGCGGCCGATTTCGGCGGCGATTTGCGGTTCGACCCCGAGGCGTGGGGCCTCTATGCGCTGGAGGCCGAGGAATGGCGGGGCCTCGTCTTCCTGCGCCTGCGATCCGGCGGCCCGTCGCTGCTCGACTGGCTCGGCCCGATCCACGACATGGCGGCCAGCTACCCGTTGGAGCAGCAGCATTACTTCACGTCGAAGGACCGTGACTGCGCGGTGGATTGGAAGACCTACGGCGAGAACTACCTCGAATGCTACCACTGCCGGGTCATGCATCCCGGCCTGTGCGCCTCGATGGACATCGACGCCTATCGCATCGACACCTATGCCAGCGACAAGCTGTTCCATCTGCATTCGCCCAAGCGCGAGGGCGGCCTGACGCGCGGGCTGTATTTCTACCGCTTCCCGTTCCTGATGCTGAACCTCTACGATTGGGGCAGCTCGATCGCCACCATCGAGCCGATCGGCGCCGGCCGGATCCGGCACATCAACTGGTATTTCTTCACCGACGTGTCCGCCGAGAAGGCCGACGAGAACGCGCGCAACGCCGCCTGGTCGGCGCAGATCGTGACGGAGGACCTCGACATCATCACCGGCGTGCAACGCAACCTCGAGGCCGGCATCTACACGCGCGGCCCGCTGTCGCCGAAGCATGAGGGGGCGGTCAAGGCGTTCCAGGACATGGTGCGCGACGGGCTCTCACCCAGCGAACCGCGTCTGGCCGCCGAGTGACACGCTACGACGCGATCATCATCGGCGCCGGCCATAACGGGCTGGTCTGCGCCAACACCCTCGCCCGCGCCGGGCTGAGGGTGCTGGTGCTGGAGCGCCGCGAGGTGGTGGGCGGCGCCGCGGTCACGGAGGAGATCACGCCGGGCTTCCGCTCCTCGACCTTCTCCTACCTCATGAGCCTGCTCCACCCGCGCATCATCGGCGAGTTAGACCTCAAGCGGCACGGGCTGACGGTGCTGCCCTGCAGCGACATGGTCTCGCCGGTAGATCGCGACGACTACATCCTGTTCTCGGACAACACCGCCAAGACGCAGGCGAGCTTCGCCAAGTTCTCGGCGCACGACGCGAAGATCTACCCCGAATTCGACCGCTACCTGAACGAAGCGGCGCAGATCGTCCGCAAGCTCCTGTTCGAGACGCCGGTCGACCCGACGCGCGGCGACTGGCGCTCGTTCAGGGACGCCGCCTCTCTCCTGTGGCGGTACCGCAAGGTTGGCCGCAAGATGTACCGCATCGCCGACATGCTCTCGATGAGCGCCTACGACTTCCTGCGCGAGTGGTTCGAGGACGACCGGGTCATGGCCGTGCTCGCCTATTACGCCTCGATCGGCACCTTCGCCGGCCCGAAGACGCCGGGCTCGGCCTACGTGATCATGCACCACATCATGGGCGAGCATGAGGGCGCCGGCGGCTGGGGCTTCATCCAGGGCGGCATGGGCGCGATCACCGCCGCGCTAGCCGCGTCGGCGCGCGAGAAGGGCGTCGACATCGTCACCGGCGCATCGATCAAGGAGGTCCGGATCAGCGGCGGCGTCGCCACCGCGGTCATCACCGAGAAGGGCGACACCTACGAGGCCCGGGTCATCATCTCCAACGCCAACGCCAAGATCCTGTACTTGGATCTGGTCGGCGAACAGCATCTGCCGGCCGAAGTCGTCCGGGAGGTCCGCGGCTACCGCACCTTCTCGACCGCCTTCAAGATGAACATCGCCTGCGAGCGCCCGCCGCAATACCGCATCCTCGACCGGGTGCGCCGCGAGGGCGGCCTCGGCAACTTCGCCTATCCGACCTACATGCACATCGCTCCCGACATCGACTATCTGGAGCGGGCCTACGACGACGCGAAGTACGGCTGGTATTCCAAGCGGCCATTCTTGACGCCGGTGGTGCCGACCATCGTCGATCCGACGCTCGCGCCCGCAGGCAAGCACGTCGTCAACCTGTTCGGCGGCCATGCGCCCTACACGTTGAAGGGCGGCGATTGGGCGACCGAGCGGGACAATTTCCGCGACACGGTGTTCGACACGATCGAGGAGTACGCGCCGGGGTTCCGCGACGACGTGATCGCGACCCAACTCCTCGTCGCCCCCGACATCGAGCGGATCGTCAACATGCCGCAAGGCCACATCTTCCACGGCGAGCTGTCGCCCGACCAATTGTTCTTCCAGCGCCCGGTCTCGGGCTTCGCCGACTACCGCACGCCGATCCGCGGCCTGTATATCTGCGGCGCCTCGATGCACCCAGGCGGCGGCGTCTCGGGCATCCCCGGCTACAACGCGGGGCGGGAAATCCTCAAGGACATCAAGCGCAAGGTGGCTTAGAGCTGTCTCGGATCTGGCGGAAAGGCAGCCTTCGACCTCGTGGCGGCCGATTAGCAGGTGCAACGTGAAGCCCAAGAGCAACCCCCTCCCTTACAGAACCCTCTCCCGCTGGCGGGAGAGGGCAGGGTGAGGGTGGGCTCCGCACACAGACTAGATGGAACGAGTGTCTGCCCCCTCTCCCCTCGGGAGAGGGCCGGGGTGAGGGCCTGCCGCTGGCGCCAGCTATCGACCTCACCAAAGACGTTAAACGTCGAAGGCTAGATACCCGAAAGCAGTCATTCGCCAGACACCTGTTCGGCCGCTACGCGCCGCATCGTCGGCCATTCGGCCTCCGCACTTTGCCTCCAAAGAAGGCAATTTCCAGCATGCATTGCGACGGGAGCGGGTAGACCTTGACTGCACGTGCCAACTTTTGTGGACACCGCAGAGAATTAAGTTCGTTTTGTTTTTGCGTGCACGGACTTCCACATCCTCGTTAGGAAACGAATTTAGTTATTAATTCGGCTTTTCTGGGAGGCACAGCCATGGTGTCGAAGGTAACAGATTGCCGGAAGAGACTGCACATGACACTTTCGGCTTTATTCGCAGTAAAACTGGGAGAACGAGTTGGGCCGTCCGCCCGCGCACGAGCCAGTTGCGGCACCACGCAACCTTCCGGGGTTTGCGCAAGCTCGAAGAGTAAAGCCGAAGACGGCCTTTGCAGGAGGCCTGCGCCCCCGATGGCGCAATCCGAACGGTCAAATTCTCGAATGGGATGCTCGCCACGGGCGGGTAGAACTTTACGATACCAGGGGAGCACACCTTGGTGAGTTCGACGCGGACACTGGAGAGCAATTGAGCCCATCCAATCCCGCACGTAAGGTGACGCCATGAACGTCGTTTTGAAAGTCCAGCCGCCACCAGATGCCGCTGAGATTGCGCATAGCGTGATAGCTTATGACCGCGCGACCGAAGAGTTGGATCTAGAACTACCTATCCCTTTGTTCCTTGATACATTGGCGTTGAAGATTGCCAGTGTGCCTCCTGAGGACAAGTATGGCGCTGTCTCTTACCCGATGAACGCTCGGGCTGTTGGTACATTCCGGTTTTTACTCGGGCTCGATGTAAATATGTCGAAGCGGGAGTACTTTCTCGAGCCAACGATAGGTCACGCAACCAGCTTTGGGCGACAAAAACTTACCGCCGTAGAACTGCTGACACAGGGAACTCCCCGCCCTCGCTATGCTCGGACTGATAAACCTCGCATCTCCGAGCGGGAACTGGTCGTACCGACCCTGCGCTTGCTTGATGACAGCCACAGCGGGTGGATGTCTACGAGCGACCTAATCGCGGGGATGACGAAGTTGTTCTTGCCCTCAGGACAAGACGCTGAAATTCTCGAGGGGCGAAGCGATACCTATTTCTCGCAAAAAGTTCGCAACATGATTTCACACCGGGGTCAGCCCTCAAGTTTTATTGGTAAGGGATTAGCTTACTACAAAGAGCGTGGCTTACAGATTTCCGACGAGGGCCGCTCTGTAGTCAGGGCGTTGCTGGCCTAGTCAGCAAGCGAAACTAGTCGGCAGCGGCCGTAAGATCTAGGAATGGCGTGGCAAGATCTCGGTATCTCGCCTTGTAGCCCGGCTGAAACCACTTCAACTCAGTTGAGTCACTGTGGGCTTTATCCCAAACGAACCACGCGTATGCCGTGGTTCCACTGCCAGCCATTTTGGCGCCCTTCGGGTAGAAAGTGATTCGCTCACTGAAGACCCACACACGTGCTGGCGGGTGTTTGTGGAATATCGTCCGCGTTCGGTTTGCGCCTTCTAAAAACGCGAGACGGAGGAGCAGGGCAAACTTGGCCTCAGCCAATTTGACGCACTGAGCCACAAATCCTTCGGCGCTATGGAATGGTGGATTTGTAATAATATTCGCCGCACACCGATCACTGGAAAGAAAATCATGGTTAGGTTCGCCGAACCCGCGATCATACAAGTCAGAGCTGAAGACCCGCGCCCCGGTTTGGCTAAGCACTTCTGACATGGAGCCGTCCCCGCAGGCACATTCCCAAATGTCGCCCTCGAACCGCTCATTTTCTATAAGGGCATGCGTTGCCCAGGGTGGGGTGGGATAGAAGTCCAAGCCGTCTAGATCAGCCGAACGCTTGGTGGTCGGCTTAAATCCGCCGTTAAGGTTGTAAGAGGCGTCAGTCGGCATGGGGGTTTCCTGGTTAGCTAGGTGAGAACGACTGGCTACTCCCTCTTTGAGCAGAGGAAGTCGCGTCGGCTCAAGGTCGGCGTCGCGGGCCCGCGAAGCTTGACATCAACGAGTAAAATTCTTTGCAGTGGTCGTAACCGGCCCGAAGATGGATGTCCGGTTCGGCTTAATGCAAACTCGGAAGCCGACATTCCGCTTCCCACCATTCGCGACATTCCGAGATCAATCAGAGCCAGGCTCTGAGCTCAGGCAGCCTTCCGGTTCGGCACGCGAAGTGGGAGGGTTGGGCATGCGCCAGCCCAACATCCTCATCCTCATGGCCGACCAACTCGCGGCCTCGGCGCTCCCCGCCTACGGCAACACGGTGGCGCGCACGCCGCACATCGACCGGCTCGCCGAGACCGGCGTCGTGTTCGCCAACGCCTATTGCAACAGCCCGCTCTGCGGGCCGTCCCGCGCCGTGTTCATGTCGGGCCAGTTGCCGTCGGTGACCGGCGCCTATGACAACGCCGCCGAGTTCGCCTCCGACGTGCCCACCTTCGCGCACTACCTGCGCCGGGCCGGCTATCGGACAGTGCTGGCCGGCAAGATGCATTTCTGCGGCAGCGACCAGCTGCACGGTTTCGAGGAGCGGCTGACCACCGACATCTACCCGGCCGATTTCGGCTGGACGCCCGATTGGGACGATTTCGCGACAAGGCCCTCTTGGTACCACAGCATGGACTCCGTCACCCAAGCCGGCCCCTGCGTGCGCACCAACCAGCTCGATTTCGACGAGGAGACCGCCTTCGCCGCCCGTCAGAAGCTGTTCGACATCGCCCGCGGCAGCGATCCGCGCCCGTTCTGCCTGGTCGTCTCGCTCACCCACCCGCACGACCCCTTCGCCGTGCCGGAACCGTATTGGTCGCGCTACGATCCCGCCGGGATCGACATGCCCAAGGTGGCGCAACAAGACACGCTGCCGGACCCGCACAGCGCCCGGCTGCGCCATGTCTGCGCCGCCGAGGCGCAGCCGGTCACGGAACAGCATGTGCGCGCGGCGCGGCGGGCCTATTACGGCGCGGTCTCCTATGTGGACGACCACATTGGCGCGCTGCTGCAAACGCTCGCCGACCTCCGCCTTGCCGACGACACGATCGTCATCCTGCTGTCCGACCATGGCGAGATGCTGGGCGAGCGCGGCCTCTGGTACAAGATGAGTTTCTTCGAGGGGGCTTGCCGCATTCCGCTCGTCGTGCACGCCCCCGCCCATTTCGGCGCCGGCCGGGTCGAGCATTGCGTGTCGCTGGCCGACCTGCTGCCGACCTTGGCGGAGATCGCCGGCGATGGCCAAGCGCCGCCCTATGCGACCCGGCTCGACGGGCGCAGCCTGTTGCCCCACCTCCAGCGCACCGGCGGGCACGACGAGGCGATCGGCGAATACCTGGCCGAGGGTGTCGTCTCGCCCATGGTGATGCTGCGCCGGGGGTGCTGGAAATACATCCACTGCCCCGGCGACCCCGACCAACTCTATCGGCTGGACGCCGATCCGCTCGAACTGGACAACCTCGCCCGCCATCCCTCCACCCAGCTTGCCGGTCTGCAGGAGGAGGTCGACCGCCGCTGGGATCTGCCCGCCTTGCGCAGGAAGATCATCGACAGCCAACGCCGCCGCCATCTCGTCGGGGCGGCCTTGCGCCTCGGCGCGCCGCGCCCGTGGGACTTCCAGCCCATCCGCGACGCCAGTCGGCAGTACATGCGCAACCACATGGACCTCGACGATTTGGAAGCGATGTCACGGTTCCCCAAGGTCACGCCGTGATGGATCAGCCCGAGTTCGATTACGTCATCGTCGGGGCGGGTTCGGCCGGTTGCGTGCTGGCGAGCCGCTTGACCGAGGACCCGGCCACCACCGTCGGCCTGCTGGAGTTCGGCGGCAGCGACCGCTCGCCCCTGATCCAGATGCCGAGCGCGCTCGCCATCCCGATGAACATGCCGAAATACAATTGGGGCTACGCGACGGAGCCCGAGCCCGGTCTGGGCGGCCGGATCATGAACGCGCCGCGCGGCAAGGTGATCGGCGGCTCCTCGTCGATCAACGGCATGGTCTACGTGCGCGGCCACGCCATGGATTTCGACCGCTGGGAGCAGGAGGGCGCTGAGGGCTGGGGCTACCGGCACGTGCTGCCCTATTTCCGCCGCGCCGAAACGCGCGGGGAGGGCGGCGACGCCTATCGCGGCGCCGACGGGCCGTTGCATACGCGATACGGCACGCTGGAGAACCCGCTCCATGCCGCCTGGTTGGCCGCCGCCGGGCAAGCCGGCCATGAAGCGACGCCGGACATCAACGGCGCGCAACAGGAGGGCTTCGGCCGCATGGACATGACGGTCCACAAGGGCCGCCGCTGGAGCGCCGCCAACGCCTATCTCCGCCCCGCCCTCCGCAACGGCCGGATCGCGCTGCAGACCCATGCGCTGGCCACCGGCATCGTCTTCGAAGGCCGCCGCGCGGTGGGCGTGCGCTATCTCCGCGGCGGCGAGGCGCACGTGATCCGGGCCCGGCGCGAGGTGATCCTGTGCGGCGGCCCGTTCAACTCGCCGCAATTGCTGAAGCTGTCCGGCGTGGGGCCGCGGGCGGAGCTGGCCGCGCACGGGATCGAGCTGCGCCACGACCTGCCCGGTGTCGGCGAGAACCTGCAGGATCACCTCGAATTCTACTTCCAGGTCGAATGCCGCGAGCCGGTCAGCCTCTATCCGTCGACCCGGCTGCTGGCCAAGGCCGCCATCGCCGCGCGCTGGATGCTGTTCCGCGACGGGCTCGGCGCGACCAACCACTTCGAAAGCTGCGGCTTCATCCGCAGCCGGCCGGACGTGCCGCATCCGGACATCCAGTACCACTTCCTCCCGCTCGCGGTGTCGTACGACGGCAAGCAACTGGCCGACCGCCACGGTTTCCAGGCCCATGTCGGGCCGATGCGGTCCAAGAGCCGCGGGCACGTGCGCCTGCGCTCGGCCGACCCGCGGGAGAAACCGTCGATCCGCTTCAACTACATGAGCCACCCCGACGACTGGACCGACATGCGCGCCTGCGTGCGCCTGACGCGCGCCATCTTCGCGCAACCGGCGTTCGACCGCTTCCGCGGCGAGGAATTGGCGCCAGGTGCGGCGGTGGTCAGCGACGCGGCGATCGACGCGTTCATCCGCGACCGGGTCGAAAGCGCCTACCATCCCTCCTGCTCGTGCAAGATGGGGCGGGTGGACGATCCGATGGCGGTGGTCGATGCCGAGGCGCGAGTGATCGGGCTGGATGGGCTGCGCGTGGTGGACAGCTCGATCATGCCCTCGGTGACGACCGGCAATTTGAACGCGCCGACGATCATGATCGGGGAGAAGGCGGCGGATCTGATCCGCGGCCGCCCGGCGCTGGCGGCCTCGAACGCGCCGGTGCACGACGTTGCGGTCAGGTTTGGGTTGTAAGCGGCGCCGGCAACGCGCGCGGCTAGTCACGCAAGCGTGTGCCGGACGCCTCGGTACGCCAGATTCGAGGCATCTCATCGGCATGCGCGCTGACGCTCGTACGCCGTCTCGAAAGTCACAGGACCGTCCCCGAAAATAGACGTTTCAACCTAAGCTGTTGTGTGGACTCAGTTTCCGGGCGGCCTCCCGCCACTTGGAGCATGAGAATGGCACAGCGTCCGATCTGGCGAGGACACCTTCGCTTGGCCCTGGTTTCCTGCCCGGTAGCGCTCTACAGCACCCGGCACGAACGGGAGGCGATCCGCTTCAACATGATCAATCCCGCCACCGGCAGCCGCATCAAGATGGTGTCCCAGGATGCCCAGACCGGCGAGGAGGTCGCTCGACGCGAGACCGTCAAGGGATACGAGTACGCGAAGGGCCAGTACGTCATCATCACCGATGAGGATCTCGAAAGCGTCAGGATCGAGAGTTCCAACATCATGAAGCTGGAGAAATTCGTCCCGGCGATGTCGATCGATCCCATCTACTTCGACGCCAGCTACTATTTGGGGCCTGACGGCAAGGGGTCCGATGACGTGTATGCGGTGCTGCGGGAAGCGATCGAGAGCTCGGGCAAGGTCGCGCTGACCCGGGTCGTGATCGCGCAGCGCGAGCGCACGATCGCGCTGCGCCCGATGGATGGCGGCCTCGTCGCCCACACTCTCAACGAACACCGCGATCTCAATCCGTCGGAGCATCTGTTCGAGGACGTCCGCAACATCAAGCTAGACCCGCAGATGATCGCGCTCGCGCGGGAACTCGTGGACCGGCAGACCGAGGAGTACGACCCGGCTGACCTGGAGGACCGCTACGAGACCCGGCTGCGGGCGATGCTGGACGCCAAGATCAAGGGCGAGGGTGTCCGGGCAGAGGCGACGCCAGCGCTGCACGAGAGCAACGTGATCGACCTCATGGCCGCGCTGCGCAAGAGCCTCGGCGGTCCGGGTGCCCCAGCGGAGGAGAAGGCCGTCGCGCCGCCGGCGCGTCGATCGAGCAGGAAGGCCGAGCCGGACGTTCGCACCCAGGCTGCGTTGAAGCTGCCGCTCAAGGGCGGCAAGCCAGCGTCGCCGGCCAAGGCGGAGCCCGCCGCGGCACCGAAAGCGAGTTCGGGCAGGCGGAAAGCCTCCTAGCCACTCCCTCGCAACGCCAGCGCCGGGCTTGACAACCATCGCTCAAGCGGGGTCGCGGGCGATCTCCTCCAGGCTGCGCCCGCTGGTCTCCCGGCCGTAGGACCACGCGAGCAGGGCCTGCGCGAGCAAGGCGACCGCGACGGCGCTCAGCACGGCGGAGACACCGCCCAGGCCATAGAGGAACACGACGCCGAACGGCACGAAGATGGTTGCCAGCCGTCCGGCCATGCTGGTCATGCCGTTGCCGCGCATCCGGACCGCGGTGGGGAACAGTTCGGGGATGTAGCCGGCGACGATCACGGACACCAGGAAGTAGATCAGCGAGAACATCAGGAAGCCGAGCACCACCGCGACTTCCTGCGACGGCGCGTGGGCAAAGGCCGGTCCACAGATCGCGGCCAGCAGGGACGCGCCGACGATCAATGTCCGCCGCCCGACCCGGTCGCTCAGCATCCAGGCCAACACCGCCCCGGTCGGCCCGCCGAACGACATCAGCACCGCCTGGCCCAGCGACCGGTTGATGGCCATGCCGTGCTGCACCAGGAAGGTCGGCACCCAGGCGACGAAGCCGTAGATGGCGATCCCCAGCACGACCTGCATGATGCTGCCGACCAGGACCGGCCGCAGGAACGCGGCGCTGCCCAGCCGGACCGGCATCGCCGCGGGCGGCGTCACCGGCGGCGGCAGCGCGCACCCGAGTGCGGCGGCCTCCGCCTCGACGCCGCGCAGGATCGCGTCCGCCTCCGCGCCGCGCCCGTTCAGCTCGAGCCAGCGGGGCGATTCCGGCATCGCCTGGCGCAACCACAGCACTCCAAAGGCGCCGATCGCCGCGAGCAGGAACATCGGCCGCCAGCCGAACGCCGGGATGATGAGCCAGCTGAGCAGGGTCGAGGCGAACAGGCCGAAATTGGTGATGAGCGAGAGCAGCGCCGCCCAGCGCCCGCGATGGGCGGGCGGCGTGAACTCCAGCATGGTCGCGTAGCCGATGACGATCTCCGCCCCCAGCCCGATGCCGGTGACGAAACGGGCCGCGATCAGCCAATCCATACTGGGCGCCGCCGCGCAGGCGAGGGAGGCCACCCCGAAGATCGCGAGGTTGAACTGATACGTGAATTTCCGCCCGTAGGAGTCGCCCAGCCAGCCCGCACCGGCCGCCCCGATCAGCATGCCGACGAAGGTGGCGGAGATGAACCGGGCGTTCAGTGGCACGCTGGACCAGCCATTGTGCACCAGCTCGCCCAGCACCGACCCGGCCAGATAGATGTCGAAGCTATCGAAGAACATCCCGGCCCCGATCAGCCACAGCAGCCGCCGATGGAACGGCAGGATCGGCAGGCGGTCGAGCCTGCCGGCGATTCCGCCATTCATGTCGCGGCCCTCGGGGAGAATTTCCGGCCCAATCGCAGCATCAGCGTGTTGGCGGTGATGGCGCCGAGCACGATCACCAGCACGACGGCGGTGGTGAGCGGCACGTTGTTCTGCGCCAGGCCGTTGACCAGCAGGAAGCCGAGGCCGCGCTGGGACGAGAACATCTCCCCGATCAGCACGCCGAGCAGGCTGAGGGAGAAGCCGATACGCAGGCCGTCCACCACGGCGGGCAGGCAGGCGGGGAGCAGCACCGACCATGTCGACTGCCAAGCCGATAGCCGCATCGAGCGCGCCGCGCGCATCAGCACCGGCGGCAGCGTGCGGACCGCGCCCAGCGTGAAGAGCACCACCGGCACCAGCCCGTGCATCACGCCGAAGGCGATCTTCGCCGACGTGCCGAGCCCGAACAGCAGCAGCACGACGGGATACAGGGTGACCTTGGGGATGGTGTAGAACCCGGCCAGGATCGGCTCGGCCACCTCGCCGGCGAAGCGCCGCAGCCCCAAGATCAAGCCCAAGGCGAGCCCGCCGATGGCCGACAGCGCGAAGGCGGTCAGGAAAGCGCCGACCGTGGCCGCCAGATTGTCCCAGAACATGGACGTGCGCAGGAGAGACGAGAGGTAGATCAGGGTTTGCAGCGGCGGCGTGAGGGCGATGCCCCCGGTCCATTGGCCCGCCGCCTGCCAGCAGCCGAGTGCTGCGGCCAGCATGATCGCGGCGTCCAGCGCCCGCCATCGCGGCCGGTCCGCCGTCACGAGCGCACCTGCCGCCGGGCCAGCCGGCCCTCCCAGGCGTAAAGCACTCCGTTCGCGGTGACCGCGACCAGCAGGACGAACAGCATGAGGCCGTACATCGCCCGATTGTCGAAGCTCTGGTAGGCGAACGAGATCGCGTAGCCCAGGCCGCTGCCCGAGAGGATGAACTCGCCCGCGATGACCCCGATCAGCGCGTAGCTCAGCGCCAGCTTGAAGCCACTGAACAGCGACGGCATCGCCGCGGGCAGGACGACGAGCCAGAGCGTCCGCGCCGGGTCGAGCCGCTGCACCCGCGCCACCTTGCGCAGCACCGGGCGCACGCCGTCGAGGCCGGCGAGGGTGCTGATCACGACGGCCGGTGTCGCCGACAGCACGCCGAGCACCACGAGCGGCAACATGCCCAGGCCGAGCAAGGCCACCAGGAGCGGGTAGAAGATGAAGGTCGGCACCGAGTAGTAGGACGCCAGCAGCGGATCGATCGCCCGCCGCAGCCGCGGCACGGCATGCATGAGGGCGCCCAGCAGCGTGCCCAGCGCCAGGGAGAGGAGGAACGCCGCGCCGATGGTGGAGAACGTCACCGCCACGGCCTCGCGCACCGGCTCGGTACCGAGCTGGTCCACCATCGAGGCGAGCATGTCGCTCGGCGCGATCACGGTGAGCGGGTCGATGATCCCCGTGCGGCACAAGATTTCCAGCAGCGCCACCGCGCCCGCCAGCACCGCCACCCGGGTGGCCAGCACACGCCGCCGCCGCCCGGCTCCGCTCAAGCGGCGCGCCCCATCGCGCGCATCGATTCCTCACGCAGCGACGACCAGAGCCGGGCGGTGAGGGCGCCAAAGGCCGGGTCGGACACCACCCGGCTGTCGCGCTCCCGGCGCCAGCCGGTCTCGACCATGTCGATGAAGCGGCCGGGGCGGGCCGACATGACGCCGACCCGGTCGGACAACATCGCGGCTTCGTCCAGCGCGTGGGTGATCAGCAGCACGGTGGCCCCGGTGTCGCGCCACAGCCGGAGCAGCTCGTCGCCCATCAGCAAGCGGGTCTGTTGATCGAGGGCGCCGAACGGCTCGTCGAGCAAGATCAGGCGGGGCTGCTGCACCAGCGTGCGCGCGATGCACACGCGCTGGCGCATGCCGCCCGATAGCTGGGCCGGGTAGTGCCGGGCGAATTGCGACAGGCCCATGAACCCGATCGCATATTCCACCCTGCGCGCCACCTCGGCCGCCGCCATCCCCGAGCGGCGCAAGCCGAAGGCGACGTTGTCGCCCACGGTGAGCCACGGGAAGCTGGAATCCTCTTGGAACACCACGCCGACGCCGTCCGGCACCTCGCCGCGGACCTCCTTGCCCTCGAAGCTCACGCTCCCCGCGGTGGGCCGCCCCAGGCCCGACAGCACGTCGAGCAAGGTCGACTTGCCGCAGCCGGACGGTCCGACCACGGAGAAGAACTCGCCCTGGGCGATGTCGAGATCGAGCGGTCCGAGCGCGTGGACCGTCTCATAGCGCCGTTCGACCCCGCGCAGGCGGATGTGCGGGGCCGGGTCGCTCATCGTGCCGCGCGGAGATCGGAGGGGAGGTAGGCGGTGTCGACCAGCTTGGACCAGTCGACGTCGCCCTTGAGCTGGCCGGTGATCCGCAGCCCGTCGAGCATGTGGTTCATCGCGTCGTAGTTGAAGCGTCCGTCACTCCAATACTTGTCGTCCACCAATTGCTTCATGTGGATGCGGAACAGGTCCACGTTGGGATTGTTGTATGCCTTCGCGGTGATCGCAGCGGCCTCGTCCGGATGCTCGATCGTGTAGGCGAGGCCGTCGCGGCGGGCCGCGATGATGCCGCGGACGGTGTCCGAATGAGTGCGAGCGAACTCTGCCGTGGTGATCAACACCGTCTGCATCATGGCGGGCGACATCACGTCGCGCACCATGAACAGCGGCCGGGCGAGCGCGGTGTTCTGCGCCAGCACCAGATCGTCGGAGAATCCGGCCTCCACGGCGCCGCTGGCGACCGCGGCCAAATTCGCCCCGAGGTCGCCGGCCGGGACCAGCTTGACCTGGTCGGCGGTCATGCCGTTGGCCTTCAGCGCCATCAGGATGACCATGTTGCTGACGGAGCCGGGCGCCGTATAGGCCACGCGCTTGCCCGCGAGGTCCTTGATGCTCTGCAGCGGCGAGTCCTTCTTCACCAGCCAGAGCTGGTCGGCCACGCTCTGTGCCCCGGCGGCCACGATCACCAGCTTCTGGCCGGCGTTGATCGCCTGCACCGCAGCGGCGAGCGAGACCTCCCCCACCGGGATGCCGCCGGCCAGGGTATTGCGCACCGCCGTGCCGCCACCCGCCGCGGTCAGGATGCCGGTGACGTCGACGCCGTTCTTCTGGAAGAAGCCCTTCTCCATGGCGACGGCATACGGGACGCCGTAGAACTGGCCGCCCCAATGCGTGACGGTGATGTTCTCCGCCCGCGCCGCCGGGCTGCGTGCCACGAGCAGCCCCGCGGAGAGGCAGAGGGCTGCGCAGAGCCGGCCGAATGTGCGGCGTGTCGGCATTGGATTTCCTCCCTGGTGGTTCCGCCTGAAGACTGGCGTCTGATGCGCCATTCCGTTCCGCTGGTGACGCCATTGTCGCAGGCGTGTCCCGACCGGGTCAACGGCAAGTGGTGTCGCCGCCCGCCGCTGTGACTACGCCCACGATGATCAGCCCGGTCAGCAACAGCCGCACGCCGGCACTGACGCCAAACGTGTTCAGCATGGTCAGCAGCAGCACCAGGAACAGCGCCCCGCCCCACACCCCGGCCACGTTCGCCCGGCCGCCCGCCACCGAGGTGCCGCCGATCACCACCACCGCGATCGACGACAGCAGGTACTCGTTGCCGAGATCGACGTTGGCGCCGCGGAAATACCCGGCCAGCAGCGCTCCATCCAACCCGCCCAGCGCGCCGCACAGCGCATAGGTCGCGCACCGAACGGGTTCGACGCGCAGCCCTGCCAGGTACGCCGCCCGGATGTTCTGCCCGATCGCCAGCACCGACCGTCCGAATACCGTCCGGTGCAGCACGAAGGCCGCGAGCGCCGCGAACGCCACCGTGGCGATCGCCAGGAGCGGCACGCCGGCCACGCGGAGGTCGGCGGCGTGGGCGAACCCGTCCGGCGGCTTGATCTGCAGCCCGCGGCCATAGCTGATGTCGATCGACTGGATGATGAAGCTGGCCGACAGCGTCGCGATGATCGGCGGAATCCGCAGCGCCCGGATCAACCCGTAATTGGCGATCCCCACCCCGAGCCCGGCCGCCACCGCCGCCAACAGCCCGAGCGCCACCCGCGAGTCGCTGCCGTCCATCACCGTCATCGCGATCGCGCTCGACAGCCCGATATTGGCCGGCAGCGACAGGTCGACGTTGCCGGGCCCGAGCGTGATGACGAACATCTGCCCGATGCCGACGATGACCGTGAACGCCGCCAGCGACAGCGCCGCCGTCAGCATGCCGCCCGCCCCGGTGCCGCCGGTGTAGGCGATCGCGGCGAGCCACACCGCGGCAGCCGCGGCGAATGACCAGATCCAGGGCGGAGTCCGGGTCATTGCGCGTCATGCCCGGGCTTGACCCGGGCATCCAGGCCAGCAGCGCTCAGCGGCGGTTCTTGTGGGTGGATCACCGGGTCAAGCCCGGTGATGACGAAATGGCGGCTCATACCGCCTCCCGCCGGCGGCTGATCAGCACCCGCGCTGCCAGCACGGTGATCAGGATGATGCCGTTCGCCGCCACCTGCCAGTCGGGCGGGATGCGCATGAAGGTCAGCAGCGGCGACGCCGCCATCGCCAGCGTCAGCGCTCCGATCACGGCGCCGGTCGGCGAGACCCGGCCGCCAACGAACTCGCCGCCGCCCAGGATCACGCCAGCGATCGACAGCAGCGTGTAGCCGTTGCCGATGCTGGCGTCGCCCGACGTCGTGATCCCCACCAGCGCCAGCCCGGCCAGCACCCCCAGCGCGCCGCACAGCCCGAACAACATCATCTTCACCCGCAACAGCGACCAGCCGGCCCGGCGCAATGCCGCCGGGTTGCCGCCGGCCCCGCGCAGGATCGCCCCATACGACGTCCGCATCAGCCCGACATAGCCGCACACCGCGATCACCACCGCGGCCACCACCGGGAATGGCACCAGCGGCGGCTTGATCCGCATCAGCGCCAGCAGCCAGTCCGGCGCCCGGCCGCCCGGCGACGGCAGCACCAGGATCGCCATCCCCTGCCAGACGAAGCTCATCCCCAGCGTGACCACGATCGAGGGCAGGTTCCGCAGGTGGATCAGCGCGCCCAGCCCCGCATACACCGCGACGCCGCCCAGCAGCACCAAGGCGCCAAGCGCCGGCGAGGTGCGCAGCAGCGTCGCCGCCACGCAGCAGACGAACCCGACGAACGGCCCGATCGACAGGTCGAGATCGTTCCCGGCGATGACGAACATCTGCGCCATGGTCGCCAGCGCGATCGGCACTGCGAGGTTGAGCATCAGCGTGAAGCCGAAATAGCTGATCGCCCGCGGATTGAGATAGGCGATCGCCGCCACCACGAGCGCCAGCGACAGGCTCGGCAGCAGCGTGCGCACCACGCGCCGGGCCTTGATCGCCGACGCCACCTTAGTGTTCGGGCGCGAAGGAGGACTGGATGACGCGCTCCTCGGTCATCTCGTCGCCGACCAGGTGCGCCACGATGGCGCCGTCACGGAAGACGTAGGCGCGGTCGCAATTCTGCAGCTCCTCGGCTTCCGTCGTGTACCAGAGGAAGGTGCGGCCCCGCCGCGCCTCCTCGGCGATCAGGCCATACACTTCGAGCTTGGTGCCGTAATCCACCCCACGCATCGGATCGTCCATCAGCACGAGCTTGGCGTCCGAGGCCAGCGCCCGCGCGAACAGCGCCTTCTGCTGGTTGCCGCCCGATAGCGTCAGGATGGAGTCCGCGACGTCCGCAGTGCGGATCCCGATCCGCGCGCGCCACTGCTCCGCCAGCGCCCGCTCGCGCCGGGTCGAGACCAGGGGACCCGTCATCGACCGCACCCCGATATTCCGCGCGATCGACCACTCGCGGAACACGCCGTCGCTCTGCCGGTCCCCCGCCACGAACGCCGCGCCGCGGCCCTCTAGCGCGAACGCCTTGAGCAGCAGCGCGGTTTGCCCGTGCCCGGCCAGCCCGGCCAATCCGACGATCTCGCCTTCCCGCGCCACCAGGTCGATCCCGTCGCCGCCCGGCACCCGCACCCGGATTGGCTGCTCCGCGCCGGGCCGGCGGGCGGTCCGCTCCGTCTCGCTGGCTACGCCGCCCATCAACGCCACCAGCCCGGCCCGGTCGAACGCCGCCGCGTTGGCCGCCCGCACCACGGCCCCGTCGCGCATGACCACGATGCGGTCGCTCGTGGTCAGGATCTCGCCGAGAATGTGCGAGATCAGCACACAACTCAGGCCCGCCGCCACCGCGCGCCGCACATGCGCCAGCATCTGCCCGGCCGTCACCGCATCGAGCGACGAGGTCGGCTCATCCAGGATCACCAGCCGCGCGCGCTCCGCCGTCTCGGTGAAGGCGCGCGCGATCTCGACCATCTGCCGCCGCCCGATCGAGAGGTCGGCGACCAAATCCGATGGCGCGATGCCGTGACCGGGGAAGATCTCGTCCAGCCGGTCCAGGATCAGCCGCCCTGCGCGCCGGCGCCAGCCGAAGCCGTGCAGGCTCGGATGCAGGACCCGCGTGTTCTCCGTCACCGTGAGGTTGGGGCAGAGCGACAGCTCCTGGAACACGCAGCGTATGCCCAAACTCTTCGCCCGCGCCGGCGACAGCGCCTGCGCCACGCCATCGACCACCAACCGCCCGCCATCGGGCGCCAAGCCTCCGGCCAGCACGGCCATCAGCGTCGACTTGCCGGCGCCGTTATGCCCGACGATGCCGACGCACTCGCCGGGCGCGATGTCCAGGTGAACGCCGTCCAGCGCGCGGACGGCGCCGAACGATTTCTCGACGCCGTCCAGCGTGATGAACGGCATTTCTACTTCTGGTTCGCCTTGATCGCCGCGACCGCGTCGGCCTGGGTATATTCGTGGGTGGCGACGCTGCCTTTCGGGATCCTCGGCAGCTCCTGTTCGAAATTGCTCTGATCGAACGCCAGATACGGCACCAGCATGTCGTGCGGCACGTCCGTGCGCCCGTCCAGCACCTGCTGCGCGACCCAGAACGCCAACGTCGCCACGCCCGGCGCGATCGAGGCGGACCAGGTCTGGTAGCCATCCTTGTCCTTCTGCTGCCTCCACCAGTCCAGCTCGTCCTGGCGGTTGCCCATGATGATGGTCGGGCGCGGCTTGCCCGCCGCCGCGAACGCCTGCGCCGCGCCGTATCCGTCGCCGCCCTGGTCCACCACGCCGACCAGCGGCGGCAGCGAGGGCAGCACGGTGGCGACCGCCTTCTGCGCCGTGGTCTGGTCCCAATCGCCGGTCACCGACGCGACGATCTTGAACTCGCCATGCTTCTTCACGCCCTCGACGATGCCGTCATGCACCGCCTGGTCGATCGAGGTGCCGGCCAAGCCGCGGATCTCGAGCAGGTTGCCGCCCTTGGGCTGGAACGCGGCCATGCGCTCGACCTGCTGCTCGCCGAGGCTCTTGAAATCGACCACGACCCGGTAGGCGCACGGTTCGGTCACGATCCCGTCGAACGACACCACCACGATGCCGGCGTCGCAGGCCTGCTTGACCGCGCCGTTCAGCGCATCCGGCGAGCCCGCGTCGATGACGATCGCGTCGTAGCCCTGCAGGATGAGGTTCTGGATCTGCGCCGCCTGCGTCGGCACCTCCTTGTCGGCGGTGGTGAACACGTCCGCGGCGCCGACGGCCTTGTCGGCCAGCGCCTTCTTGGTCACCAGGTCGTAGCTCTTCAGCATCGCCTGCCGCCAGGAATTGCCGGCGTAGTTGTTGCTGAAGGCGATCTTCTTGCCGCTGGTGTCGGCTTGCGCCGGGCCGGCGACCGCGGCCAGGGCGGCGGCCGAGAACAGGATCATCTTGAACGCGGACATGCTGCGGGGGCTCCTCGGGTCGGCCGCACGGGCATCGCCGCCAGCTCTGTTGCTTGCCGCGATACTTGCCACTTCCTGCCGCCGACGCAACCGGCTCAGCGCTGCGTCCCGCCGCTGACCAGGCGCTCGACCAGCACGGCGGCGATGATGATCGCGCCGATCGCCGATCCCTGCCAGAACGGCGAAACGCCGAGCAGATTGAGGCCGTTGCGGATCATCACCATGATCGCTACGCCGATCAGCGTGCCGAGGATGGAGCCGCGGCCGCCGTAGAGGCTGGCCCCGCCGATCACCACCGCGGCGATGGCGTCGAGCTCCAGCGCAGTGCCGGCGAGCGGATCGATCGAGAGGATCTGCGCCGACAGCAGCACGCCGCCCACGGCGGAAAGTGCGCCCGCGACCACGTAGGGCAGCACGCTGTAGCCCAGCACGCTCAACCCGGCGGTCCGGGCCGCCTCCCGGTTGGAACCGATCGCGTAGATGGTGCGTCCGCCCTTGGTGTAGTTCAGATACAGCCACGCCAGCCCATAGAGCACGCCCAGCAAAACCACGTTGAGGTGGATGCCCAGGATCGGCGTGTAGAAGATGTCGCCGAGCGCGGCCGGCACGTCGGAGATGGCGGTCGCGCCGGAGAAGATCAGCGCCAGGCTGCGGCCGATCGCCATGACGCCCAGCGTGACGACGAAGGCGGCGAGCCCGAAGCGGGCGATCAGAAAGCCCGACAACGCGCCGATCCCGGCCCCAACCGCCACGGCGAACACGATGGCCGGTGCGATCCCGACCTGGCGCATCGCGAGGCCGAACAGGATGGCGGTGACGCCGAGCACGGAGCCCACCGAGAGGTCGATCCCGCCGGTCAGGATGACGAAGGTCATGCCGATCGCGACCGTGCCGACCACGACCGACTGGTCGAGCAAGTTGAGGAGGTTGTTGGCCTGCAGGAAATACGGCGACAGCACCGAGAGCACGGCGGCGATTACCAGCGCCAGGCCCAGCATGCGGATTTCGAGCCGGGACGACAGGCGCCGTACGATCGACATCATACCGGAGCGCCGGCCAACTGCGCCTGGATCTCGTCGCGCAGCGCGGCCGCGTCGGGCCGCGCCGTCACCGGGGCCAGCGAGAGCCCGATCCAGCCGAGGTCATGACCGCGATGGCTGCGCAACTGGGTCAGCAGGGTGGCGCGGCTGCCGGATGGCTCGGTCACGAACGCCTCGGCGCGGGCCTGCAGCGCGGCTTGCAGTCTCGAGCTGCCGATCTCCGGTGCATCGCCGGCGCGGAACCCGGGATCGGCGACCGGGTCGCTCACGACGCAGTCGAGGCAGAACAACCGCTCGGCATCGAGCAGCACCCAGAAGGCGCAGCCGCCCCATCTGGCCGTCAGCTCGCGCAGCAGCCGGGCGGTGCGTTCCATCGAACTCCGCGGCGCGGCGAGCAGCGTGAGCTTCTCGTCGTCGAGCACATGGGCCGGCATGTCCGCGATCGACAGGCCGTCGCTGATCACCACGACGCGGTCGCTCAACGTCAGCAGCTCTTCGAAGTCGGACGAGACCAGCAGGATCGCGGCGCCGGCGGCGGCGACCTCGCGCAGCATGCCGTAGATCTCGGTCCGGGTCGCGATGTCGACGCCCTTGGTCGGCTCGTCGAGGATGAGCACCTTCGGCGCCAGCAGCAGCCAGCGGGCGATGATGACCTTCTGCTGCATGCCGCCGGAGAAATGCAGCATGTCGGCGTCGAGCAGCCGGTGCGCCGGCAGGCCGAGCCGGTCCAGCAGCGCGGCGATCTGGCTTTCGCGGGCGGCGTAGCCGAGCGTGAAGCCGCGATGGGCCGAGAGATGCGCCAGCAGCAGGTTCTCCCGCACCGTGAAATCGGGAACGATGCTTTGCGAGCGCCGGTCCTCCGGCACCAACGCCAACCCGGCGCGCACGGCGTCGGCCGGGCGTTTCGGATCGAACGGTAGGCCCGATAGCGCCAGCGTCCCTCCCGCGCGCGGCCGGAGGCCGAAGATGGCCTGCAGCGTCTCCGACCGCCCCGCGCCCACGAGCCCGCCCAGCCCGAGGATCTCGCCCGCCCGGAGCGTGAACGAGACGTCGCGCACCATGGGCGGCGCGCGCAGATGCGAGACCTCCAGCACCACCGGACCGGTCATCTCCCGGCCGGCCTCGGTGCGCCGGGTCAGGGCGGCGACGTCACGGCCGGCCATGTGGCGGATGATCTCGGCCTGGCTGAGCGAGACGGTATCGAGCGACGCCGCGACCGTCCGGCCCTCGCGCATGACCGTGACGCGGTCGCTGATGGCGAACACCTCCTCGAGCCGGTGCGACACGAACACCAGGGCCCGGCCCTCGTCGCGCAACGTGCCCATAATGTCGAACAGCCGCTCGACCTCGCCCGGGCTGAGCGAGGCGGTCGGTTCGTCGAAGATCAACAGCTCGGCCCGCAGCGCCAGCGCCTTGGCGATCTCGACCAGTTGCCGCTGCGCCGAGGAGAGCAGCCGCACCGCCACGTCCAGCGGCAGCGCCGCCTGCTGCCCGAGGCGGCCGAGCAACTCCTCGGCCCGGCTGCGCAGCACGCCGCGCGAGAGCCGCCCCGGCGAGCCGAGTTCCGGCAGGAAGATGTTCTCCAGCACCGAAAGGTCGGGCGCCAGGCTCGTCTCCTGCGTCACCAGCGCGATGCCGGCCGAGAGCGCCTCGCGCGGCGAGCGGGCCGCGAGCGGGCGCTCGCGCCAGACGATCTGGCCGCGATCGGCGCGGACATGGCCGCTGATGACGCGCGCCAGCGTGGACTTGCCGGCGCCGTTGGCCCCGAGCAAGGCATGCACCTCGCCGCCCGCCACGGAGAGGGCGGCGCCCTGCAGCGCCTTGGTGCTGCCGAACGCCTTCTCGATGCCAGACGCCGTCAGCGACCCCGTCAGCTCAACTCGCCGGCGAACACCGTCTGTTTGATCGTCGGCAGCATCTGCGCCACCGTCGCCGGTGTGACGGCCAGGATCGGCACGTCGATCTGCTTCTCCACCGGCTTGCCGTCCAGATGCGCCAGCAGCGCCTCGGCCGACTTCTGCCCCATCAAATAGGGCTGCTGCATGCCGGAGCCGACCAGCTGCCCCTTCTGGATCAGGTCGACCAGTTCCGGCGTGCCGTCGAACGCCGCGACCAGCACCTCGCCCTCCCGCCGCCCGGCCTTGACCGCGCGCAGCGCCCCCTGCGCCGGCTGGTCGGTCTGCACCCACAATCCACGCATTCCGGGGTTGGCAGTCAGCATGTCCTGGGTGAATTTGAACGTCTCGTCGGTGGTGTAGGTGGCCATCTGCTGCAGGCCGGCTTCCTTGCTGATACCGGCCTCCTGCATCGCCTTGCGGAACCCGGCCGTGCGCGCCTGGCCGTTCTTGCGCGCCTGCGAAATCGCCACGATGCCGACGGAGCCGTCGGTCCAGCCCTTGGCCTTCAACGCCGCCGCCAGCGCCTGGCCGACGCCGTAGGCGCCCTGGAAGTTGTCGGAGATGACGAACGACACGTAGTCGCCGGCATTGGTGCCGATATCGGAGATGACGACCGGAATCTTGGCGCGTGCCGCCAGCGCCAGCACGCTCGGCGCCGTCGAGCTGTCGGTCGGCGAGAGGCAGATCCCGGCGACGCCGCGTGAGATGGCGTCCTGCGCGTTGGAAAGCTGGGTTTGCGCGTTGTTGTGGCTATCGAGCGCGGAAAAGTTGAAGCCGCCGGCTTTGACGCCGGCCTCGATGCCGCGCGACAGGTAGCGCCAGAATGGCAGGTCGAGTCCGGGCGTGAGATAGACGATGTCCTTGCTCGCCGCGCGCGCCGATCGCGCCACGAACGGTGCGGCAAGCGGGGAGAGGGCGGCGGCCTTCAGCAGCGTGCGACGTTCCATGGTTCCCTCGTTATGTTGCGCCGGTCCTGGGACCTGCGGGCCGGTGTCTCCCGGCGGAGGCATGATCCTCAGCCGGTCGCTTGCGTCAAGCCATCACGGACGTAGCGCACCAGCCGTGTTCAGATGCAGGGCGTAGACCGACGTGCTCGCGGTCATGAACAGCCGGTTCCGCTTCTTGCCGCCGAAGCAGAGATTGGCGCAGCCCTCCGGCAGATGGATCTTGCCGATCATATCCCCGTCGGGCGCGTAGCAGCGCACCCCATCCTCGGCCGGGTCGGCCCAGCCCATGCTGCACCAGACGTTGCCGTCGGCGTCGTTACGGATGCCGTCCGTCATGCCGGGCGCGAAATTATCGGCGAACACCCGCCCCCGCTTGAGCGTGACGCCATCGACGTCGAACACGCGGATATGCGAGGGGCCGCCATGGGTGATGCCGGTGTCGACGATGTAGAGGCGGCTCTCGTCGGGCGAGAACGAGATGCCGTTGGGCCGGGTGAAGTCGTCCGCGACGACCGTGGCGGTCCCGGTTGCCGGGTCGAGGCGGTAGACGTTGCAGGGCAGCTCGTGCGGCGCCGCGTGGCCTTCGTAGGGTCCATCGATGCCGTAGCCGGGGTCGGTGAACCAGATGGCGCCGTCCGCGGCCACGACGATGTCGTTGGGGCCGTTCAATTGCTTGCCGGAGAAGCCGTCCATCAGCACGGTGATGCTGCCGTCCAGCTCGGTGCGGGTGACCCGGCGCGTGTCGTGCTCGCAACTGACCAGGCGCCCCTCGCGGTCGCGCGTGTTGCCGTTGGTGTGATGGCTCGGGCTGCGGAACACGCTGACATGGCCGTCTTCCTCGAGCCAGCGCATCATGCGGTTGTTGGGGATGTCGCTCCAGATCAGGTAGCCGCCATCGGCACAATAGACCGGCCCCTCGGCCCACCGGAAGCCGGTCGCGATCCGTTCGATGGCGGCGTTGCCCTGCCGGGCCTTGAACCGCTTGTCGAGCACTTCGATGCGCGGGTCCGGATAGCGGGTGCCGGGCAGATGCCCGAGCGGCAGGCGGAGGCCGGCGGTCGATGCGTGGTCAAATCCGCTATGGGCGTGTTCGTGCATGCGAGATGTCCTTCCTCTTTCCGGGCCGCCCTATCGCACCGCCATGAGGTCGCGATAGGCGAGTTGATCCTCGTGCATGCGCAGGAATACGGCGTATTTGTTCCGGTGGAACGCTTGGACGTCCGGGCTTCCCGGGGGAATGACGCTGCCGGCCGCACTCATGACCGCCATCGCCTCGCGAACACCGGGATAGGCGCCACCCGCGACGGCGCCGAGCACGGCCGCGCCGAGCAGCACCGCTTCGGGCTCGCGCGGCAGCACCACCGTGCAGCCCGTGGCATCGGCGTGTTCGCGCAGGAACACCGGGTTCTTCGTGCCGCCGCCGCAGGCCAGGATGGTGTCGATGGTGTAGCCGCCTTGCCGCATCGTCTCGATGATGTGGCGGGTGCCGTAGGCGACGGCCTGGACCGTCGCCAGATACTGCAGGGCCAGGTCATCGAGCGAGGCCGACAGGCTCAGGCCGGACACCATGCCGCGCAGGGTGGCATCGGCCCGCGGCGACCGGTTGCCATGGAAGTCGGGCTGCACATGCAAGCCGGCGGTCAGGGCGGCGGGAAACGCGAGCGGCGCGGCCAGTTCCGCGAGCCGGTCATTGAGCCGCTCATAGATCGTGCAGCCGCGGGCCCGCGCTTCGCGGTCCGCCTCGGCGAACGCCGCGTGCGTGGTGATGACGTGATCGACCAGGCTCCCGGTCGCCGACTGCCCGCCCTCGTTCAGCCACAGCCCCGGCACCATCGCGGCGTAATACGGCCCCCACACGCCGGGCACGAAACACGGGCCCGCGGAGACGGCCATGTGGCAACTCGAGGTGCCGCCGATCAACGCCAGACGCGAGAGCAGCGCGGCGTCATCGGGGACACCCTCGCCGAGATCCGCCCCGATGACGCCGATCCCGCCGGCATGCGCATCGATCGCCGAGGCCCCCACTTTCGTGCCGGCCGGCAGACCGAGCTCGGCTGCAGCCTCCGCGCTCAGCCCGGCGCCCACCGGAGTGCCCATCGGCAGCACCTCGGTGCCGATCCGGCGAAACCCCTCGTCGGCGATCTCGCCCAGGCCGATCGCGCGGAAGAACGCTTCGTCCCAGCGTCCCTCGTGGCCGAGATAGGTCCATTTGCAAACGGTCGAGCAGAGCGAACGGGATAGGCTGCCCGTCGCTCTCCAGGTCAGGAAATCCGGCAGGTCGAAGAAGTGCGCCGCCTGGGACCAGCGTTGCGGCAGGTTCTCGCGCAGCCACATCAGCTTCGGCAGCTCCATCTCCAACGAGATGCGCCCGCCGACGTAGTTCAGCACCGCGTGTTGGCCGGCGTTGACCCGGTCGGCCTGCTCCTGCGCGCGGTGGTCCATCCAGACGATCACGTCCTGCTCCGGCGACCCGTCGGGGCTCACCGAAACCGGCGCCCCGTTCGCATCGATCGCCACCAGCGAGCAGGTCGCATCGAACCCGATACCGACCGGATGCACCGGGCCGGCACCCTGCAGCGCGTCCCGCACCGCGGCGACGACCGCGGACCAGATGTCGGTGCTGGATTGCTGCACGAAGCCGGGTTCTGGGCGCCAGCTGGTGATCGGGCGGCTCGCCTGACCCACCATGGTGCCGTCGAGGCTGAACACCGCGGCCCGGGCGCTCCCCGTGCCGACGTCCACGCCGATGGCGACCGGCTTCATGCGCTGTTCACTCCCTCGATGGGCCCGGTCTTAGCGGCAAGCAGGTAGGGCAACAAGTTCTTGACATGGTGACATGTCACGAAGTCGGAAGCTCCAGCCCGAGTTCCTGCGCCATCCATCGCGAGAACAGCGCGAGCGACCGCGAATGACGCTTGGCGCGGGGGAACACGAGCCAGTGGCCCGTATAGGTCACGTCCTCGCACCGCCCGTCCAGGGGCCGCACCAAGCGGCCCGACGCCAGTTCCCGTTCCGCCAGCCGCGTCGACTCGAGCGCGACGCCAAGCCCGTCGAGGGCGGCGCTGATCGAGAGGAAGCTGCGGTCGAAACGCAAGCCGCGCGCGTCCGGCGCAATCAACTCGTTGGCGGCGAACCAGTCGGTCCAGCGAATCTTCTTGTTGTCGCTTTCGATCAGCGTCCGCGTGAGCAGATCCCGCGGCGCATGGATCGACGCGGCCAACTCCGGACTGCACAGCGGCGTGACGATCTCCGTGCCGAGTGGAACCGTGTCCACGCCCTGCAGGCCGGGCATTCCGCTGTAGAATTCCGACGGCTGCGATCCGTAGACGATGTCGGCATCATACTCGTCGGCGGCAAAGCGCGTGTAGTCCGTCCCGGCGGCGATCCGCACTTCGAGCCCTGGCACGTCCGCCAGCAGTCGCCGCAAGCGGGGCAGCAGCCATTGCGCCGCCATGCTGGGCGCGCAATGGAGCCGCAGCGGGTGGCCTCGCCCGCGCGACGACACGTTGCTGATCCCCAGTTGCAATTCCCCGAAGCCCCGTTCGGCGTGCAAGGCCAGGGTCTCACCCTCGGCGGTCAGGCGGATGGACCGTCCCTCGCGCAGGAACAAGGTGGTGCCCAGCGTATCCTCCAGCCCGCGGATGGCGTGGCTGACGGCACTGGCGGTCAGGCCGAGATCATCCGCCGCGGCGCGGAACGAGCCGGTGCGCGTGACCGCCTCGAAGGCGCGCAAGTTGGACAGCGGGAGCGGGCGTTGCATCCGAAATGATGAACTCAGTTCACCGATCGATGCAAATTTCTCTTTTGAACTTGAGCTCGTTTTGGCGCCATAGGCGATCAACGATATTGGGGAGGAAGCAGCTCGATGCTGTTGGAGAATAAGGTTGCCGTCATCTCGGGCGGCGCAAGCCCACGCGGCATCGGCTTCGCGACGGCGCGTCTGTTCGCCCAACACGGCGCCCGGGTGGCGATCCTCGATCTGGATGAAGCCGGCGCGCAGCGCGCCGCGGGTGAACTCGGCAACGAGCATGTGGGGCTCGGCTGCAACGTCGCCGACCGCGAGGGCTGCCGTGCCGCGGCCCATAGCGTGCTGGACCGGTTCGGCAGCGTCGACATCCTCATCAACAACGCCGGCATCACCCAGCCGGTCAAGACGTTGGACATCACCGAGCAGGATTGGCACCGCATCGTCGACGTCAACATGACGGGGGTGCTGTATCTGAGCCAGGCGTTCCTGCCGCACATGCGCGAGCGCAAGCGGGGCAGCATCGCCTGCATGTCGTCGGTCTCGGCGCAGCGAGGCGGCGGCATCTTCGGCGGCCCGCATTATTCGGCGGCCAAGGCCGGCGTGCTCGGCCTGGCCAAGGCCATGGCGCGCGAGTTCGGCCCCGATGGCATCCGGGTCAACGCCGTCACGCCCGGGCTGATCCAGACCGACATCACCGGCGGCAAGCTGACCGACGAGATGCGCACCGACATCCTCAAGGGCATCCCGCTGAACCGGCTCGGCGAGGCGGCTGACGTGGCGAACATCTACCTGTTCCTCGCCTCGGACCTCTCCGCCTACGTCACCGGCGCGGTCATCGACGTCAACGGCGGCATGTTGATCCACTGAGCGGGAACGCCTCGATGCAAGCATCACATCCACTGGCGAACGCGCCCACCCTGGCCGAGCGCGCCTACCGCATCCGGCGCAATGCGCTGCGCATGGGCGAGGTGCAGGGCCAGGGCTACATCGCACAGGCGCTCGGCATCGCCGACGTGCTCGCGGTGTCCTACTTCCACGCGCTCGACTACCGGCCGGAGGACCCGGCCTGGGAGGGGCGCGACCGCTTCCTGCTCTCGATCGGCCACTACGCCATCGCCCTCTACGCCGCGCTGATCGAGGCCGGTGTGGTGCCCGAGCAGGAACTCGAGACCTACGGCACCGACGATAGCCGCCTGCCGATGTCCGGCATGGCCAGCTACACGCCCGGCATGGAGATCAGCGGCGGCTCGCTCGGGATCGGGCTCGGCATCGGCGTCGGCATGGCGCTCGGGCTGAAGCGCAAGAAATCGGACCGTTTCGTCTACAACCTGATGTCGGACGGTGAATTGGACGAAGGCCCGACCTGGGAGGCGGCGATGTCGGCCGGGCATTGGAAGTTGGACAACCTGATCTGCATCGTCGACGTCAACCGCATGCAGGCGGACGGGCCGTCCACCGGCGTGCTGAATTTCGAGCCGCTGGCGCCGAAATGGGAAGCGTTCGGCTGGCACACCCAACGCGTCGACGGCAACGACATCGGCGCGCTCGTCGCGGCCTTCGACGCCGCGCGCGCGCTCCGCGAGCCGAAGCCGCGCGTCATCATCTGCGACACCAAGATGGCCAAGGGCGTGCCGTTCCTGGAGACGCGCGAGAAGGCGCATTTCATCCGTGTCGACAAGGACGAGTGGCAGCCCGCGCTGGAAGCGCTCGCCGCCGGGAGGACCGCATGAGCCGACCCAAGCGCCAATGGCGCGGCCTGCCCGCCGAGACGCAGGACAAGCCCCGCCTGACCACGTCGGCGATGATCGCTTCGCTCGCCGGGGAAGATCAGCGCACCAGCCCGGCCCCGTTCGGCCGCGCCCTGGTCGAGCTGGCCCGCGAGCGGCCCGAGATCGTCGGCATGACCGCCGACCTCAGCAAATACACCGACCTGCACGTGTTCGCCGAGCAGTTCCCCGACCGGTTCTACCAGATGGGGATGGCCGAACAGGTGCTGATGCTGGCAGCCGCCGGGCTGGCGCATGAGGGGTTCGTGCCGTTCGTGACCACCTACGCGGTGTTCGCCTCGCGCCGCACCTACGACTTCATCAGCCAGGGCATCGCGGAGGAGGGGCTCAACGTCAAGATCTGCTGCGCGCTGCCGGGCCTGACCACCGGCTACGGACCGAGCCATCAGGCCACCGAGGACATCGCGATCTTCCGCGGCATGCCGGACCTGGTCATCGTCGACCCGTGCGACGCGCTGGACACGGAGCAGGCGACCAGGGCGATCGCGGCGCATGATGGCCCGGTCTACATGCGGCTGCTGCGCGGCAAGGTGCCGCTGGTGCTCGACGAGTACGATTACAGCTTCGAACTGGGCAAGGCCAAGCTGATCCGGGACGGCGCGGACGTGCTGGTCATCTCGTCGGGTTTCATGACGATGCGGGCGCTCGAAGTCGCCACCAAGCTCGAGGCGGACCGCGTCGGCGTGGCGGTGCTGCACGTGCCGACGATCAAGCCGCTCGATACGGCGACCATCCTGCGCGAGGCCGGTCGCACCGGGCGGATGGTGGTGGTGGCGGAGAACCACTCGGTGATCGGCGGCCTCGGCGAGGCGGTCGCCACGGTGCTGATGCGCGAAGGGGTGCATCCGCCGGCGTTCCGGCAGGTGGCGCTGCCGGACGCCTTCCTCGACGCGGGCGCGCTGCCGACGCTGCATGACCGGTACGGGATTTCGGCCGAGGCGATGGCCCGCTCTGTCAAGGGATGGCTGTCAAAATAACCCCGTTGGGTGAGCTTTCAGCCCACCAACTTATCTCGCCGAACGCCGAAGTGGTGGGCTGAAGCCCACCCTACAAAGAGACACATCACGGGAGGAAACCATAATGAACAACACTATCGGCCGGCGTGGGCTCGTCCTTGGCCTCGGCACCGCCTTGCCGCTCTGCGCCATCCGCACCCGGCCGGCCGACGCGGCCGAGTTCACCTACAAGCTCGCCACCGGCCAGGATCCGACGCACCCGGTGAACAAGCGCTCGATGGAGGCGATCGAGCGCATCCAAACGGCCACCAACGGCCGGCTCGAGATCAAGCTGTTCCCGGCCAACCAGCTCGGCTCCGATACCGACCTGCTGGGCCAAGTCCGCAACGGCGGGGTGGAGTTCTTCAACCTGGCGGCGTCGATCCTGGCCACGCTGGTGCCGGCGGCCGGGCTGGTGAACGTCGGCTTCGCCTTTAGCTCGAGCCAGCAAGTCTACACCGCGATGGACGGTGCGCTGGGCAAGTATATCCAAGACCAGATCGTCAAGGCCGGCCTGCTGACGGCCTCGCCGAGCTGGGCCAACGGCTTCCGCGAGATCACGTCGTCGACCCGGCCGATCCGCACGCCGGCCGACCTCGCCGGGTTCAAGATCCGGGTGCCGGCGTCGCCGATCCTGACTTCGCTGTTCCAAGCGCTCGGCGCCGGACCGACGCCGATCAACTTCAACGAGCTCTACTCCGCGCTGCAGACCAAGCTGGTCGAGGGCCAGGAGAACCCGCTGCCGATCATTGCCACGGCCAAGCTGAACGAAGTCCAGCAATACTGCAGCATGACCAACCATGTCTGGGACGGCTACTGGATCCTGGCCAACCGCCGCGCCTTCCAGAAGCTGCCGGCCGACATCCAGGAGATCGTCAACCGCGAGTTCAGCCGCGCCGGTCGCGACGAGCGGGCCGATATCGACCAGCTGAGCGGAACCTTGCAGCAATCGCTGACGGACAAGGGCATGAAGTTCGTCGACGCCGACGCGGACGCCTTCCGCGCCAAGCTGAAGGCCTCCATCTTCTACAAGGATTGGCGCGGCAAGTTCGGCGAGGAAGGCTGGCAGCTGCTGGAAGCGGCCTCCGGCTCGCTGACGTGAGCCTGGACGCGACCACTCCCCCGGGCCTCGAGTTCGCCGTCGAGCGCCCGACGCTGCGCCGGCTCGAACGCTGGCTGGGGATGGTGGTCGCGGTTCCCGCCGCGGCGGCGGTCCTGCTCGAGGTCGGCGTGCTGCTCTACAGCGTGGTGATGCGGTTCGGGTTCAACCGCCCCCTCGTCTGGGGCGACGAACTCGCGAGCATCGTGTTCCTCTGGCTCGCCATGCTCGGCGCCGTGCTGGCGCTGCTCTATGGCGAGCACATGCGGCTGACCACCATCGCCACCCGCCTGCCGCCGCGGTGGCGGGCGCTGGCCGACACGCTGGCCGTCGCCGCCCCGTGCCTGTTCCTCGCCGTCATCATCAGCCCGGCGCTCGACTACATGGAAGACCAGAGCTTCATCACCACGCCCGCGCTGGGTTGGCCGGATTCCATCCGGGCCGCGGCCGTGCCGACCGGATGCGGGCTGATGCTGGCGCTCTGCGTGCTGCGCCTGCTGCAGCACCGGTGGCAGGACGTGCTGATCTGCGCCGCGGTGCTCGGCGTCATCGCCGCCGGGCTCTGGTCCCTGGCCGGGCCGATCAACGCGATGGGCAACTACAACCTGATCGTCTTCTTCGTGCTGCTGCTCGGGGCCGGCGTGCTGATCGGCGTACCGATCGCGTTCGCCTTCGCGCTCTCGACCGTCGCGGCGCTGGCGCTCACGACTTCGACGCCGATCGTCGTGATGGCCGGGCGGATCGACGAAGGCATGAGTTCGCTGATCCTGCTCGCGGTGCCGCTGTTCATCCTGCTCGGCCGGCTGATCGAGGTCACCGACATGGCCAAGGCGATGGTGGCCTTCCTCGCCTCGTTGGTCGGGCATGTGCGCGGTGGGCTGCAATTCGTGCTGCTGGGCGCGATGCTGCTCGTCTCCGGCATCTCGGGGGCCAAGACGGCCGACATGGCCGCGGTGGCGCCGGTGCTGTTCCCCGAGATGCGCAAGCGCGGGTTGGACGACGGCGAGATGGTCTCGTTGCTGGCCGGCGCCGGGGCGATGGCGGAGACGATCCCGCCCTCGCTGGTGCTGATCGCGATCGGGTCGGTCACCGGCGTGTCGATCGCGGCGCTGTTCACCGGCGGGCTGCTGCCCGGCGTGGTGCTGGCGATCGGGCTGGCCATTCTGGCACGGCAGCGGACCGGGGCGGAGGATCGGCGCGGCGTGCGGCGCGCCTCGGTGGCGACCATGCTGCGCACCTTCGTCGTGGCGCTGCCGGCGTTGGCGCTGCCGGTGCTGATCCGCACGGCGGTGGTCGAGGGCGTCGCGACGGCGACCGAGGTGTCGACTATCGGCATCGCCTACGCGGTGCTCGCCGGCGTGCTGATCTATCGCAAGTTCGACTGGCGGCGGGTGGGGCCGATGCTGGTGGAGACGGCGTCGCTGGCCGGGGCGATCCTGTTCATCATCGGCTGCGCCAACTGCATGGCCTGGGCGCTGACGCAGTCCGGGTTCTCGCACGGCCTGGCGGCGACGATGGCCGGGGTGCCGGGCGGCGCCTGGGGGTTCCTGGCGATCTCGATCGTGGCGTTCATCGTGCTCGGCAGCGTGCTGGAGGGCATCCCGGCGATGGTGCTGTTCGGGCCGCTGCTGTTCCCGGTCGCCAAGCAGCTCGGCGTGCACGAGGTGCACTACGCGATGGTGGTGATCCTGGCGATGGGCATCGGCCTGTTCGCGCCGCCGTTCGGCCTCGGCTACTACGCCGCTTGCACCATCGGCCGGGTCAACCCGGACGTGGCGCTGCTGCGCATCTGGCCCTATCTCGGCGTGCTCGTGCTGGGCCTGCTCGTCGTCGCCGCCATTCCCTGGATTTCGATCGGGTTCCTGCCACGATGACGCAACTCGACCCCAAGCTGCTCGCGCATGCGGTCCGCTTCCTTGCCGTCGACGCCTGCGAGCGGGCCGGTGAGGGGCATCCCGGCACCCCGCTCGGCGCTGCCGACGCCTGCACCGCGCTGTTCACCCGGCACTTGAAATTCAATCCGGCGGACCCGCTCTGGTTCGACCGCGACCGGTTCGTGCTGTCGGCCGGGCATGGCTCGATGTTGCTCTATGCGCTGCTGCATCTGTCCGGCTACACGGCCCTCCCGCTGGACCAGCTCCGCCGCTTTCGCGAACTCGGCTCCCACACCGAGGGACATCCCGAGCGGCACCCCGAGCGCGGCATCGAGGTCACCACCGGGCTGCTGGGCCAAGGGATCGCCAATGCCGCCGGCATGGCGCTGGCCGAAGCGGTGCTGAGCCGCCTGCTCGGCCCGGACCTGGTCGATCACTGGACCTACGCCCAGGTCGGCGATGGCTGCCTACAGGAAGGGATCGGCCAGGAGATCATCTCGCTGGCCGGGCATTTGCGTCTCGGCAAGCTGGTGTTCCTCTGGGACGACAACCAGATGACCGATGACGGTCCGATCGACATCGCCCTCTCCGACGACATCCCGGCCCGGTTCCGCCTCAGCCACTGGCACGTGCAGGAGGTGGACGGGCACGACATCGAGGCGGTCTCGGACGCGTTGGCCGCGGCCAAACGCGACCCGCGCCCCTCGCTCATCGCCTGCCGCACGACGATCGGGCGTGGCATTCCCGGGGTCGAAGGCACCCGCGCCGCCCATAGTGCCCGCATCACACCGGCGCAGAGCCAGGCCGCGCGCGCCGCCCTGGACTGGCCGCACGCAGCGTTCGAGATCCCGGATCATATCCGGCAAGCTTGGACCGGTGCGGCGCAGCGGTCAGTCGCCGACTACGAGGCCTGGCAGTCCCGCGTCGCGGCGCTGCCGGCGGAGCGGCGGGCGCTGCTCGACCGGCTGCGCGAGGGCCGGCTGCCGAACGGCTGGCGCGACCAGCTGCACGCGTTCAAGCGCGCCGCCCTCGCCGACCCGGCCGGGGAGTTCGGCATCAAGCTGTCCGCCGACATCGTCGACCGGCTTGCCGACGCGATCCCGGAACTCGTCTCCGGCGCCCCTGACCTGGAGGCACCGACGCAGCACAAGCGGCGGCTCGCGGCCTTCACCGCCGACAACCAGGCCGGCCGCTACGTCCATTACGGGATCCGTGAGCACGCGATGGGCGCCATGCTGAACGGCATGGCGGCGCATGGCGGCGTGGTGCCGGTCGGCGCGACCTATCTGGTGTTTTCCGACTACATGCGGCCGCCGATGCGGCTGGCGGCGATGATGGGGCTGCCGGTCCCGTTCGTGTTCAGCCACGACTCGATCGGCATCGGCCGCAACGGCCCGACGCATCAGCCGGTCGAGTTCCTCGCCGCGCTGCGCTGCATCCCCAACATGCTCGTGCTCCGCCCCGCCGACGCGGTCGAGGCGGCCGAATGCTGGGAGATCGCGCTCGAGCACCGCACCGGACCCAGCGCCTTGATCTTCGCCCGCCAAAAGCTGCCGCCGGTGCGCACCGGCGACCCCGGCGAGAACCTCAGCCGCCGCGGCGCCTATGTCATCGCCGAACCCGGTGGCGACCGGCACGTCACCTTGCTCGCGACCGGATCCGAGGTGAGCCTCGCTTTGACCGCGCGCGACCGGCTCGCGGCCGAGGGCGTGGCGGCCGCGATCGTCTCGATGCCGAGTTGGGAATTGTTCGAGCAACAGCCCGATGCCTATCGCCACGCCGTTCTTGGCACGGTCCCGCGTGTCGCCGTCGAGGCCGCGGTCCGGCAGGGATGGGACCGGTATATCGGCGCCGATGGCGGCTTCATCGGCATGTCGGGCTTCGGCGCCTCGGGACCCGAAGATCAACTCTACGCGCATTTCGGCATCACTCCCGACCGCATCGTGGCGGAGGTGCGCTCCCGGCTGTCGTCACGGTAGCGTCGGTCACCACCTGGCGTCACAGTCAGGGCTCCACCGCGAGGAACAGGGAGCGATCGGGTGATGACCACCTATACGACACTCATCGTCGAGCCGGGCGAGACCATGGTCGTGCGGATGAACCGCCCGGCGGTCTCCAACGCCCTCAACACGCTCATGGGCGAGGAGCTGGTGTCCTGCTTCGAGCAACTCATGATGGATGCCGGACCGGTGCGGTGCGTGATCCTGACCGGGACCGGCGACAAGGCCTTCTGCGCCGGTGGCGATCTGAAAGAACGCCGCGACATGACCGACAAGGCCTGGCGCATCCAACACGTCGTGCTCGAACGGATGGTGCGCGCGCTGCTCGACTGCCCGATCCCGATCATCTGTGCCGTGAACGGCGCAGCCTATGGCGGCGGCTGCGAGATCGCCGCCTGCTGCGACTTCGTCTATGCCGCCGATCACGCGCGGTTCGCGCTGCCGGAAGTCGCGCTGGGCATCTTGCCGGGCGGTGGCGGCACGCAGACGCTGCCCCGGGCGATGGGTGAACGCCGGGCCAAGGAGCTGATCCTGACCGGGCGGGTGTTCACCGCGCGCGAGGCGAATGAATGGGGGTTGGTCAACGCCGTCTTCCCCGGCCCGGCCCTGATGGAGGAAGCCAAGGCCACCGCGGCCCGGATCGCAGCCAACGCGCCGATCTCCGTCCGCCAGGCCAAGCAGTCGATCGGCCGCGGGGTGCAGTTGTCGCTCAAGGATGGCCTCGCCTTCGAGATCGAGGCCTATAATCGGACCGTGTCGACGCGCGACCGCCATGAGGGCGTGTTGTCATTCGCCGAGAAACGCCCGCCCCGCTTCCAGGGGTGCTGAGCGAGCGCGGACGCTTCGACCGGTCAGGCCTGGATGCGCTTCTCGACCCCATGGCCCATGCGCGGCAGCAGCACCTGCAGCAGCGGCCCCGTCATCACCGTCGTGGCGACGGCCATGAGAACGAGCATGGTGAATACCGCCTGCGGCAGGAAACCCAGATCGTAGCCGATGTTCAGCACGATCAACTCCATCAGCGCCCTCGTGTTCATCAACGTTCCCAGCACGGCGGCCTGCCAGCCATCGAACCCGCTGGCGAGGCTGGCCCAATACACCGGTCCGAACTTGCCCACGATGGAGAGCGCCAGCACGAGGCCGAGCCATCCCAGGTCGCCGGCGTCCAGGCCCAAGAGGTTGGTGCGCAGCCCGGTGAAGGTGAAGAACACCGGCAGGAAGAACACGAGCACGAACTGGCCGACCTGCGCGCGCCACGCCTCGACGAACGCGGCGTGCCGGTGGAACAGCAGCCCGGCCGCGAAACCGCCGAAGATGGTGAAGATCCCGATCGCGTTGGTCGCGACGCCGAGCGCGAAGTTGAGGCACAGCACCAGGGCGATCAAGTCCGGCGCGAGCTGGCCGTGCCGAACCGGCATCAGGCGCAGCAAACGATCCACCATCGGGCGCAGCACGAACCACAGGACCAGACCAGCGGCCAGTAACGCGCCGCCCCGCCACAGCAGGAAGCCGCCGGAAAGCTGCGCGGTGGCGTAGGCCGCGATGCAGGCGAGCAGCGCCCAGCCGGCGACATCGTTGATCGCCGCCGCCGAGATCGCCACCACCCCCACCGGATCGCGCGTCAGGCCGAACTCGCGCAGGATGCGGCCGAGGATGGGGACGGCGGTGATCGCGACGGCCACGCCGCAGAACAGGCTGTAGGTGGTCGGGTCGATGCCCGGCGCCAGGCGCGCGGCGGACGCCTGGCCAAAGCCGAAGCCCAGCAGCAGGGGAACGGCGACCGAGACGAGCGCGATCCAGGCGGTGGCGCGGCGCAACCGGGCTTCGCGCAACTGGCCGAACTCGAACTCCGTGCCGATCTGGAACATCAGCAGGACCAGTCCGATCTGGCTGATGACGCCGATCGCCGGGCTGGCGACGGGGTTGAACAGCGCGGTGGACGCCGCCGGAAACAGATGGCCGAAGAGCGAGGGGCCCAACAGCAGCCCGGCGACGATCTCGCCGACGACGCCGGGTTGGCCGAGGCGCCGGGCCACGGCGCCGAGCAGCCGGGCCGCCGCGATCATGACGATCAATTGGAGCAGGACGGAGAGCAGCAATTGCTCTGCGGCGTGGACCGAGGCGGTCATGCGAGTTCCATGGTTCGATTACGCCACGCCGCGGCGAGACGTTCAATCCGACCCGGCCAGGAGGTGTCTTTCAGGACGGAGCGGACGCGCATCCCGGCACCGGGCATGGGCGGCGAGCAACGGCCGCCCCTCGAACGGAACCGGCGTCAGCACCGGCTGGTTGGCGAACCGGGCGTCGAGGTTTCTGATCACCAGGCCGATCGTGGCGGCCAGCGTATCCGGCGAGCGCCCGGCCATGTGCGGCGTGAGCAGCACGTTCGGCATCTCGCGCAGCGCGGGCGGGACGACGGGCTCCCCCTCGATCACGTCGAGCGCGGCGCCGGCGATCGCGCCGCCCTGCAGCGCCGCGATCAACGCTTCGGTGTCGACCACGGAGCCGCGCCCGACATTGACCAGGACGCCGTGCGGGCCCAGCGCCGCCAGTTCGGCCGCGCCCACCAGGTGCCGCGTCGCCGGACCGCCCGGGGTCACCACCATCAGCACCTCCGACATCTCCGCCAGCGCCAGCGGCGACTCGGCATAGGGATAGTCGACATCCGGTCGCCGGCGCCGGTTGCAGTAGGCGATCGGCATGTCGAACCCGGTGCAGCGGCGGGCGATCTGCATGCCGATATCGCCCAGGCCGAGAATGCCGACCCGGCGCCCGGTCGCCATCGGCCGGGTCGCCTCGCCGGCGCGCCACCCGCCGGCGCGGATGACCGCGTCGGTGCCGCGCAGGTCGCGCAGCAGTGCCAGCAGCAACGCCATCGCGTGATCGGCGACGCAGGGCGCGTTGGCGCCGGCGCCGTTGGTCACCGCGATCCCGTGGTCGCGCGCGGCGGCGAGGTCGACGCTCTCATGGCCGACGCCATGGGTGCAGATGATGCGCAGACCGGGCAGCGCTTCGATCAGGGCGCGCGGGATCTCCGCGGTGCCGTTGGTCAGGATGGCGCCGATGCTGTCCCCGCGCCGGGCCGCCACCGCCATGCGCTCGGCGTGCGTGAGGGCGATCTCGACGGGATAGGCCGCGCGCAATCGCTCGAGACTGGGCGGCGCCATCTCGATCGCCACCAGGACGGTCGGTGTGGTCATGGATGCATGCGAGCGGGCATGGTACCTGGTCAGCAACCGACGTGCCAACGCGCCGGCCCGTCCTGTTCGACGCCACGACGTCGCTCCGCCCAGCAGCGCGCCATCTCCGCGCGGCGCTGCGCAATATGAGGGCACCAGCCGGCGGACATACCATCACCCGGTAGCGTGCTTGCCTTGTGGGACGGGACGGTCGAGGCTTGCCCCAGATGACCGTGGGACAGAGGGGCTGGATGCGGCAGTCGGGAGTGCGGAACGGGCGGCTGGTGGTCGGGGCGGCGCTGCTGCTGGCCAGCTTCAATCTGCGGCCGGCCGTCACCAGCTTGGGCCCGGTGCTGCCCGAGGTCATGCGCAGCACGGGCATGGCGGTGGCCGCGGCCAGCGTGCTCACCACCCTGCCGGCACTCTGCTTTGGCCTGTTCGCCCCGCTGGCACCGCTCCTGGCGCGACGCTTCGGCATGGAACGGACGGTGCTGTCCATGGTGCTGCTGCTATCGGCCGGAACGCTGCTGCGCTGGGCCGAGACGATTTGGGCGTTGTTCGCCGGGGCCGTTCTGGCCGGCGCCGCGATCGGCGTGATCAATGTCCTGCTTCCGGCTCTCGTGAAGCGCGATTTCCCGGACCGGGTCGCGTTGATGACGGGTCTCTACACGATGGTGCTGTCGGGCGGGGCGGCCATCGCGGCCGGCGCCAGTGCACCGTTGACGCTGCGCCTGGGCTCCTGGGGGGCGGCGCTCGCGGTCTGGACGGCGCCGGCGCTGCTCGCCGCCGTGGCGCTGGTGGCGACGCTGCCGGCGAAGTTCCGCCCCGCTGCCCACCGATCGCTGCCCGGGCTGTGGCGCAACGCCCTGGCCTGGCAGGTGACGCTGCTGATGGGGTTCCAGTCGGCGACCACCTATTGCGCGTTCGGGTGGTTGGCGCCGATCCTGCGCGATCGCGGGATGGACCCGGTGAATGCTGGCCTCGTGCTCTCGCTGTCGGTGCTGGTCCAGGTGGGCTCCACCCTGGGCGGCGCGCCGTTCGCCGCGTTGTGGCGGGACGAGCGGGCGCCGGCGATCCTCAGTCTCGGGGTCGGGCTCCTCGGCTTCCTCGGCTGCCTCTACGCCCCGCTGCCCTGGGTCTGGGGTGCCGCCGCGCTGATGGGCCTCGGCCAGGGCGCTGTGTTCTCCACCTCGCTGTCGGTCATCGTGCTGCGTTCGCCCGACGCGGCGACGGCGGCGCAGCTCTCCGGGATGGCGCAGGCGGTCGGCTACCTCCTCGCCTCCTTGGGGCCGCTCCTATTGGGCCTGGCGCACCAATGGACCGGCGATTGGCGCGCGGCGGGGCCGCTGCTCGTGGCCTACACGGCGATCGGGATGGCCGGCGCAGCAGGCGCGGGGCGCAAGCTGCTGGTCCGGCCCGCTGCCGCTTAGCGCGACCTCAGGTTCGCCGCGACGCCATTGTAGAAGCCGGTCAACGCGTCACCGGCGATCGCGCCGCCGGCGAAGATCTCCATCTCGCCCTGCGCCGCCGGGCCGCGGAGGCGCCCGTAGCCCACGCGGATGACGACCCCCGCCAGCACCGCCCAGCCGGCGGCGGGGAAGACGATCAGCAGGCCGGTGGCGAACAGCACGCCCAACTGCCGCTTGGGGCCGCCGATCAGTTGCAGCAGCGCGCCCGGGATCGCCCACAGCAGTAATTGCCACGCGACGCCCGGTGCCGCGCCGGCGCCGATGGTAGCGACGTAGACCTTGGCCACCGGGGCCACCAGGTTGGCGGCGAAGTAACCCTCGTACGACACCAGCACGACCAGCCCGGCCACCACGAAGGCGAACATCGCGGCCAGGTATTGTTGGAAGCGGCCGTCCCGCTCGAACTCCGGGTCGGCCCCGTTGCCGCGCAACAGGAAGCCGGCCTTCAGGTCGTAGCCCATGTCCGCGAAGGCCGGCCCGGTGGCGGCGGAGAAGCCGACCAGCAGCGCGAGCGGAACCGGCGGGAAGCCGATCAGCATGCCGCCGATCAGCGTGATCAGCGCGACCGCGAAGGCGGGAAACCAACCCGAGTGCATCGCGGCCAGGCCGACGATCAACTCGTGCACCAGGGCGGCGAACGCGGCATAGGCGATGAAGACGATCAGCATGCCGGTCGAGAGCTGGCTGGTCAGCCCGCCGCCCAGCGCGATGAACACGGCGACGGCGAGATAGGCCAGCGCGCCCATCCCGAGCGAGCGGCCCGGCCCGGCCCGGCCGCTGGCGTCGTTGCGCCGGCTCAGCAGCACGAGCCCGACCTGCACCAGGGCGACGAGCCCGGCGCCGATCATGATGCCGTGCGGGATGAAGGCGGCCCCGATGTCGCCGCGCGGCACCCAGGCGGAGAACAATTGCGTCGAGTAGCCGCGCGCGAGCAGGCCGAGGCCGAACATGGACAGCGCCCCGATGTTGCCGATGAAGGCGACGCCGAAGGCCGACATCGGGACGCCGAGGAACCCGGTGCCCAGGATGCCCGCCACGACGCCGGCGCCCAGGATGCCGACGCGCCGGCCGCCCTCGTCGCCGGCGCGGATCGCCTCGGCCGCGGCGACGCCCGGGGGCCAGGCGCCCTCGGCCGGGAAGGCGCGCGAGCCGAACATGCGATACAGCATGGTGGCGTCCACCAGCATGGCCAGCGCCACGCCGCCCAGCAGCGGCAGCACCAGGTCGCCGCGGCCGAGCAGGAACGGGATGCCGATCGGCAGCAGCAGGGAGTTGCCGGCGCCGAAGGTGGCGGCGGAGATGGCGCTCTGCGCCAGGTTCTGCACGTGGATCGAGCGGAAGCGGCTGAAGATCTGCACCGGGATGCGGGCCAGCGCCATGGCGATCAGGGCGCCCACGATGGAGGTGTTCGCCGTGACCCCCAGCGTGACGAGCAACTGCATGCCGATGATGGCGCCGAGCACGCACAGCACGGTCAGCAGGACCAGGGTCGCCGGCTCGAAGATGGTGGGGTGGCGCGTCTGGCTCGGGAGGGCCTCGGTGCTGCTGTCCATGATCTACTCCGCGGCGCGTGAGAGGGGAGGGGCCGTTACCCGGCCATCCAGCAAATCCGCGGCCAGTCGCTCGGCCGGTCGCCGCGCCGGGTCGCCGTAGCCGGCGCCGCCGGCGAACACGATCTCGGCGATCTCCTCCGGGCTGGTGAGGGTGACGAGCTCGCCGGCGCCGCAATCGCGCAGCAGCGCGCCGTCGGGAGCGCGCACGCCGGCAAAGGCGCGCGCACCGGCGTGGCCGCCGGCCAGGCCCGGCAGCACCGCCTTCGCCCCTTCGGGGAACAGCGCCGCCAGCGTGGGCATGCCGTCGTCGCACAGTTTGCGGAAGCGGACGCGCTGGCCGAGCCCGCCGCGGGCCTGGCCGGCGCCGCCGCTATCGGCCAGGAACACTTTTTCCAGCACCAGCACCGGCACCCGCGCCTCGAACACCTCGATGGCGGTATTGGCCGCCGACGTCGGATAGAGCAGGCCCGATTTGCCGTCGCCATGCGCGCTGCCGCCCTGGCCGCCGCCCATGAACAGGTGGTCGGCGTAGAGCGTGCCCGCCGCATCGTGCCCGGAGACGTTGACGGCGACCGGCAGGCCGGTGGGCGACTGCACCTTGTCCGGCGCGGCGGCCGCGAGGGCGCGGAACACGGCCGGGGCCAGATACCAGCCCGTGCGGGTGCGCGACGCCACCGCGGCCGGCCGGGTGCAGTTGACGATGGAGCCCTCCGGCGCGGTGACGGTGAAAGGCCGGTAGCAGCCGGCATTGCCGCGCACCCCGGGCGTCAGCATGCATTTCAGCGGGTAGGTGGCATGGGCCGCGGTGTAGTTCATCGTGGAGTTCACCCCGCCTTGCGCCAGCTGTTTCGGGGCGCCGGTGAAATCCAGCTGGATCGTGTCGCCGGCCACGGTCAGCGTCAGGGGCAGGGTGAGCGTGTCGTCGACCGGGCTGAACTCGACGCTGCTGGTGTAGACGCCGTCTGGCAGGGCGGTGATGGCGGCGCGCATGGCGCGTTCCACCCGGTCCTGCACGATGGTGGCCAGGGCGGCGAGGTCAGCCAGCCCGTATTCGTCCATGAAGGCCAGCAGGCGCTGGGCGCCGATCCGGTTGGCCGACATGAAGGCCTGGATGTCGCCGATCACCTGCGCCGGGTTGCGGACGTTCTCGGCGATGAGGGTGAACAGGTCCTCGTTGTCCACGCCGGCGCGGGCGAGCTTCATGGGCGGGATCTGCAGCCCCTCGTCGAAGATCTCCCGCGCCCGCAGGCTGTCGCGGGTGCCGCCGATATCGGCGACGTGGCCGACGGTGCCGACGAGCGCCACCACGCGCCCGTCATGGAACACCGGGCTGACCACGGCGATGTCGAACAGATGCCCGGCGCAGAGCCACGGGTCGTTGGTGACCAGCATGTCGCCGGGCTGCAGGGTGTCGGCCGGGAAGCGGGCCAGCAGCGCCTTGACCGCGCGCGGCAGCGTCAGGTTGAACACCGGCATCGCCCGGGGCGAATGGGCCAGCGTCTCGCCGCTGGGGTCGAGCAGTTCGCAGGCGAAATCCTGCGATTCCGCGATGATGAGGGAGAAGGCGGTGCAGATGATGGTCAGCCACATCTCGTCCACCACGGTGGTGAGCCGGCTCCACATGATTTCTAGTGCGATCGGGTCGGCCTCGATGGCCGCGCGCGCCTCGGCGTGGGTCATCTCCGGGCGGACCAGCGACATCGTGCTGGCGGCGCCGATGGCGATACGAAGGTTGCCGGATGCGTCCACGCGCAACGTATCGCCGGGGGCCACGATGGTGGTGGCCTCGCGCTCCTCGATAATCGCCGGACCCCGCACCGTGTCGTGCACGGTGAGCGCGTAGCGGTCGTAGACGGCGGCGGTGTGGAAGCGGTCCTCGAACCAGGCCTGGCGCTCGCCCTTGCGGGCCGTGCCGCCGCCGGTGCCCTGGCCGAGCTCGAGCCCGGGGGTCGGGCCGGTGACGGTGACGCGGAAGTTCACCGCCTCGATCCGCGCCCCGTCCTGCAGGGCGGCGTAGCGGGCGGTGTAGGCGGCGGTGAAGGCGCTCACCAGCGCCGGCAGGCTGCCGGCATCCAGCGCAGCGGCGGGCAACGGCACGGCGATCTCGTGCATCTGCCCGATCAGCCGCATGTCCGCGGTGCGCTGCACGGTCAGGCTGCCGGTCACGCCGGCGGTCGCCAGCTCGGCCCGCGCATCCCGCTCCAAGGCCTGCAGCACGGCCTCGACGGCGCCGAGGTCGGGCGCCGGATCCAGCCGCACCGGCTGCGAGCGCACGCGGCTCGCCGAAAGCGGCGCGACCAGGAAGCCGAGCGCGGAGGCGGCGCCGGACGCGGGCGGAACCACCAGCTCGGCCATGCCCAGCGCGCGGGCGACCTCCGCCGCATGGGCCGGCCCGGCGCCGCCGAAGCCGACCATGGCGTACCGGCGCGGATCCTTGCCACGCTCCACCAAGTAGACGCGCGCGGCGTCCGCCATGCTTTCCACGACCACCTTGTGGATGCCCCAGGCGGCCTGCTCGATCGTCAGGCCGAGCGGGGCGGCGATCGTGGCGACCGCATTCCGCGCGGCCGCCACATCGAGCGCCATGGTGCCGCCGAGGAAGAACGCCGGGTCGTAGTAGCCGAGCAGGAGGTTGGCGTCGGTCACGGTCGGCCGCGTCCCGCCGCGCCCGTAGCAGGCGGGGCCCGGCGCCGCGCCGGCGGAATGCGGCCCGACGCGGAGCAGGCCGACCGCGTCGATGGCGGCGATCGAGCCACCCCCGGCGCCGATCTCGATCATGTCCACCGTCGCCGCCTTGATCGGCAGGCCGGAGCCCTTCTTGAAGCGCTGCTCGCGGCCGGCTTCCATCACCGGGGCGATCTCGGCGCGGCCGGCTTCGATCAGGCACGCCTTGGCGGTGGTGCCGCCCATGTCGAACGCTAGCACGTCCGCATGGCCGGCCCGGGCTCCCAGCAAGGCGGCGGCGAGCGCCCCGCCGGCCGGGCCGGATTCCAGCAGGCGGATCGGGAAGGCGGCGGCGGCCTCGACCGAAACCAGCCCAGCGGCCGAGTGCATCAGCCGCAGCGCGCCGGCGAAGCCCTCCTGGCGCAGCGCGCGCTCGAGCCGACGCAGATACGTCGTCATCAGCGGCTGCACGTAGGCGTTGGCGGCCGTGGTCACGCAGCGGGCATACTCGCCCATTTCCGCCACCACGTCCGACGACACGGAAACCGGAATGCCCGGGAGCGCCGCCGCCACGATCGCCGCCGCTTCGCGCTCGTGACGCGGCTCGCGGTAGGCGTTGAGGAAGCAGATGGCGATCGCCTCGATCCCAGCGATCTCCAGCGTGCGGCAGGCGGCCCGGACCGCGTCGGCGTCCAGGGGCGTCACGACCCGGCCGTCCCGGTCGATGCGCTCCGGCACTTCGAGCCGGTACCGACGCTGCACCAGTGGATCCGGGTAGGTCAGGAACAAATCATAGATGTCGTAGCGTTGCTCGGTCCCGGCCTCGAGCACGTCGCGGAAGCCGGCCGTGGTGATCAAGCCCAGCCGGGCGCCCTTGCGCTCGATGACCGCGTTGGTGACCAGCGTGGTGCCGTGTACGATCTCCGCGACGGCGCCGAAGCCCACACCCGCCTCGCCCAAGATGTGCCGCAACCCGGCCAGTGCGCCGATCGCCGGGTCCTCCGGCGTGGTCAGCCGCTTGTGCAGGCGGAGGTCGCCGGTCGCCGGGTTCGACAGCACGAAGTCGGTGAAGGTGCCGCCAATGTCGAAACCGAGGCGTAGGGTAGGGGTGTTCGGGGTCATTTGGACGTTCTGGCTCCAGCTCGGGTCGGCAACGACAAAAGCGCCACCAATGCGCCGCCCCGCATCGTCCGCCGTCGGCGCGTAACTTACCGCCCGCGTTCCTTGCGCCACGCCGCGAAGCGCTCGAGATTGGTCTCGTCGGTCGGCGGGTAGAGGCCCAACGTCTTCTGGCCGCCGCGGACCTGCTCGATCACGAAATCCTCGAAGACGGTCATCTCGACCGCCTCATCGGCGATCTCGTCGGCGATCCCGGCCGGGATGATGATGACGCCGTCCATGTCGCCCACCACTACGTCACCAGGGAACACCGGCGCGTCGCCGCAGCCGATCGGCACGTTGATGTCGATCGCCTGGTGCAAGGTCAGATTGGTCGGCGCCGATGGACGCTGGTGGTAGGAGGGCATGTCGAGCGCGCCAATCTCGGCCGCGTCACGGAACCCGCCATCGGTCACCATGCCGGCGCAGCCGCGGGTCATCAGCCGGGTCGCCAGGATGGCGCCGGCGGACGCGGCGCGCGCATCCTTGCGACTGTCGATGACGAACACCGCGCCGGCGGGACACTCCTCGACGGCCTTGCGCTGTGGATGCTCGTGGTTGCGAAACACCGTCATCGGGTTCAGGTCTTCGCGCGCCGGAATATATCGCAGCGTGTAGGCGGACCCGACCATGCTGCCGCCCTTGGGCGGGCTCAGCGGCACCGCCCCCTGCACCATCTGGTTGCGCAGACCCTTCTTGTAGAGCGCGCTGGCCAGCGTGGCCGTGCTGACCCCTTTCAGCTTCTCCCGCGTGTGCGGGCTAAGGTCGTGCATCTCGGCTCCTCAGTAGATGGCTGGTTCAGGGACCGGCGCGCCGAACTCGGTGCGGAGGAAGTCGAAGTCGCAGCCTTCGCTGGCCTGCTGGATATGCTGGCTGAACATCCAGCCATAGCCGCGCTCATAGCGGGGCGGCGGCGGGGTCCAGGCAGCGCGGCGGCGGGCGAGCTCCTCGTCGGACACCTCCATGCGGATGCTGCGGGCGTCGACGTCGAGCGTGACGATGTCGCCGTTCTGCAGCAGCGCCAGCGGGCCGCCCACGAAGCTCTCCGGGCTGACATGCAGCACGCAGGCGCCATAGCTGGTGCCGCTCATCCGCGCGTCGCTCATGCGCAGCATGTCGCGATGGCCCTCCTTGAGCAGCTTCTTCGGCATCGGCAGCATGCCCCATTCCGGCATCCCCGGCCCGCCCTGCGGTCCCGCGTTGCGCAGGACCATGACATGCTCGGCGGTGATGTCCCAGCTCTCGTCCTCGACCGCCTTCTTCATGCTGGGATAGTCGTCGAATACCACCGCCGGGCCGGAATGCTTCAGGAATCGCTGGTCCATCGCGGCCGGCTTGATGACGCAGCCATCCGGCGCCAGGTTGCCGTGCAGCACGGCCAACGAGCCCTCGCCGTAGATCGGATTGGCCGTCGGGCGGATGACGTCCTCATTGAACACCCGGGCGCCTTCGATGTTCTCGCCGAGGGTGCGGCCGGTGACCGTCATCACGTCCAGGTGCAGGTGCTCCCGAATGTTCTGCATCAGCGCGCGGATGCCGCCGGCGTAGAAGAAATCTTCCATCAGGTACTGGTTGCCGCTCGGCCGCACGTTGCCGATCACCGGGACCCGGCGGCTGTAGCGCTCGAAATCCTCCAGGCCGATGTCCTGGCCGGCGCGGCGCGCCATGGCGATCAGGTGGATGATGGCGTTGGTCGAACAGCCCATCGCCATCGCCACGGCGATCGCGTTCTCCCAGGCCGGCCGGGTCGCGATCTGCTGCGGGGTGAGGTTCTCCCACACCATCTCCACGATCCGCCGCCCGCTCTCCGAGGCCAGGCGGATATGGCCGGAATCGGCCGCGGGGATCGAGGAGCCGCCGGGCAGTACCAGGCCGGCCGCCTCGGCGATCGCCGTCATCGTGCTCGCCGTCCCCATCGTCATGCAGGTGCCGTAGGAGCGTGCGATCCCGCCCTCGACGCCGAGCCAATCCTGGTCGGTGATCTTGCCCGCCCGCAACTCGTCCCAGTATTTCCAGCTATCGCTGCCGGAGCCCAGCGTGCGGCCCTGCCAATTGCCGCGCAGCATCGGCCCGGCGGGCAGAAAGATGGAGGGGATGCCCATGCTGATCGCGCCCATCAGCAAGCCCGGCGTGCTCTTGTCGCAACCGCCCATCAGCACCGCGCCGTCGATCGGGTGGGAGCGCAGCAGCTCTTCCGTCTCCATGGCGAGGAAATTGCGATACAGCATCGAGGTCGGCTTGAGATAGCTCTCGCTGGCCGAATGTGCCGGCAGCTCGACGGGGAACCCGCCCGCCATCAGGACGCCGCGTTTGACGTCCTCCACGCGCGTCTTGAAGTGCATGTGGCAGGGTTGCAGGTCCGACCAGGTGTTGATGACGGCGATCACCGGCTTGCCGGTCCACTCCTCCGGCGCGTAGCCCATCTGCATGGCGCGCGAGCGGTGGCCGAACGAGCGCAGATCGGCCGGACCGAACCAGCGGGCGGAGCGGAAGCTCTTGGGGTCACGGCGCGACAACGGCTCCGCGGGGATGGCACCCGGTTCCAGACCCGGCGGCGAGAGCGGTGTATCGGGCATGTCAATATCCTCCAGGTGGTTGTAACGTGCCGTCCACTCGGCGCCAGATCAAAAATGGGTTCGCGTCTCGCAGAGCGGGCGGTAGCAGCGCATCCGGCAGGTCCTGGTAGCAGACCGGACGCAGGAAGCGCCGGATGGCCAGCGTGCCGACCGAGGTGGTGCGTCCGTCGCTGGTGGACGGATAGGGGCCGCCATGCACCATGGCGTGCCCGACTTCGACGCCGGTGGGCCAGCCATTGGCCAGGATGCGGCCGACTTTGCGCTCGAGCGCGGGCATGAGGGTGCGGGCCGCCTCCAAATCGCCTGGCGCATCGAGCTGCAGCGTGGCGGTGAGTTGGCCCTCCATCCCTTCGAGCAACCCCCGCATGGTGGCCAGGTCGGGGCAGCGGACCAGGACCGACGCAGCGCCGAACACCTCCTCCTGGACGTCCGGATCGGCACGGAAACCGTCGGCGTCGGTGACGAAGAACGCGGTCTGGCCCTTGTAGCCCTCGCCCTCTGGCGCGATGCCGCGGGCGACTTCGGTCAGATGCGGGTTGGTCGCCAGGCGCCGCATCCCTTCCTCGTACGCGGCGTGGATGCCGGGCGTCAGCATGGTCTGCGGTTGGCTGGCGCGAACCGCCGCCTCGGCCGCTTCGAGGAAGGTATCCAGACCGGGGCCGGGGATGGCGAACACCAGGCCGGGATTGGTGCAGAACTGGCCCGCGCCCATCGCCAGCGAGGCGACGAAGGCCTGTCCGATGGCGGCGCCGCGGGCGGCAAGGGCGGCGGGCAGCAGGAACACCGGGTTGATGCTGCTCATCTCGGCATAGACCGGGATCGGTTCCGGCCGGGCCTGGGCGATCTTGACCAGAGCCAGGCCGCCGCGGCGCGACCCGGTGAACCCGACCGCCTTGATCCGGGCATCGGCGACCAGCGCGCCGCCCACTTCGTATCCCGAGTCCGACAGGAGCGAGAACACCCCCTGCGGCAGGCCGCAACGGCGCACCGCCTCGGCGATGGCGCGGCCCGCGAGTTCGGAGGTGCCGGGATGCGCCGGGTGCGCCTTGGCGACCACCGGGCAGCCGGCCGCCAGGGCGGAGGCGGTGTCGCCGCCGGCCACGGAGAACGCCAGAGGGAAGTTGCTGGCGCCGAACACCGCCACGGGGCCGAGCGCCACGTGCCGCTGGCGCAGGTCCGAGCGCGGCAGCGGCTTGCGGTCCGGCTGCGCCGGGTCGATCCGCGGTTCGGCCCAGCTGCCCTCGCGCACGACCGCAGCGAACAGGCGCAGTTGGCCCACGGTGCGGCCCCGCTCGCCCTCGATCCGCCCGCGCGGCAGGCCGGATTCCGCACAGGCCCGGTCGATCAGGGTGTCACCGAGCGCCAGGATCTGTTCGGCGATGGCTTCCAGGAAGCCGGCGCGGTCATCGAGGCTGGTCTCGCGGTAGGCGTCGAAGGCCTCCCAGGCGGCGGCGCAGGCCCGGTCGACATGCACCGCCGTGCCGCCGGGGAATGGCGGGTCCAGGGTGCGGCCGGTCGCCGGGTCGACGGCAAGCACCGGGCCGGTGCTGCCGCGAACGGGCTGACCGGCGATCAGCATGTCACCGGTGATCTGCATCTTCGTGTCTCCTCGGGGTCTGGCACCAGTCCGACCGGTGAGTTTGTGACTTTCGTCCGTGGCGCGGAATGGCACGCATCAGGACGATTCGTCCGGCTTGGGCAGTTTTTCGGCCAGGCCGAACAACGTCTCGCGACGGTCCATTTCGGCCCAGATGTCGCCGGGCTTGATGTCCATCGCCTGCCAGAGCACGGCAAGGTTGAACAGCAGGTCGGCGCTCTCCTGAATGAGCGTGACACGCTGGTTGCGAACGGCCTCGATTGCCGTCTCGGCGGCCTCTTCGACCAGCTTCTGCGCCATCTTTGGAACACTGCTCCCCAGCAGCCGGTGCGTGCGCACGCTGCCGGGCCCGCCGCTGCGCGCCGCCCGCAGGGCAGCCTGGAGCCGCACCAGCCGGTCGCTTTCGAGAGCGGGAGCCGACGTCTTCGGTATCGTCTTCCCCAGTCGCTTGCCGAGCCGGCTTCCGGGCTTCGCGGGGGCCTTGTTCGGCTGGGGCGGCGCGGCGTGCCGGCTTGGAACGGCACGCACCCGGGCGGACGCGGCCGGGTCAACCGCTCCGCCTGCCCCCACTCCCCGCCGCTTCTTCTTGGAAGACTTCGCCATGGTGATTCGCGCCCCTGCGGCGCTGCGACTCGCCGTTCTCCGGCAACAGTCTAGAGCCGTATCGCTTCGAGTTGAACCGATACGGCTCTAGCTTCTTTGTCGATCGAGCACGTTTATCGGATGGCGGCGCCAGGCGCTCAGAACAGCGATGGGTCGTGCGCCGGGTGCGACGGACTCATTCTGTACTGAACTGGCGACGAAAGCCTGCCTGCCGGCGGCCGATCGACGACAACCGGAAATCCAGCCGGCTCCTGCCGCGCTGCACGGGCCAGAGCGGCGAATAGGAGTTGCGCCGCCACTCCTCCGCGAGGCCGGCCTCATCCATGTAGAGAAGGCGCTTGAGATGCCAGTTCTGGTCCGGCTCGGGCGTCACGATTTGAACGCGGCGTCCGGTGTCGAGACGAGACTTCAAATCTTGGAACGATCGGATCGGCGCATGCAGCAGCTCACCGCCTTCCAACGGCACCATGGGGCCAAGCGCGCCGCGCACGTCATGATGCCCGAACGTGATCTCAAGACTTGGCCCGGTCCGTACGAGTAATTTGGTCGGATACGTCATTTCAACGAACGAGATCTCGCCGGACATCACGGCGTCTTTCGCGCTCGTGACCGAACCGGTTGGCAGCGCTGCGACGCACATGGTCGCCAGCGACCCGGGCCAATCTCGGCGCACCGGCCGGGCCTGCATGAAATTGCGCACCGGCACACGATAGCCACCGATGTCCATCCGGCTGCACAGCCGTGACAACGGGGTATCGTTGCGCAACCACAGGAACTCGTCGGCGTCGGTGGGCAGCACCCACTCCATCCCATCGGCGGCGGCCCGATGGGCAAGCGCGGTGAGGACTTCGGCTTGGTGATATTCGCCCGGATCACTGTTCACCTCGACACGCCCGGTTTGCGCCGCGATCCGGCGCAGTATGTCCGGCGTTGCGTCACGAGAGCCGTTGTCGGTGACGTAGATCCTGGCGACGCCGAGCGTGAGCAGATGGCCGATGCACGTCGCGATCACGAACTGCTCGTCTCGGACCATCATCAGCGCTGCGACAGTCGGGGAAGTTTGACCCATCGGCGGACACAACCACGATCGGCCCCGCAAGTCGATTGCGGCCCCGTCCTGAACTCAGGCCATAGCCGCTCCGACCCGGGTCGGCTGGCCGGTCAGGCTGCGAGACGGTGCTCGTCCTCCGGTAGCCAGGTCAGCCGCGTTCCCGTGCCCGGCTCGACCGGCGCGGCATAGAAGTTTCGGTCCGGCAGCAGCACCGAGGCCTCCTCGCCCGAGTCCGTCCGCACCGCGACGCGCACGGCGGTGCCCTGATACTCCACGGCCACGACATGGGCCGGAATACCGTCGGCGCCCAGCCGGCAGCGGTCGGCGCGCACCGCGACTGGGCCGCTGGAGCCGGGCAGCACGTTGTGGCCGCCGATGAAGCGGGCGATGAAGCTGTCGGCCGGGCGCTCGAACACCTCGCGCGGCGGCCCCGCCTGGCGGATCCGGCCTCCGTCCATCACCACCATCAGATCGGCCAGCGCCATGGCTTCGTCCTGGCTGTGGGTGACGTGGATGAACGTGATGCCGAGTTCGCGTTGCAGGCGCTTGAGTTCCTCGCGCACGCGGGTGCGCAGGAACGGGTCGAGCGCGGAGAGCGGCTCGTCGAGCAACAGCACCTTGGGCCCGACGATCAGCGCGCGGGCCAGCGCCACGCGCTGCTGCTGCCCGCCCGAGAGCTGCCCCGGCAGCCGCTGCGCGAACTCGCCCATATGGACCAGATCCAGGAACTCCCGCGCCTTGCGGTGCCGCTCCGCCTTGGCCCCGCCCCGCATGCGCAGCGAAAACGCGACGTTGTCCAAGCAGGAGAGATGCGGGAACAGCGCGTAGGACTGGAACATCATCGCCGTGCCGCGGTCGCGCGGCGACAACCCGGTGACGTTGCGCCCGTCGATCAGCACGTCGCCGCCGCTGATCGCCTCGTGGCCGGCGATCATGCGCAGCGTGCTGGTCTTGCCGCAGCCGCTGGGGCCGAGCAGGCAGCAATAGCTGGACTTGGGAATGCGCAGCGAGATGGCGTCGACCGCGGTGGTGGCGCCGTATTGCTTGGTCACGGCGACGAGTTCGACGTCGTATCTCGGGTCCATCAGGCGGTCCTCATGCTGCGGCGGCGTTGCAAGCGCAGGATCAGCGCCAGGGTGATCCCGATCAGCACGAAGCTGACCACGGTGGTGACGGTGCCGATGGCGAACAGCACCGGCGTGCTGTCGCTGGAGATCAGCGCGTAGAGCTCGAGCGGCAGGGTGTTGCGGCTGCCGATGGTCAGCGTGGTGCGGGCGTATTCGTCGTAGCTGAGAGTGAAGGCGCCAATGGCGACGCCGATGATGCCGGGAAGCAGGATGGGGATCGTCACGTGGCGCAGCCGCTGCAGCGCGGTGGCGCCGAGATCGGTGGCGGCCTCTTCGTAGGCGCGCGGGAAGCGGGCGACGACGGCGAACATGGTCAGCAGGCCGAACGGCAGCGTCCAGGTGAGATGGGCGCCGAGCGCGGAGGTGTAGAGGCCCTGCTCGAGGCCGAGCATCTGGAAGCCGAGGCTGATGCCGAAGCCGACAAGCAGGCTGGGCATCACCAGGCTGGCGATGGCGAGGTAGAACAGCAGCCCGGCCCCGGGAAAGCGGCGGCGGAAGCCCAGCCCGGCGGCGACCGACATCGCCACCGTCAGCACCGCCACGACGCAGGCGAGCCCGACCGAGCGGGCGAAGGAGACGGGGATGTTGGCCATCTGGCCGGGTCGCACGATGTCGGCGAACCATTTCGTCGACAGGCCCACCATGGGGAAGGTGACGCCGCCATTGGGGCCCTGGAAGCTCAGCACGTAGATGATGACCATCGGGCCGTAGAGGAACAGCAGGAACGCCACCATGACCGCGCCGAGCAGATAGAAGGTGGGCGGACGCTCGCCGCCGGTCACGTGACGAGCTCGCGGCGGACGTCGACCACGCGCATCATGCCGGCGACCAGCACCGCGACGAAGGCGACCAGCACCACCGCGTTGGCCGAGGCGGGCGGGAACTGCATGGCCTGGATCTCGGTCGACAGCGCCGAGACGATGCTGGCGCTCTGCCCGCCGCTCATCCGCTTGACTACGAAATAATCGCCGATGACCTGGGTGAACACCAGGATGGAGCCGAGCGCGATGCCGGTGCGGGCCAGCGGGATGATGACGCGGATCAGGGTCTGGAACCGGCTGGCCCCGGCGTCGCGGGCGGCTTCGAGCAGGGCCGGGTCGATCTTGGACAGCGAGTTGGCGATCGGGCCGATCATCAGCAGCGTGTAGAGGTGGATGTAGGTCAGGATCACCGAGAAGTCCGAGAATAGCAGGAATTCCAGCGGCGTGTTGGTGATGTGCAGGTCCATCAGCACGGTGTTGAAGGCGCCGTTGCGCCCCAGGAACGGGATCCACGCGATGGTGCGGATGATGCCCGACGTCCAGAACGGGATTGCGCAGAGGAGGAACAGCAGCATCCGCACCCGCGAGGAGCGGACGTGGAAGACGAGGAACTGGGCGACGCTGAAGCCGAGGAACAGCGTGGCGGCCCAGACGATCAGGGCCAATTTGAGCGAGCTGAGATAGATCCGCCAGGTGGCCGGCGTGGTGAAGACCTCAACGTAGTTGTCGAACATGAAGGCCGGATACATGCCGACCCGGTCGTAGTCGAAGAAGCTGACGACGAAGAACAGCACGCATGGCGCGGCGAACAACACGAGCAGGATCAGCGCCATCGGAGCGACCTGCAGCCAGGACACCGCCCAGGGCGGCAGGCGCAGCCGCGCCCTTGGCCGGCCGGCCACCACCAACTCCACGGCATGCGTGGCCCCGGCTTGCATCAGCCAGCCCGCATCATGCCGAGATGAACTCGTTCCAGCGACGGGTGAGGTACCGGTCCTCGTCCATCACCGAGTTCCACACCGCGATGCGGCCCATGCGTTCGTCGTAGGAGCCGCCGTCGCGGGTGATGCCGGCCTTCTCCATCAGCTTGCCGGTCGGTCCGTGGATGTCCTCGGCGGCCGGCTTGCCGCCATACCAGTAGTCCCACTCGTTGGCGGTCAGGAACTTGCGGGTGTTGGCCGGCTGCGCCGAGTAATAGCCCTCGCGCGCGACGGCGGCCCCGGCGAAGCCCGACGTATACCAGTTGAGATACTCGTAGGCAGCGTCGAGCTTCATGCCGGTCAGATGCTTCATCATGCCGAACATGTAGCCCCAGCCGCGGTAGCCCTCCTTGAGCGGCTGGAAGACGCACTCGATCCCGCGGCTGCGCACCGCCGTGACGGCCGGCGACCACATGGATTGGATGACGACCTCGCCGGAGGCCATCAGGTTCACCGACTGGTCGAAGCTGCCCCAGAACGAGCGGAACTGGCCCGACTTCTTGATGTCGGTCATGATCTTGATGGTCTTGTCGATCTCCTCCTTGGTCATGTTCCCCTTGTTGCCGTATTTGACGTCGCCGCGCGCCTCCATGGCCATGGCGACGTCGATCACCCCGACGGTCGGGTTGTCCTGCAGCGCGGCCCTGCCCTTGAAGGCCGGGTCCAGCAGGTCGGCCCAGCTGCTGATCGGGCGCCCGGTCAGATCGGGGCGGACGCCGAGCGTGTCGGCGTTGGTGATGGTCGGGACGGCGTGGAGGAACTCGGTCGGCGCTGTCGCGAATTTCGCGCCGGACGCGTCGGTGGCATATACCACGGTGAACGGGGCGACGCCCTGCTGCGACACGGTCTCGCCGTTCTCGTAGCGGCCCTTGGTGAACAGCGGCATCGTGCCGTCCATGTTCTTGAACTTGCTCACCGGGATCGTCTGCAGGATGTTGCGGCCGGCCAAGTACTTCATATACGGCGGGCTGATGTCGCCGACGTCGATATTGGCCGACGAGGACAAATAGCGGTTCAGCAGGTCCGCACTCTCGGCCGGCTGCATCGTGACCTTGAAGCCGAGATCCTTGCTGGCCTGTTCGGCGATTTGCGGCAGCGTGGTCACCGGCTGGCCGGCGTGGCGCAACTCGATGTCCTTGATGGTCTGCGCCCAGATGGTCGGGAATCCGGTGATGGCGCCGGACCCGGCGGCGGCACCAGCGGCGCCGGCGAGCAAGCCACGGCGGGTGATGGTGTTCTTCATGGCGGCTTCTCCTATGCTGCTTGCCGGGCGGCGGGCGCGACGTCCATGCGGCTCTTCATCAGCGGCTGGATGCGGGTGCCGAACTGCTCCATGCCGATGACGAAATCGTCGAAGGTCATCATCGCGCCGGCGACGCCGGGAACCTCGGCCAATTCGTCCAGCAAGGCGGCCACTTTGGCGTAGGAGCCGACCAAGGTCCCCATGTTGGTCGGCAGCTTGGCCTCGGTGGCGGCGTTGAAGCGGCCGGCGACCGACATCGGGTCCTTCACCGTGTCGTTGCTGGCCTGGCCGTCGCGCCAGGCGAGCGCCTCGAAATCGGTGCCGGCCTTGTAGTGCTCCCACTTCGCCTCGGCGGCCGCGTCCGTCTCGTCGGCGATGATCATGATCAGCACCAGCGCGCCGCAGGACCGGCCGGTGCGGGCGTTCTCCGCCACTAGGCGGCGCACGACCTTGTCGACGTTGCGCGGCGCGTTGAACCCGGACGAGGCGACGAAGTTGTAGTCGGCGTATTCGGACGCGAACTTGACGCCGCGATCGCTCTGCCCGGCGCAGACGATGGTGACCTTCGCGGTGGGCAGCGGACTGCAGCGGCAGTCGTTCATCTGGAAGAACTCGCCCTTGTGATCGGATACCCCGGTCTGCCACAGCTCCTGCATGATCGAGACGTATTCCTCGCAATACTCGTAGCGGCGGGCGTAATGCGCATCCCCGGGCCAGATGCCCATCTGCGAGTATTCGGCTTCCTGCCAGCCGGAGATGATGTTCACCCCGAAGCGGCCGTGGCTGATGCTGTCGATGGTGACCGCCATGCGGGCCACGATGGGCGGCGGCATGGTCAGGACGCCTATGGTGGCGAACAGCTTGATCCGGGTGGTGACCGCGGCCAGGCCGGCCATCAGGGTGAATGATTCCAGGTTATGGTCCCAGAACTCGGACGGGCCCCCGAAGCCGCGCAGCTTGATCATGGACAGCGCGAAGTCGAAGCCGAAGCGCTCCGCCTTCTCGACGATGGTCCGGTTCAGATCGAAACTGGGCTTGTATTGCGGCGAGGTGGTGGAGATCAGCCAGCCATTGTTGCCGATCGGGATGAAGACGCCGAGTTGCATGATGTGTTCCTTAGGCCAAGCAGAGCGTATTGGCGGGTTCCTCGCCGAAGCGGCGCGGGCGGCGCACCCGGGCAAGCAGCGCCTCGACGTGCGGGGCGTTCTCGCAGACGATGTCGAACTGCCGGGCCGTGAGGCTGAGGCCGGCCCGGCGCACGGCATCGAGCACCGCGCCGCGGCCGGCCTCGTCGAGCGTGGGCGCCGGGTCCGGCGGTGGCGGCAGCGGCGGCACGGCCAGGTCGGCGGACAAGGCGGGGCGGCGGGCGCTGAAACCGGTCGCTCGCTCGTACGCGTGGCCGATGCGCAGCACGGTGGCGTCGTTGAACGGGCGGCCGGCGATCTGCAGCGCCAGGGGGAGGCCACCCTCGAAGCCCATGCACACGCTCAGGGCGGGGCCGGCCGAGACGTTGAACGGGGCGGTGAAGGAGGCCTTCTGCCAGAACAGCTTCGTGCGCCAGGCGCCGAAGAGCGGCGCCGGTCCGGGAGTGGTCGGGCACAGCAGGGCGTCGAACCGATCCCACACCGCGGCGAACTCGGCCAGCATGGTGCGGCGTTCGCGTTGCGCGGCGACGTAGTCGGACCCGGCCATGAACACCGCGCCGAGCGCCCGGCCGAGGAAATCCTCGCCGAAATCCCCGGGCCGGCTGCGCAGCGCGGCGGAATGCACCTCGAACAACTCGCTCTCGGCGATGGCGATCTTCACGTCGCTGTACTGCTTGGCCGGGCGCAGCCGGACGGTGTCCACGGTGGCGCCCAGGCCGCGGATCACGTCCAGCGCCGCCTCGAACGCCGCGACCGTGGCCGGATGGGTGTCGATGTCCTCCTCGTGCCAATGCTGCACCACGCCGATGCGCAGCCCGGCCAGATCCTCGGCCAGCGCGGCCCGGTAGTCGGGGACGGGCCGGTCGGCGCTGGCCGGGTCACGGTCGTCGTGGCCAGCGATCACGCCGAGCAGGATCGCGCAGTCCCGGCTGGTCCGGGCCATGGGTCCGACATGGTCGAACGAGAAGGAGTTGGGGAACACGCCGCGCCGGCTGACCAGGCCATAGGTCGGCTTCAGCCCGGCGATGCCGCACAGGGCCGCGGGCAGCCGGATCGAGCCGCCGGTATCGGATCCGAGCGTCGCCGGGGCCAGCCCGGCTGCCACCGCGGCGCCGGATCCGGAGGACGAGCCGCCGGTGATGTGGCCGGGGTTCCAGGGGTTGCGCGCCGGCGGCCAGGCGAGGTCGAGCGAGGGGCCGCCATGGGCGAATTCATGGGTCGCCAGCTTGCCCAGCAGGACCCCGCCGGCGCGGCTGAGCCGGGCCACGCTCTCGGCGTCCTCGGTCGGCACCGTATAGGCACAGACGCGGGAGTGGCCCGTGGTGCGGATGCCGGCGGTGCTGAAGATGTCCTTCAGCGCGAACGGGATGCCGTGCATCGGGCCGCGCGGCGTGCTCGCTTCGGCGAGTCGGGCTTCGTCCATCGCGCGCTCGGCGGTGACGAGGAGGAACGCGTCCAGCACCGGGTTGAGCGCGGCGATGCGGTCGAGCAGCGCGGCCGTGAGTTCCACCGGCGAGAGCCGCCGTGCGGCGATGAGGTCGGCGGCTTCGGCGAGGCTCAACGTCGTGAGGTCGGCGACGTGCGATACGCTATCCGGCATGCGCCAAGTCTAAGCGCAAGCGCCGGCGCAGGTCTAATCCTAACGACCCGCGAACGTGCAAACTTTGCGCGTAGAGACGAACACAGCACAAGGGACGTGCACTTGCTCGCTCTACGTGCAGTCTGCTGCGGTTAACTCGGTCGCAGCACGGGCGCGAACGAAGCCGCCACCTGCAACAATTGACGATCGGTGAAGCGCGGACCGGTCAGGGTGACCCCGATCGGCATGCCGGCCGGCCCCTCCGTGCAGGGCAGGTTGATGCAGGGCACGTGCAGCAGTGTCCACATGCGGTTGAACACGGCATCGCCGGGGCCTTTGCCGATTGGCGCCTCGCCCGGCGCGCTCGGCGTCAGCACGGCGTCGAACGGCCGGGCCAGCGCGTCGAACTCGCGGCGGCACGACGCGGCATGGTCGTAGGCCTCGAGCAACGCGGCGCGGGTGATGCCGTCCCGGTTCTCGACCCGGTGAAAGAAGTCGTCGTGCAGCAGATGGGCGTGCGCGCGGGCCAGGTTCAGGAAAGCGGCGCGGCCCTCCGCGTGCATCACGGTCCGCTGCATGTCGCCCAGCCGCCTGAAGCTGTCGGGCAGCTCCAGCGTGTCGACCGCCACCCCCGCGGCGCGGAGCCGGTCCGCGGCGCACTCCATCGCCGCCGCCACCTCCGGGCTGGCGCTGCTCCACGCCGGCGAGCGGCACAGCGCCACCCGGGCCCCGGCGGCCGCGACCGGGCGCGGCGGGGCGTCGTCATGCAGGTCGAACACGTCGCAGACCAGACCCAAATCGGCGATGTCGCGCCCGTAGATGCCCAACGTGTCCAGCGTCACGGAATACACTTTGAGGCCTTCGCGGCTGATCGCGCCCCAGCTCGGCTTCAGCGCCGGCACGCCGCAGAACGACGCCGGGCGGATGGTGGAGCCGCCGGTCTGGGTGCCGAACGCCAGCGGCACCTGGTCGTCGGCCACCGCGGCGGCGGAACCGGACGAGGAGCCGCCGGCGGTGCGCGCCGGGTCGTGCGGGTTGCGGGTGGCGGCGGGGCGGCCGGCGGCGGCGAACTCCGTGGTGTCGGTCTTGCCGAGGATCACCGCCCCGGCGGCCCGCATCGTCTCGACGCAAGCGGCATCCTGGCCGGGCCGATGGCCGGCATAGATCGGCGAGTTGTGCTGCGTCGGCATGTCGCGCGTATCGATCATGTCCTTGATCCCCACCGGCACGCCGTGCAGCGGCCCGATCGGCGGACGCTTGTCGAGCTCGCGGGCCTGGCGCAGCGCGTGCGCCGGGTCGACGAACGACCAGGCCTTGACCACCGGATCGCGGGCGGCGATGCGCTCCAGGCAGGCCCGGGTCAGCGCCTCGGACGTCAGCCGCCCCTCGCGGATCGCCTGCGCCGCGGCGGCGGCGCTCATGGTTTCGGGACGTTCGATGACCTGCATGTCCATTATTTGGGCTCCCTGTGCCAGTCGCTGCGCTGCTGCAATGATGCCCCGATCGCCAGCAGCGCGAAATCGGCGAACGGGCGGCCGGCCAGTTGCAACCCCACCGGCAGCCCGGCCGCGTCCGTGCCGCAGGGCACCGACAGCGCCGGCACCCCGAGATAGCTGAACGGCCGGGTCAACCGGCTGAGGCCCGCGATCAAGGCCGCGACCGCCGCCCCGTCCTCCACATCCGCCGCATCGATCCGCGGCACCGGGACCGGCACCGTCGGCAGCAGCAGGGCGGCCGCGCCGTCCAACCCCTCCGTCACGAACCGCTCCAGCCAGGCGGCGCGCCGCGACAGGGCACCGATGTAGCGGGTCGCGGGAAGATGGAAGCCGGCCAGGGTCCGCGAGAACAGGAACGGGGAATAATCCTGCGGCCGTTCCCGCATCCACGCCTCATGCAGGGTCGCCGCCTCGCATTTCGAGATGGTGTCGGCGAGCGGGTAGAGCTCTGCCAGCCAATCCAGGCGCCGCTCGACGATGCGGAACCCGGCCTCCCGCAGCACCCGCGCCGCCTCGTTCTGGCAGGCCGTGATGTCGGCGCCGAGCCCCTCGACCGCCGGGCCGACCAGGACGGCGAGCGTGCTGTCGGGCGGCACGTGCGCGGCCAGCCCCTCGGCCAGAAGCTCCGCCACCGCAGGCACGGGCATGTCGAGCGCGGTCGGGTCGCGCGGATCCGGCCCGGCGATGGCAGCCAGCAGCAGCGCGCAATCCAGCGCCGACCGCGCGAGCGGCCCGACCGTGTCGAGCGAGGGCGCCCGCGGCATCACCCCGAAGCGGCTGACCCGGCCATAGCTCGGCTTCAGCCCGGTGACGCCGCACATGGCGGCCGGCAGGCGGATCGATCCGCCGGTGTCCGACCCGAGCGCCGCCGCGACGATCCCGGCCGCCACCGCCGCCCCGGAGCCGGAGGAGGAGCCGCCGGAGATGTGGGCGCGGTTGCGCGGATTGCGCACGGCGCCGTAATGGACGTTGATCCCGGTCGGACTGGCGGCGAACTCGGACATGTTCAGCGCGCCCAGCCACACCGCCCCTGCCGCCGCCAGCCGCTCTGCCACTGAAGAGTCGCGCGCGGCCCGCCGTTCCGCCAGGATGGGCGAGCCGCCGGTGGCGACCTTGCCGGCGCGGTCGAACATGTCCTTGTGGGCGAGCGGCACGCCATCGAGTGCACCGAGTGGCCGGCCCGCCGCGCGCCGTTGGTCGGACGCGGCGGCCTCGGCCAGGGCGGTTTCCGCCTCGATGGCGATGAAGGCGTTGACCTCCGGTTGCGCGGTGGCGGCGCGATCCAACGCGGACCGGGTCAGCGCCGTGCTGGTCGCAGCGCCCGAGGCGAGCGCGGCGGCCTGCGCGGCGAGGCCGTCGATCAAGCGAGCCGCCATTGCGCGGCGGCGTAGTGGGCGGGTTCCTCGTAGAAGCCGAGCCCCTGCGTCATCCTCGCCACGGCGGCGTCCAGGCGCGCGACCTCGGCCGCAAGCCGCGCCGCCTCGGGATCGTCCGCCGGCAGAGCGGCGGCCGGGGACGCCTGCATCAGACGCGGGTCGTTGCGCTGTGGCATCGTCAGTGTTCCAGGCCGGGGCGGCGCAGGTGCCACTCCGTCGCCTGCTCGAAGGCATGCGCGACGCGCAGCAGCCCGGCCTCGCCGAACTGCCGCCCCACCAATTGCAGCGACAGCGGCAAGCCGCTCGCCGCCACGCCGCAGGGCTGGCACAGGGCGGGGTGACCGGTGACGTTGAACAGCACGGTGATCGGCATGTCGCGCCGCAGCGGCGTGTGCTCCACCGCGGACAGCAGCGGCGCCGGCCCGGTGATGGGCGCCACGATCAGTGCGTCGTAGCGGCCCAGCAGCGCGTCCACCTGCCGCGTCAGGATGGCGCGCAGGCGTTGCGCGCGGACGTATTCGGGGCCGGTGACGAAGGCTCCGAGCAGCAGGCGCTCCCGCGTGGTGCGGGCGTAATCCTGTGGCTGGCGGCGCAGCGTCTCCTGATGGACGGCGAACCATTCGCCGTGGATCACCGTCCAGCCGGCGGCATGGAACCGCTCCAGCGGCGGCAGCGTCACGTCCTCGACCACCGCCCCCAACTGGGCCAGCGTCTCGGCCGCCGCGTCGAGCGCCGCCGCTTCCTCCGCCCCCACGCCGGCCTCGGCGTTGAAGGCGCGGGCATAGCCGATCCGCAACCCGGCGACGCCGTCGCGCAGCCCCGCCATGTGATCCGGAACCGGAATGTCGGCCGACCCCGGGTCGAGCGGATCGAACCCGGCCAGCGCGTTCATCGCCAGCGCGCAATCCTCGACCGTCCGGGTCAGCGGCCCCGCATGGTCCATGCTGAACGACAGCGGCACGATCCCGCGCCGGCTCAGCCGCCCGTAGGTCGGCTTCAGCCCGACGATGCCGGTGTACGCCGCCGGCAGCCGGATCGATCCGCCCGTATCGGTGCCCATGGCCAGCGGCAGCAGCCCGGCGGCCACGGCGGCGCCGGAGCCGGAGGAGGAGCCGCCGGCGAAATGGTCCGGATTCCAGGGGTTGAGCGCGCAGGGGAACGGCAGTTCCGGGCTCGGCGCCCCGGTGGCGAACTCGTGCGTCGACAGCTTGCCGGTCAGCACCATGCCGGCGCGGTTGAGCCGCTCCGTCGCGTCCGCGTCGGTGAACGCCATGTTCTGCAGCAACACGCGGGAGTGGCAGGTCGTGCGCAGCCCGGTGGCGTCGTACAAATCCTTCAGCCCGTACGGGATGCCGTGCAACGGGCCACGAAGCTGGCCCGCCCGCACTTCCCGCTCGGCCTCGGCCGCCGCGGCGAGGGCGGCCTCGCCGGTCACCTCGATATAGGCGTGCAGGACGGGGTCGTAGCGGGCAATCCGCTCGAGCGTCGCCCGCGTCAGTTCCACCGGGGACAGCGAGCCGTCGGCGATCGCCTTGCCGGCTTCGGCCAGGCTCGGCACCGGCGCCGCGGTCATGACCCGCTCCCGGCCGGGGTGGGGCGCAGGTGCATCGCCACCGCGGGCTCGTCGGTATAGGCCAGCGTTTCGTCGAGGACGCGCACGAAGTCGAGGTAGCGGACGAAGGACTCGCGCATGACCGGCACGCGGTCGGGTTCCAGCGCGACTCCGCCGCGGCGCAGGGCGGAGGCGAAATCCTGATCGATCGCGGCCTCGGTCGATCCGGGCACGGGCTGCTTCACTGCGCTGCCCGCGTGGGCCGGAACACCGGGGCCGGACCGCTTTCCTTGTCGTCGGGCCGCTCCATCGCCGCGCCGGCGTTGGCCGTCTGCGTCATCGCGGCGGCGAACCAGGCGGGGTCGGCGCCCAGCAGGCGGCCGAGGTGGTGGCGTTCGGCGTATTCGGCCGTGAAGGCGTCGGTCATGCGGGCACATTCTCCATGTCGAGTGCCGGCTGCCGCGCCGGCCAGGCGGTCTGCGCCGCGCGCTCCAGCGCCGCGGCGCAGCGCAGCAGCGTGGCTTCGTCGAACCACCGCGTCACAAGCTGCACGTTGCGCGGCATGCCGGCTGCGTCGAAGCCGGCGGGGAAAGTCAGAGCGGGATGCCCGGACAGGCTGAACGGCGCCATCCAGCTGCGGCGGGTGAAGTCCACCACCGCTGCCGCCTGCGCCAACGGCGGTGCCACGGCTTGCGTCCCGGGCAGCAGCAGCACGTCGACCGCGCCGAACATCGCCTCGATCTCCGCCGCCAGCAGCCGCCGCTGGCGTAGCGCCGCGAGGTAATCGGCGGCCCGCACCGTCGCGCCAGCCATCATCTTGGCCCGCAACGCCCGGCCCATGAGATGCGGCCGCTCCGTCGCATCCGCCTCATGGATGGAGAAGCTTTCGCTCCAGTTGATCAGGCTGTTGGCCCGGCGATAGGTGGCCAGCGGCGCCGGCAGAAGCTGCGGCACGATCGCGGCGCCGGCCTCCGCCAGGAGCGCCGCCGCCTCCGCCAACGCCGCCTGCTGGGCCGGGCTGGCGACCTCGTCGGGCCCGGCGTCACGGATCACGCCCACGGTCAGGCCCCGCGCGCCCGCGTCCAGCCCCGGCGCATAGTCCGGCACCGGCACGTCGCGGGACGCCTCGTCCTTGGCGTCGGGCCCGGCCAGGACGCCCAGCACCAGGGCGGCATCCTCGGCCGTGCGGCACAGCGGCCCGGCCACGTCCAGCGACCAGCAATTCGGCAACATACCGGCGCGGCTGACGCGCCCGTAGGATGGCTTAAGCCCGATCACCCCGCAGGCCGCGGCCGGCAGCCGGATCGAGCCGCCGGTGTCGGAGCCCATGGTGAAGCAGGCCAGTCCGGCGGCGATGGCCGCGCCGGCGCCGGTGGAGGAACCGCCGGTGAAGCAGGCGGGGTCCCACGGATTGCGGGCCGGCGGAAACGGCAGGTCGAAATATACGCCCCCATTGCCGGTGCCGTACTCCCACGTGTTCAGCTTGCCGAGCAGGACCGCCCCGGCCGCCTCCAGCCGAAGCACGGCCTCGGCTGACACCGCCGGCACCGTGTCCAGCATCAGGCGCGACCCGGCGGTCGTGCGGATTCCGGCCGTGGAGTAATTGTCCTTCACCGCGAACGGCACGCCGTGCAGCTTCCCGCGGTGCCGTCCGGCGGCGATCTCCGCATCCGCCTGCCGGGCCGCGTCCAGCGCCCGATCGGCCACGATCGTGATGTAGGTGTGCAGCCGCCCGTTCAGCGCCTCGATCCGCTCGAGCATATGGCGCACCAACGCCGCCGACGACAGTGTGCCGGCAGCGATCCGGCGGCCCGCCTCGGCCGCGGACAGGAACGCAATGTCGTCGCTCATCCGACGCTCACCGGGGTCAGGTCCTGGAACCAGGATTGCGCCTCCACGTAGCCCTTCACCTTGGGACCGAGGGCGCGCGGGTTGAGATCGTGCACCACCCAGATCCACATCGCCTGGTCGACCAAGCGGGTGTGCAGCTTGGCCAGGATCTTGTCCTGCTCGGCCGGGTCGAAGGCGAGCTTGGCCTGCTCGCACAGGGCGTCGGCCTCTGGATCGGCGTAGTGGCCCCAATTGTAGCCGGCGGGCGGCGCCATGCTGCTCCAACTGGCATTGACCAGGCCGATATCGGGGTCCCAGAAGCCCCAGCTATTGTTCAGGCCCATCACCCCGCGATTGTCCGGGGCCCCGGAGCCGATGCGCCGCCGGGCGCGCAACGCTTCCCACTCCAGCACCTGGAACTCGAGCTTCACGCCGATGTCGGCCAGGTTCTGCTGGACGAAGTCGTTCATCGGACCCGGCTGCATCTGGCCGGAGCCGGACGGGGAGATGGCGAACAGCAGCTTGAGCGGCTTCTGCGGCCCGTAGCCGGCCTCCGCCAGCAGCGCCTTCGCGGCGGCCGGGTCGTACTTGATGTCGAAGGACGGGGTGCCGAACCAGGGGTGGCCGGGATAGACCATCCCCTTTGCCGGCAAGGCGGTGCCGGCCAGCATCTCGACGATGCCGTCGCGGTCGATCGCCAGGTTCACCGCCTTGCGCACGCGCACGTCGCGCATCGGCGAGCCCTCCTCGAAGCTGAGGATGTAGGGCCAGATATGCGGGTATTTGTTGGTGAAGATCTGCATCCCGCTCGAGCGCAGACGGTCCAGCGCGTCGGGCGGCGGCGCCTCGATCCAGTCGACCTGGCCGGACAGCAGGGCGGAGACGCGGGTGTTCGGGTCCGGCACCGGCAGCAGGATCTGACGGTCCACCTTCGGCACGCGGGCCTTGTCCCAATAATCGGCATTGCGCACCAACTCGGCCCGGGTGCGCGGCACCAGGCGGTCCAGCTTCCAGGGGCCGGTGCCGGCGGGCTGGTTGGCGACCTTGTTCCAGTCGCGGCCGAGCCGCTCCCAATTGGCTGGCCCGGCCATGGTGATGTTGGCGATCTGGTAGGGGATGACGGCGTCCGGACGCTTGGCGGTGATCTCCACCGTGAGATCGTCGATCTTGCGGACCGACTTGATCGGGGCGACGTAGGTCGCGCCCTGCGCGGCCTGGGCCGGGTCGAACTGCGGCGCGTCCTTGTCCATCAGCTTGGCCAGGTTGAACAGCACGGCGTCGGCGTCGAACGGGGTGCCATCATGGAAGCGGACGCCCTGCCGAAGCTTGAAGGTCCAGATCGTCTGGGTCGCCGCGTCCACCGCCCAGGAGGTCGCCAGACCCGGGCGCAGCGGCGCCACGTCGTCGGAACGGGACAGGTCCCAGTTGATCAGCGCGTCGTAGAGTTGGTAGCCGATGAAGCGTTGCCCCTCCGCACCCTGATTTGCCTGTCCGCTGGTCAGCGGAATGTCGGCGAAGGTGCAGGCGACCCGCAGCACGGTTTCCGGCGCCGCAACGGCCGGACGGCGTCCCGCGCCGACGGCGGCTAGCCCGGCCACCAGGCTTTGCACGGCATTGCGTCTGCTCCACATCGGCGTCTCCACGAACTTGCTCGGGCGGTCCACGCAAGATCGAGGCCACGCTGCGCGGCCTGGCTGGCATGGCGGTTGCATCCTTCGGCGCATGACGGACGCGCCCGGCGATCTCCAGCAACTACCCGACATGGGTGGCCCGGCGCAGCCGCTGCTCACGGTGCGCAACCTCACCCGCCACTTCGCCCTCAAAGGCGGCCTGTTCGGCTCGCGCTCCGTCATCCGCGCGGTGGACGGCATCTCGTTCGACCTGCGCAAGGGCGAGACGCTGGGGATCGTCGGCGAGTCCGGCTGCGGCAAGAGCACCACGTCGCGCCTGATCATGGCGCTGATGCAGCCGACCGCCGGCGAGATCGTGTTCGACGGGCAGCCGATCGGCATCGGCGGGCTGACGCTGAAGGAATACCGCCGCCAGGTGCAGATGGTGTTCCAGGACAGCTACGCCTCGCTCAACCCGCGCTTGACCATCGCCGAGAGCATCGCCTTCGCGCCGCAGGTGCATGGCATGGCGCGCAGAGGCGCGGCGGCCCGGGCGCGGGAGTTGCTGGCCGCCGTCGGGCTGGAACCCGGCCAGTTCGGGCCCCGATACCCGCACGAACTCTCGGGCGGCCAACGCCAGCGCGTCAACATCGCCCGCGCGCTCGCGCTCCGCCCCCGCCTGATCATCCTCGACGAGCCCGTCTCCGCGCTGGACAAGTCGGTCGAGGCGCAGGTGCTGAACCTGCTGATGGACCTCAAGGCGGAGTTCGGCCTGACCTACCTGTTCATCAGCCACGACCTGAGCGTGGTGCATCACGTCTCCGACCGGGTGCTCGTCATGTATCTCGGCCAGATCGCCGAGATCGGGCCGGTTGAACAGATCTACCGCGCCGCCGCCCACCCCTACACCGCCGCCCTGCTCGACAGCCGCCCCTCGATGGACCCGGCCCGCCGCCGGACCGAGCCGCCTTTGACCGGCGACCCGCCCAACCCGATCGACCCGCCGTCCGGCTGCCGCTTCCATCCGCGCTGCCGCCTGGTCGAGCCGCCGTGCAGCCGCACGGTGCCGCCGTTGGCCGACGCCGGACGCGATCATCGAGCCGCCTGCCTCGTCGCGCTGCCCGGCAGCGGCCACTCCCTCGCCCCGGCGCTGGCCGCGTGAGCGGCGCCGCCAAGCTGGTGGAGGCGCGCGACCTGCACGTCCGCTTCGTCGGCCGCGACGCCACGGTGTCGGCGGTCAACGGCGTGTCGTTCGACCTCGCCGCCGGCGAGACGCTGTGCATCCTCGGCGAGAGCGGCTCGGGCAAGAGCGTGACGCTGCGGGCGCTGATGCGGTTGAACCCGCCGAAGCGGACCGTGCTGCACGGCACTCTTCGGGTGGGCGGGCATGACATGATCGCGGCCCGCGAACGCACCCTGTCGGACATCCGCGGCCGGGTCGTGTCCATGATCTTCCAGGAGCCGATGACCGCGCTGGACCCGGTGTTCAGCATCGGCGGGCAGATCCGCGAGACCATCCTGCGGCACGAAGACGTCAGCCGGGCCGAGGCCAACCGCCGCGCGCTGGACCTGCTCGAACTGGTGCAGATCCCCTCCGCCCGCCGCCGGCTGGACGCCTACCCGCACGAGATGTCGGGCGGGCTGCGGCAGCGGGCGATGATCGCCATCGCCCTGTCGTGCCGCCCCAAGCTACTGCTGGCCGACGAGCCGACCACCGCGCTCGATGCCACGGTGCAGATCCAGATCCTGCTGCTGCTGAAACGGCTGCAAACCGAGTTGGGCATGGGCATGATCTTCGTCACCCACGACCTCGGCGTGGCCGGCGAGGTCGCGGACCGGGTCGCGGTGATGTATGCCGGCCGCTTCGTCGAGGAAGGCCCGGTGGGCGCGCTGATGCGGGCGCCGCTGCACCCGTACACGCAGGGCCTGCTGGGCGCGACGGTGCACGACCAGCCGCGCGGGCAGCGCCTGACCACCATCCCCGGCGCGCCGCCGAACCTCGAACATTTGCCGGCTGGCTGCGCCTTCGCCCCGCGCTGCGCCCTGGTCGAGCCCGCCTGCCGCCCTGCGGTGCCGGCCCTGCGTGGCCCGGACCCGTCGCACCAGGCCCGCTGCATCCGCGTGCCGAACGGCTATCCCGGCCTGGAGCGCGCGGCGTGACCCAATCCATCATATCGAAGCCCTCTCCCTCCGGGAGAGGGTTGGGTGAGGGTAGTTCCGCACTTCGCGATGCCTGGTTTCGTTGGACTAACCACCCTCACCCCGGCCCTCTCCCGGAGGGAGAGGGAGAAGAAGCTATCCGAGGGAGCGCGCGGACATGCTGTTCTATGTGATCCGCCGCATTCTCTACGCCATACCCATCGCGCTGTCGGTCGGGCTGGTGTGCTTCATGCTGGTCCACATCGCGCCCGGCGACCCGATCAACGCCATCGTTCCAGCCGACGCGCCGCAGGCCGTGATCGAGCAGGTCCGCCGCGCCTACGGGCTCGACAAGCCGCTGCCCATTCAGTTCGCCCTCTGGCTCGGCCACGTGTTGCAGGGCGATCTCGGCCGCTCGCTGGCGACGGGGCGGCCGGTCTGGGAGGAGTTGCGGGGTGCGGTCGCGAACACGCTGCGGCTGGCCGTGGTTGCGTCGCTGCTCGGCTTCCTGGTCGGCGCCCTGCTGGGCGGCCTGTCCGGGGTGTTCCGCGGCCGGTTCATCGACCGCGCGGCCACCACCATCGCCGTGGCCGGCGTCTCGGTGCCGCATTACTGGCTAGGGATGGTGCTGGTCATCACCTTCAGCGTCACCTTCAACATGCTGCCGGCGATGGGCGCCGGGCCCGACACCGGCGGCGGCTGGCAGTGGGATTGGGCGCATATCCAACATCTCATCCTGCCGGCGGTGACGCTGTCCGTGATCCCGGCCGGCATCATCACGCGCGCGATCCGCGGCACCGTCTCGGAGATCCTCGGCCACGAGTTCATCAACACGTTGCGCGGCAAGGGGCTGCGCGGACGCACCGTCGCATGGCACGTCGTCGTCAACGCGGCGCCGCAGGTGCTGGCCGTGATGGGGCTGCAACTCGGCTACCTGATGGGCGGCTCGATCCTGGTGGAAACCGTGTTCAGCTGGCCCGGCACCGGCTTCCTGCTCAACAGCGCTATCTTCCAGCGCGACATCCCGGTGCTGCAGGGCACCATCCTCGTGCTGGCGATCTTCTTCGTCCTCGTCAACCTGGTGGTCGACCTGATGCAGACCGTGCTCGACCCGCGGATCAGCCGGACATGAACACCGACGTGCTGGCCACGACGCTGGCCCCTGAGCCCGTGCTCAAGGTGCGCGGGCGGGGCTATTGGTCCGGTGTCGCGCGCCGCCTGAGGCGCGACCCCGTCACCCTGTTCTACGCGGCGGTGCTGCTGCTGATGCTGCTGGCCATCGTGTTCGCGCCGCTGGTGGCGCCGTTCGATCCGTTTCAGGGCAGCATGGCCCGGCGGCTGCGACCGCTCGGCTATGCCGGACACCTGCTCGGCACCGACGAGCTGGGCCGCGACATGCTGACCCGGTTGATCTACGGCGGCCGACTCTCCTGGTTCCTCGGCGTCACGCCGGTGGTCCTGGCGTTCGGCGTCGGCGGCGTGCTGGGCGTCATGGCCGGGTTCGCCGGCGGCTGGCTCAACTCGCTGATCATGCGGGTGACCGACGTGTTCTACGCCTTCCCCTCGGTGCTGCTCGCCGTCGCCATCTCCGGCGCGCTCGGGGCCGGCATCGGCAACGCGATCCTGTCGCTGACGCTGGTGTTCGTGCCGCAGATCATCCGGGTCGCGGAGACCGTGACCACCGGCGTGCGCACCCTCGACTACGTCGAGTCCGCCCGCGCCAGCGGCGCCGGCGCGCTGACCATCGTGCGCGTGCACGTGCTGCCGAACGTGCTGGGGCCGATCTTCGTCTACGCCACCGGGCTGATCAGCGTGTCGATGATCCTGGCGTCCGGCCTCTCCTTCCTCGGACTCGGCACCAAGCCGCCGGAGCCGGAATGGGGCCTGATGCTGAACACGCTGCGCACCGCGATCTACACCCAGCCGCTGCTGACCATGCTGCCGGGCTTCTGCATCTTCGCCACCAGCCTCTGCTTCAACATGGTCAGCGACGGATTGCGCTCGGCCATGGACGTGCGGGGATAGCTGATGGACTATCGACAGCTATAAGTCGGCCGACCCGAGGGCGACGGACGAACATCGTGGCGAAGCGGCCGGAATCGGCAAGAGCCGCGTGTCGCGTCACGCATGGCGTCGATGAACAGGCGGACGGCGGGCAGTCGGGCCCGGCTGACGTCGTAGAGCAGGTGGATCGGCAACGGCGGCGGGGCGTGCTCATCCAGAACGCTGCAGAGGGTACCCGCGGCGAGCCCTTCCGCCGCCTGGTAGGTCAGGACGTTCGCGATCCCCAAGCCGGCCGTCACGGCGGCGAGTTGGGCGTCGATGGAGGTCACCGTCAGCCGCGGCGTGACGGCGACGTGCGACCTGGCACCGAACCGCCAATGCGTGCCGGTCCGCACGTTGTCGCCCGCGATGATGTCGTGCGCCGCGAGCTCCCTGGGGTGGGTCGGCCGGCCACGCCGCTCGCAATAGGCCGGGCTGGCAACCAGGACCTGCCGCACCGAGCCGATCGCGACCGCCCGCAGGCTGCTGTCGCGCAGATCGCCGATCCGAAGCGCCACATCGATCCCCTCTTCGACCAGGCGGATATTCCGGTCGACCAGCAGCAGCCGCACCGACAGATCGGGGTGTGCCGCGAGGAGGCCCGCGACCACCGGCAGGACGTGCAAACGGCCGAATACGACCGGCGCCGTGACATACAGCTCGCCATGGGGCGTCGCTTGCCCGCCCATGGCGGCGTGCTCGGCCTCCTGCAACTGCGTCAGGATCTCACGCGCCCGCTCCAAGAAGGCGGCGCCGTCCTCGGTGAGCGCGACACTGCGGGTCGAGCGGCGGAACAGCGACACGCCGAGATGCCGTTCCAGGGCGGCGATGGTCCGGGTGACGGCGGGCGGCGACATGCCGAGATGGCGGGATGCCGGCGCGAACCCGCCCCGTTCGGCCACCGCGACGAAGGTGGTCAGCGCCGCGAACCGATCCATCGCATTATTCCTCTCGGCGGAATTCTGAACTGCTATCTTGATGGATTATGGCTGCGGCTTGTAGTGGCTACATGGAGGCCATGCCCAGCACCTATTTCGACCATCTGTTCGGCAACGCGTCCAAGGCGCTTCAGACCGAGGCCGGGTCACGCGCCAGCTACGCGCGACGCGAGGTGCCGCTGCCGGAGGAGGACCGCGATGTCCTGACCGATCGCGAGCTCGACTTCCTCGGCGCGCGGGACAGCGTCTACCTCGCCAGCGTCACCGCTGACGGCTGGCCCTATGTGCAGCATCGCGGCGGGCCGGCGGGGTTCATCCGCTCGTTCGGCGACAACCGGATCGGCTTGGCCGACTATCCAGGCAACCGGCAGTATGTCTCGCTCGGCAACGTGATCGAGGGCGGCCGCATCGCCCTGTTCGCCATGGACTACCCGGCCCGGCGGCGCCTCAAGCTCATCGGCCACGCCCGCGCCGTCACCGCCGCGGACGATCCTGCCCTCGTCGAGCGTGCCTCGCACCCGATGGTGCGTGGCGCCGAGGCCGCTATCGTGATCGACGTGGTGGGCTTCGACTGGAATTGCCCGAAATACATCGAGCCGCGCTTCACCCGCGCCGAGATCGACGCCGAGTTGCGGCCGCTGCTGGCGGAGAACGCGAGCCTGCGCGCCGAGCTGGCCCGCCTGCAGGGACGGATCGGCGATCCCGAGGCGCCATTCGCGGCCGCCCAGGGATGACGGAGCGGATGATGTCCACGACGATCGACTCCAGCCCCGAAATCTGGCGGTCGACGGCGTCCGGCTTCTGCGCCAGCCTGGTCGGCATCGGTCTGGCGCGGTTCGCCTACACCCCGCTGCTGCCGGCCCTCGTCGGCGCCGGCTGGTTCGACACCGGTGCCGCTGCCTATCTCGGGGCCGCCAACCTCGCGGGCTATTTGGGCGGGGCCATCCTCGGCGGGATCGGACCGCGCTACCTGCATGCGCGCTGGCTGCTGCGGGGCGCCATGGTGCTCGCCACCGTCTCCCTCCTCGCCTGCGCCTGGCCGATGGGGTTCGCCTGGTTCTTCGCCTGGCGGTTGCTGTCGGGCATCGCCGGGGGCCTGGCGATGGTGCTTGCCGCGCCGACGATCCTGCCGCACGTCCCGGCCGCGCGGCACGGGCTGGTGGGCGGCGCGATCTTCGTGGGGGTCGGAGCCGGCATCGCCCTCTCCGGGACGCTCGTGCCCCTGCTGCTGCAGGCCGGCCTCACGCGCACCTGGCTCGGGCTCGCGCTCCTGTCCGCCATCGCGACCGCGGTCGGATGGGGCGGCTGGCCGTCATCGGCCAGTCCGAACACGACGCCCGTCCAGAGCCAGAAGCGGGACTGGCCGGCGGGGCCGCTCCGCATCGTCTACGCCCTATACGCGCTCAACGCGTTCGCGTTCGTAGCGCACATGGTGTTCCTGGTCGCCTTCGTCGCGCGCGGGCTCGGACAGGGCCTCGATGCGGGAACCCGCTACTGGGTTCTCTACGGGCTCGGCTCGATCGCCGGTCCGATCCTTGCGGGGCGCCTGGCCGATCGGATCGGCTTCCGCCACACGGCGAGCCTGCTGTTCCTGATCGAGCTGCTTGCCACGGGCCTGCTCACCCTGACTGCGGGCACCGTCGCCCTGGTGATCTCCAGCTTGGCCGCAGGGGCCTGCACGATCGGGCTGGTGCCCATCATCCTCGGCCGCACCCGGGAGATCCTGCGCCATCATCCCGCCGCGCGGGTCGGCGCGTGGCGGACCGCGACGGTGAGCTTCGCCGTCCTGCAGGCCACCGGCGCCTACCTGATGTCGTTCCTGCTGCAGCGCACCGGTGACTATCACCTGCTGTTCACCCTGGCCGCGGGCGCGATGGTCGTCGCCCTCGTCCTGGACCGGGTGGCGGGGCGGGATCTCAGGGCCCGACACTGACCGTGAAACCGCCGGTGAAGCTGGCACCCTCGCTCAGGTCGAGCCGATCCTCCAGCCGCTCCGGGCGCTTGAACTTGGTGGACCGGCCGACCACCGCCGACAGCACGTGCAGCGCACCCGCGCCGTCCGAGACCCGGTCCAACTCCACATAGGGCGCGCCGGTGATGCGCAGGCTCGGGCCGGAGGCGGCCTTCAGCTCAGCCCACTCGATGCCCGACTTGACGCCGGCGGCGTCTTCCGTGCCCTGCCGCGCCGACCATACGCCGAAGCGGGCAGCGGCGTGCTCGTCCGGATAGGAATCGATCGGGCCCAAGCCGGCCCAACGCATCGCGTCCAGGCCGGGCGCGGGGTCGAGGCGCAGGCCGACTTCCGGCAGCCATTTGAACTCGATATGGGGCGTGATGACGTAGTCCACGTGCAGCGCGCCGTCGCCGTCGACATGGTAGCTGACCCGGGCGGCGAACCCGTTCTTGTCGTCGATCCGCTGCTCCAGGTCGGCCGTGATGTGGACCCCGTCATCCGCCTCCGTGACCGTCCAACTGCGGGCCGAGGCCTGGTAGCGACCGAGGTCCGGCACCAGGGGAAGCTGCTTGTCGTCGCCGCCGCGGAATAGCCGGATCTCGCTGAAGGAGAGCGGGCGCCAGATGGAGAAGCGAGCGCCGGTGACGAGCGGCGTGCCGCCTGCGGCGATGCCGCCGAGCTGCCCGGTCCGGGCGTCGAAGCGGTAGCTCACGCTCCCGGCGCTCACGGTCACGGCCGGGCCATCGGTGACGACGCGCGGGCGCTGCGCGCCGGCAACCGGGACGGCGCGGGGCGGCGTGCGCAGATGGACGCTGCGCGCCGTGATCTCGGTACCGTCGGGGTTGCGGAAGCTGAGCTGGATGGAATAGGCGCCCGGCTCGGCGCCGCCCATGGCCGCAAGCGGAACCTGCAGCACGCCGACGGTGTGCGGCGGCGCGTCGACATGCGCGTCACCGGCGCTCAGCTCACGATCGTCCTGCATGACCTGCCAGTGGATCGCGACCGCGTGGAGATCGGTGAAATCGTAATCGTTGCGGATCGAGATCGGGGCGAGCGCCTGACCCGGGCGGAACGGCAGCTCCTCGGCCATGACCCGCACCGGCGCGTAGACCGCCTTGGTCTCCCAGTAATCGCGCTGCGGCGTGCGGTCGGGGTTGACGATGCCGTCGCTCCCGAACACGCCGTGCGAGTCCATGATCTGGTCCGGGCCTAGCTGGTCGTGGCGGACGAATTCGGAGCCGACGGCCAGGTATTTGCCGAGATCGGCCACGGGATCGAGCACCGTCTTCCCGGCGGTGTTGCGCCGCAGCCCCTGATCCTGCCAGTGCCAGATGAAGCCGCCGGCTCCGGCGGCATGCCGCGTGATCGCCTCCCAGCGGTCCGCCAAGCCGCCGAAATCATGGTCGCCCAGCGCATGCGAGTATTCCGTGGACACCACCGGCCGATCCGAGGCGGCGGCCATGCGGTCGTATTCCTCGGCCGTCTTGTAGTGCGGCGCGCGGATGTCGAGCTCCACCGGCAGCGTCTCGTCGGCGCGCCACGGCATCAGCACCGGCCGGGTCGGATCGGCGCCCTTGATGTAGCGGGCCGCAGTCAGGTGGATGTCGGTCAGCGGATCCTCGTTGCCGAGCGACCACATGATCACGCTGGGCCGGTTGACGTCGCGCCGCAGCACCTCGCGCGCCCGGAGCAGCACCGGCCCGGCGAGCGACTCGTCGAGCAGGAGGTCGCCGCCGAAGCCGAGCGGTATCTCCTCGAGCACATAGAGGCCCATCTCGTCGCACAGCTTCACGAAGCCTTCCGCCGGCGGATAGTGGGTCGTGCGGACCGCGTTGATGTTGCCCGCCTTCATCATGCGGATGTCCTGCAGCCACTGCTCGCGCGTGGTCGCGCGTCCGACATCCGGATGCTCGTCATGGCGGCCGACGCCGCGGATCTTGATGGCCTGGCCATTCACCCGCAGCACGCCGCCGGCCCAGGACACCTCGCGGAAGCCGACCTGCTCGGTGCGGGTGTGGACCACCTGGCCGTCGAGCAGGAGATCGACGCGCAGGGTGTACAGGTTGGGAGTCTCGGCGGTCCAATGCAGCGGGGCGGTGACCGGGATCGCCACTGGCACGTCCTGGCCGCAGACGATGAAGCCGCAGAGCTGGATCGCACCGGCCAGGTCGGCATGGGCCACCTCGTGGCCGGACGGATCGGCCAGGGTGACACGCGCCTGGTAGGGATGCGGATCGTTGGTCAAGCGCCCGAAGAACAGCCGCAGGTTCAGGACCGCGTCGCGATAATCGTGGTCGAACTTGGTGGTGGTCTCGATCCGCTGGATATAGCCCTCGGAAGGCGTGAACTCGAGGGTGACGTCGCGGAAGATGCCGGGGAGCACCCAGTCGTCGTTGATGTCGAGCTGCGAGTCCTTCGTGCGCTGGCGCACGCGCACCGCCAGTGTGTTCTCCGCGCCGGGCCGCAATTGGGTGCCCACGTCGAATTGGAAGCCGGTGAAGCCGCTGTCGTGCCGGCCGAGCGGTTGCCCGTTGAGCCAGACCTCCGCCGAGTCCCAAACGCCGTCGAAGTGCAGCACGGCGCGGCGCTTGGCGGCGTCGGCGGGCACGCTGAAGCGGTGCAGGTAGAAGCCTTCGGAGTCGAGCGGCAGCGGCAGGCGTCCCACGCCGTTCTCTCGATATTGCTGCGTGTACAGCGGCTCCTCGAAGCCGTGCAGCGACCAGTTCGACGGGACCGGGATGGGGCGGAACGCCTGGGCGTTGAAGGAAGGCTCATAGAAATGCGCCATCCCTTCGCCTTCCGCCGGGTCGTGCGCGAGCGCGAATTGCCATTCACCGTTCAGCGAGATGACCCGGCTCGGGGCGCCCTCGGACTGCGCAATGGAAGGGTGCCGACCCAAAAGAAGCAGCAGGAAACCAATCGCAATCCGAGACATGACGCGCATCCTCAATCTTCCTTTTTGGCCGTATGGTCAGAAGCTTCCGTTCGCCGCGCACCGCGCCCACATCGGCGCCGGCACGAAGGACCCGGTGTCTTGCACGATGAACCCGGTCACGATCGTGTTGATGGCACCGCTCAGCACCAGCGGTGCGAGCGCCGAGCGCTGCACGAAGCTCAGGCGTGGCGTCGTGGTCAGGGTCGTGGACATTCCGCTCCTTGGGGCTCTTGCGGGCCGCTGCGCAAGGCTGCCCGGTTTTCAGCAATGGCGCTAAACAAGCCCCCGTGCTCGGACTAGAATACCGCCGCGTGTGGGGCGATGCGGGCATGACGAGAACGACGCTGGGGGCGGAGAGGAGCGCATGCGGATGCCGCTGGCCGCTCGCATTGGGGGTGGCGGCGTTGCTGCTGCTGTCTTCCGGGCCGCCCGTGTGGGCGGAGGGGCCGCGCGTGCTCTGGGCCTGGGAGCGTCCGGAGCACCTGCCTACCCTGCCGGCGGGCGTGGGTGTCGCCGCAGTGGTCGGGTTCATCCGGCTGCGCGGCGACGCGGTGGACGTGATGCGGGGACGCCGCTTTCCGCTGCAGCTTGCCGCGGCGGCGCCGTCGCCCATGGCCGTAGTACATGTCGAGATCGATCAGAGCGTCCCCCTGGCCTGGACGGAGGCGCTGCGCGACCGTGTCGTCTCGGCGGCGCTCGCCTTCAGCGCCGGCTACGCCGCCGTGCAGGTGGACATGGAGGTGCGGCAGAGCCAGCGCCGGGCGCTGCTGGAGGTGGTCGGCGGCGTCAGGGCCGGGCTGCCGCCGGGCACGCGCTTGTCGATGACGGCGCTCGCGTCCTGGTGCGACGGGGAGGCCTGGCTGGCCGACGCTCCGGTCGACGAGATCGTGCCCATGCTGTTCCGTATGGGGCGGGACGGCCTCCGTCTGCGCACGCGGCTGGCGGCCGGCGGCGACTTCCGCCTGCCGGCCTGCCGTGGTGCCGTCGGCGTGTCGCTGGACGCCCCCGTCACCGTGCCGCCGCGCCGCCGCGTCTACGTGTTCAATCCCCGGCCGTGGGACGACGCATCCCTCTCCGCCGCCCTTGGAGGCCCGCCATGAACCGTCGCCTGCTGTCCGTTCTGCTGCTGCTCACCGCCCACCCGGCCGCCGCATCCACGGACGGGCCGACGGCGAGCTGGGCATTGAACGAGTTCGGCGGCACCCGGGCCGAGCGCGAGATGCTCTACACCGGCACGCCCGGGGTGCTGCTGGCCACCAGTCCCGCCAGCCTGCAGTTCGTGGCCTGGCGCCGCCTGCACGGCAAGGCGGTGCCGGACACGGCGGGCGAGGCGCTCTCCATCCCGTGCTGCGACGCCCGGGGCGGCCCACCAGGTGGGGTGGCCGCCTGGCTCGAGGCGCGCAAGACGGTGCCGGGCGCACCGCCACTCGGCGCTGACCTGGCGACCGAGCGGCCCGGGCCGGACTACACCAGCCTCCCCAACTGCCTGGACGACGCGTTCCGCAACGCCACGGCCACGCTGACCGACCGGGCGGCGGCCCACGGCGCCGACTCGCCCGAGTTGCACGCCTGGCTAGCCGGGCAGGACGCCGTCTTCGCCGCCTGTGCCAAGCCCGGCGTGGCGCTGCCCGTTCTGCCGGATGGCGCGCCCGATTGGCTGCGCGCCGACCATGCGTATCAGGCGGCGGCGCTGCTGTTCTACGAAGCGGACTACCCGGGCGCCGCCGCCGCTTTCGCCGCGATCGCAGCCGACGCCGCCTCCCCATGGCACGCTGCCGCGCCGTATCTGCGCGTGCGTGCCTTGCTGCGGCGGGCGCTGGCGTCCGGCGGCACGGCCGACTATGCCGCCGCGCGCGATGCTGCATCGGGCCTCTCGCCCGAGGGGCCGTTCCGCGCTTCGGGCGCCCGGCTCGGCGGCATGGCGCAACTCCACGCCGACCCGGCCGCCGCCGCCGCCCGGCTGCTGACAGCGCTCGAGGCCGACGCGCTGGACGCGCAGGCGGCCGCCGACCTCAAGGACCTGCAGAGCCTGCCCAAGGGCGATGCCTCGCCAGAGCTGCTCGACTGGATCGCCACCTTCAAGACCGGGGCGGCCGCCCCGCCGGTGTCGCCAGACGATAAAGGCAGCGCGCTGGACCGGGCCAAGGCTGGCGAGGGGCGGCGCACCGCCGCCTTGGCCCACGCGCGGGACCGCTACGGCGCCACGCACGATGCCGCCTGGCTGATCGCCGCCCTGGCCCTGATGCAGCCGGACGAGGTCGGGGATGGCACGCTGCTGGCCGACGCAGCGTCCACCGACCCGGCGTCCCCGGCCTACCTCACGCTCCTGTACCACCGCGTCCGCCTCGCCCTCGGCACGGCCCCGGCCGACACGCTGCGCGGGGCGCTGGACACCGTGTTGGCCCGCCCCGCCCTGCCAGCCACCAGCCGCAACCTGTTCACCGCCGAACGCCTGCAACTGGCTGCCGATCTCGGAGAGTTCGCCCGTCTCGCTCTGCGCCGCACGGTCTGCACCAAGCAGGCCAATGACTGCCGCAACACCGACTGGGGCTATTACGGCACCGGCGGCGGCCTATTCGACGCGGAAGGCGACGCCGCCACGGTCGGTGTCGGGGACGACGCACGCTATCTGATCGACCGCCTGCCGCTCGCCACACGGATGGACCTGGCCGTGGACACCACTCTGCCGCCGGCGATCCGGTTGGACGTGGCGCTCACCAGCTTCGCCCGCGCCGTGCTCGTGCACGACGATCCGGCCGCCGACCGGATGGCCACGCTGCTGCGGCAGCTCCTGCCGGTCATGGCGGCGGATTTCGCGGCGATCCCGGGCGCAAAAGGGGAGGGCCGGCAGTTCGCCCTGTTCTTCGTCTTCGCCAAGATCCCGGGGCTGCGGGCGGACCTGCTGGACTACACGCGCCCGATCGGCGCCGTGACCGATTTCACCGGCGGCTGGCCGGATTGGGTCGTGCTCGACCGGCCGGATCCCGACAGCATCCCGCCCGCCCCCGTGCTGTACGACAACGCGGGCTACCAGATGGTGGACGTCCCGGCCGGCACCGAGCTGGGCGATGGGAAGCGGCGCCTGCCGGACGTGGTGTGCACAGGCATGTGCGGCGCCGGCGGCTTCGTGCCACGGCTGCCCGCCTTCCTGGCGCCTGCTGCCGTGACGCGGGCGACGGCGGAGCGCCGTCTACTGCCGCCACCGGGCAGATATGGCGACCCTACGACCACCCCGCTCGGCAGGACCGCCGCCTTCCCGGTCCTGGGTGCAGCCGGGCTGCCGAAAGCGGTGCCGCCCCCCGCCGGCGCGGTGGTCGTGTGGGATTTCATCCTGGACTACGTGGGCCGGCATCCCCGTGACCCGCGGGCGCCCGAGGCCCTGCACTGGCTGATCCATGTCGGCCATTACGGGCAAAGCCACAACCATTCCGGCCGCCGCGCCTTTCAGCTGCTGAAAAGCCGCTATGGCAACACGAGCTGGGCCAAGCAGAACCAATTCTACTATGACTAGACCAACGTTTACAGAGAAGCCCGCCCATCGAGTTGCTCCGCACTCGATGCCGCGATCTGGGCGCGCGTGGCGATCCAGACGTCGCTCCCGCGCCGCCGTAGGTCCGCAAGGATCGCCTCCACCGCGCGGAAGCGGGCAGGGCGGCCGCAGATGCGGAGATGGAACCCGATGCTCAGCGTGCGCGGGCAGCCCCGGCGGCCTTCCTCGATGAGTTGGTCGAGCGCGGACGCGACATAGCCGGAAAACGCTTCCGGCTGGACGAAGCCGTTCGGGTGGAAGAACTTCATGTCGTTGCTGTCCAGCGCATAGGGCAGCACCAACAGGCCGGTCTCGGGACAGCGGTACGGCAGGTCGTCGTCGAACGCGTTGCTGTCGTAAGCGTAGCCGGCCTCGACGAGCAAACGCCGTGTATGCGGGCTGGCGCTGCCGCGGCAGAAATAGCCGGTCGGCCGGACCCCGGTGGCCCGCTCGATCGCCTCGGTGGCACGACGGATCGCCGCACGCTCCTCGTCGATGCTGCCGTAATCCGCGTTCGGCCGCCATAACCACCCGTGGCACCCGGCCTCGTGGCCGCGGCGCACCACCTCCCGCGCGAGCGCCGGCGCCCGCTCCACGGCGCGGCCGCACATCCAGAAGGTCGCGCGCATCGCGGCGCGGTCGAACGCGTCCAGAAACCGCGGCAGCCCGGCGCGCAGCCCGTAGGCGAAGATCTGCTCCATACCGATGTCGCGGCGACCCGGCGGCACGACGCTGATCACCTCGCCCATCCGCTCGTTCTCGGCATCGCCCGCCTCGACGGACAGCTCCGCCCCCTCCTCGAAGTTGACGACCAGCGACACCGCGACGGCCGCGTTGCCGGGCCACCGCAGCACCGGAGGCGAGAAACCATACCCGACGAGGTCCCGCACCATCCCCGCAGCGACGCTCATTGGCTCACGCGCCGGGTCAGGCCGGAGACGCGGTCCATCAGCAGCAGCACGACGAACGAGAGACCGACCAGCAGCCCGGAAATGGCCGCCACGCGCACGTCGAGCGAGCTTTCCATCATGCCCCACATCCGGATCGGCAGCATGTCCGTCCGCGCGGAGCCGAGGAACAGCGAGACCGGCACGTTGTCGATGGACGCCATGAAGGCGAGGAAAGCGCCGGCCAACAGGCCCGAGCGGAGCGCGGGCAGCACGACGCGGCGGAACGTCATCCATCGCGAGGCGCCCAGCACGGACGACGCGTCGAGCCAGGCCGGCTCGAGCCCGGTCGCCGCGGCAACGGCGCTGCGCAGGACATACGGCGTGACGACGATGCCGTGCGCGACCGCCAGCAGCGGCAACGACGGCGTGAACCCCAGCCAGGTGGTGAACATCAGCGCGGCCAATCCGAACGCGATGCCGGGCAGGATCAGCGGCAGCATGAAACCGCCATCGGCCCAGCGCGCCCACCGCGCCGGGTTGCGCGCGATGCCGAGCGCCGCCGCCGTGGCCAGCACGGTCGCCAAGACCGCCGCCAGTCCGGCAACCACCAGGCTGTTCAGCGCGGCGAGGTGGATGACATGCGAGCGCGCCGGGTCGAACAGTTCGGCGTACCAGTGCAGCGTGTAGCCCGGCGGCGGGAAGCGGAGCGCCGCCGACGTGGAGAAACTGGTCAGCACGATCACCAGCACCGGTCCGATCAGCACCACCAGCGCGAGCGCCGCCATGACGGCGATCAGCGCTGCCAGCGGCAGATCGCCCGGCCGCAGCCGCCAGCCACTACGCATGGGCGCTGCGCCCGAGCATGCCGACCAGCGTGACCACCAGCAGCACCGTGACCAACAGCGCGAACACGATCAGGAAC
>CAZZVQ010000003.1:0-65263 GCA_964657565.1 uncultured Acetobacteraceae bacterium
GAAATTGAGGTCAGAGCATCAAGCAAGCCAGTAGGTCGGCTCCGCACCGCTTACGTCGCGTCTGGCGGAGTTCGAGAATGTCCCGCGTCACCCTGATCAACTACACGGTTCTGGACGGCAAGGTGATCGCGAAGAGCGTCTCGACGGAACTCGCCCGCTCCGGTTCCTGCCCAAGCGTGGGCACGACTGGCTTTGACACCCGCGCCAGCTACGTTGGCTGCATGCAGGGTGCAGCTTAACCTCTACCGCCTACTCGCCTCGCAGCTTAGGTTTAAGCCGTAACCTCCGCCATGCGCCGATCCTGCCAAACGGGCGGGGGGTTGGAAGACATGAAGTCGGCTGCCCGCTCGAGCCACTCGGCGAGATCAGGCGGAATGTCTCGCTTTCCGCGAGCCATCATGCGGACGGTGCCTTCGTCGCGCTCGATGCAGTCAGCCAACCCCCGCTGCGACCAGCGCAGCAGGGCAAGGCACTCGCGAAACCGGGTGGGTGTCAATGCACCCCCCACGCTCGGAACAGCAGGGGCACCGCTGCGGCGAGAACACCGCCCAGAGCGCCCGCTGCAAGGATCGGTGCGAGGAACCGGTCACGATCGAACTTGCGCGCTTCGGCGGCGAGTTTCTGAGTTTCGGCGATGTTGCGATCAATTCGGACGATCTGCTCGCGAATGTTGAGAAGCTCGGCAGTCTCGGCGGAAAACTCACTCATCGGGTCACTCCTCGGTAGGCCCGGTCAACGCCTCAGCTTCCGCATAATGCGGAATTATCGTGATGGATGCAAGGGATTACTTGCTATGAGCGACGTCCTCTCCAGTGGCCGATCAGAGTCCGGCGGATTTGCGCAGGATGGAGGTCAGGAAGTGGCGGTTGTGATCCGTCCAGATGTCGACGATCTCGAAGCCTTCCATTTCCGCCAGAACGGCCACTGACCGCCGGTTCATGAACGTGTAGTGGCTCTCCACCACGTTCTCCGGCCGATACAGCGGCACCTGGAAGAAGATGTGCCCGTCCGGCTTGAGCAGCTGGCGCGCGGTCGCGACCAAGTCGTGCAGCCGCGGCACGTGCTCGAACGTGTGCCAGGCGAGGATAACGTCCACCTTCTCGGGCAGGTTCACCAGCGTTTCGAGCAGGATCACGTTGTCCGGCACGGCAAGCTGCGACTTCGTGTTGTCGAACAGGGTGAAGTCGATGTCCGTGCCATACGAACGCTCGAACACCTGCGCCGCGGCGCGCAGGAGCGTGCCCCGCCCGATGCCCAGCTCGGCCGAGACGAGCGAGCGCCGCTTCTCCTCCTGGCCGGTCTTCTTGACGAAGAAATCGATCACGTCGAGGAAATGCGGGATCTCCTCTTCCAGCGTCGCCCCGAACGCGACCTGGTTCGGATCGCTCGGGTAGACGTCGCGCAGTTCGAGCACCTGCGCCTGCCGCATCGCTTCCGTATCGCGCTGGAGGTGTTCGAGCGCGCCGCGGTTGACCAGCGCGGAGCAGGCCTCGCAGATCTCGATGACGGCGATCTTGCCGTCGACGTCCAGGATGTCCTCGAACAGCTCGAACGCGAGCCCGCCGCAATTCGGGCAGGACGTGAACTCGCCGACCGCACCCTCTGGGTTCATCGGTAACATCAGACCTCTCCCGCCGCCTCGTTGATGCGCGCGACCATCGCGCGTTGGATGTCCGATGCCGACTTCTCCCAGCTGAACTGGGCGGCATGCTCGCGTCCCTGCGCCGCGACCTGCTCCCGCCGCACCTTGTCGAGCAGCAGCGTGCGAAGCTGGCGCGCGACCGCGTCCGGCGTCGGTTGGCTCAGCACCGCCCCACCGTGCGGGAACGACATGGCCGTGCTCGGCGCCATGATCTCCACCACCGGCAGCCCGCAAGCCATCATCTCGCGCGGGATGATCGAGTAGTTCGTCGCCGAGAACACCATGCCGATCGACGCCGACCGGTACAGCTCGCCCAGCCTGTCGGCCGAGAGCACGCCATGGCTGGTGCTCGGATACGGCAGGCCCGACACGTCGATCGGGCCGCCGAAGAACTCGACGTGGAACTCCAAGCCCCAGCGGGCGAGCAGTTCGAACGCCAGCAGCCCGAGCTCGACGGCCCGGCGCGGCGTCTCCATGCGCGCGTAGAACGCGATGTGCCCGGGCTGGCGCGGCTGCGTGCCGCAGAAGTAATGCGTGCGGTCGGCCGCCTGCTCCCATTGGACCGACCACATCCCGTGCTTGATGGCCAATTCGTGCAGCCACGCGCCGTTGCTCAGCGCGTCGAAGCCGAAATCGAGCGTGGCATCGGCGAACAGGCTGGCGAAGCCGGTCGGGCTGAACTCCGCCTCGTGGTCCTGCAGGAAGTAGAAGCGCTTGCCGACGCCCGTCATCGCCCGGGCGGGATAGGCGGAATAATGGTCGGTCGCGACCACGGCATCGCCGCGGATCAGGTCGAGGTCGCGGGGCAACGGCCGCACGTCCGCATGGATCCGCCTGAATTCCGTATCGATCAGCCGCTTGTAGCGGGCGGAAAGGTCGTGCGCCCAATCGTCGGAGCTGTGCCACGGCGTGTGCAGCCAGATCGTGTTGTGATGGCCGGACGCCTCCAGCTGCGCGACGAACCGCAGGATGTTGCTGACGCCGCCGGCACCGGCCGAGAATACGGGCAGGATCCAGTGGATGGACAGCGGGCGCGGGCCTGCTGCGTCCGTGTGCTTCCCGGGGCGGCGCGCGTCGACGGCGGGCTTGTAGTTGATGGCGTACAGGAAATTGTCGTAGCCCATCCGGCGCGGCGGGGTCTGGGGGCGGCGCATGTCCAGCAAATGCTGGTAGACGCGCTTCGTGTTCGCCCGCATCACCCCCGGCCCGAACCGGCGCAACGCGTCGTGACGCGCCAGCTTGCCCATCCGCATCCGCAGCCTGCGATCGTCCAACAGGCTCTCGAGGCAGCTCCTCCACTCGGCCGGATGGATCGCGAGATAGCCGGTCACGCCGTGCTGGATCGCGGCCGCGTAGCCGGCGATGGGGGTGGCCACGGTCGGCACCTCCAGCAGCGCCGCGTCGAAATACTTCAGCTCGCTCTTGGACTCGCAGTACGGGTTGCCGAGCTCCAGCGGCGCGAGATTGATGTCGAGCCGCGCCAACTCCCACGGCAGCATGGGATGCGAGACGAAGGGGCGATGCTCGATCTTGTGTTCCACCTGCGCGAATTCCGGATATTCCGACAGGTCGATCATGCCGATCAGCGTCAGCACCACGTCGTCGCGGGCGTAGAGGATCGCCAGCAGCGCATCCTTCACCGCCGCGAAATCGCGCTGGTGCGTGCGGCTGCCACTCGCGTAGCCGATCCGCAGCTTGCCGTCCTGCGGGGCCACCGCACTCTCGCGCGCCCGGTCGAACCAGCTCAGCATCGCCGGGTTGATCCCGTTCGGCAGCAGCAGGGCGGTGGCCCCCCGGTCGGCGATCTTGCCCGCCAGATACGCGGTCGGCACCGTGCAGGCATCCACCACGTCGATCAGCCGTGCGGCGAAGGCGATCCCGCGCTGATAGGCGGGCAACTGCTCCGGCGGTAGGGCTTTCAGCCCATCGATGAAGCGCGGCGTTGCGATCGATTCGTCGAAGATGAGGTCGTCGACGTCGTAGACGACCACGCCGCCATTCGACTGCACGGCCCGGACGGCCTCGAAGATCGTCTCGTCCATGCCGACCCGGAACAGCATCAGGATGCTGGCCTCGCGCTCGATCTGGTCGCGGTTCGATTCGAAGCTGGCCTCGGTGGTCTCGATGAGGTCGAAGAACTCGCGCAGCACCGAAATGACGTTGTGCACGCGGTAGGTCTCGCTCGCCGATGCTGGGAACCCGCTCACGAACGCGACCAGCGGGCGGGCACGCCGGGTTGGACTCGGCCGGGCACCCTCGCCCGGCTCGGTGCGAGCGGGGGCCGGTTCAGCAGGCGGAAGCGCGGCAGGGGAGGGCGCCGTCTCGCCCGGTATCGGCGTACCCGTGCGCAGACGTCCTCGCGACACATCCCACAGGAGCCGGAGCGCCTGCTTGTCTCCCTTCGCGACGGCGCGCGCCAGTCGGACGCTCCCCCGCAGCGGCCGGGTCAGCCGCCAGGAGGTGGAGGATAGCACCGCCTGCAGCGTCGAGGCGATTTCGGCGTGGGAGGAGGCGAGATCGCCGGCGAAGCGGGCTTCCACCGTTTCCAGCGCCGCGGCGAGTTCCGCCTCCCGCTTGCGGCTCGCCACGGCCTCCGAGCGCTGCCGGATCAGTTCGTCGGCCAGCATCGTCGCTTCCCGGCGCGCCGATTCGAGCTTGCCGCGCTCGCTCGCCCCCGGCTTGAGCGGCTGCTTGTCCCGTTCCTGGGCCGGTTTCGCGGGCATCCGGTCGGCGACGGCGGCAATGGGCGTGTCCACGGCCGGCGCCTGCGGCTGCTTGGACGCGACGAGGGCGCCCAGGCGGGCATTCTCGTTCAGCAACGACTGCCGGTCGAACCGGGCGATCAGCCGGTCGCCGAGCCGCTCGAAGAACGTCCGCACTTCCGTCGAGCGCCCGGTGTCGGACGGGTCGATCCCGGTCAGCCAACGGATGTCGGGCGCCGCGTTCGCGCCCACCGCCAGCACGCCCAGCCCGTGCGAGTGCAGGAAGCTGAACGAGGGATATTTCTGGGTGATCTCGTCCCATAGGCGCCACACGCCGAAATCGCCTTCGCGCACGTTGATGTCGTGGAAGATCACCACCGCACGGTCGCTCAGCTTGGGCAGCCAGCTATGGAAATCGTCCGACACCGCCTCGTAGGTGTGCAGCCCGTCGATGTGCAGCAGGTCGATGGAGCCGTCGGTGAAATGCGGCAGCGCTTCGGCGAAGGTGGAGCGGACCAGCCGGGAGAAGGCGCCGTAGCGCGGATCGTGATACGCGCGCAGGGTCTCGATGACGTCCTCGCCGTAGTAGCCTGCATGCGCCTCGCCCACCCAGGTGTCGACCGCCCAGCAGGCCGAGGCGAGTTCCAGGTGCACGACCGCCTGGCACATCGCGCAGTAGGAGATGCCGGTATGCGTCCCCAGCTCGACGATCGTCCGCGGCGCGATCGCTTCGACCAGCCAGAAGGCGAACGGGACATGGCCGAGCCACGGCGACAACGCATCCAGGTCGGGGTGCAACAGGGCGATCGGCCGGGCGAGAGCGCCGAGGCCGTCGGATTTGTCAGGGGAAAGCGCTTGTTGATCCACGATGGTCTCCTCTGCAACCGGCGAGCCACCGACCAGGCACCCGGGAGGCCTGGACGCCGGTTTAGGCGCTCTGTGGTGCCGTTGCCGCCGCGACCTGCTGGGTGAGCCGCGGATCGGGCGCCAGCCGCTCCCGGCAGACCAGCGAGGTGCCCGTCGCGTTCAACCACACGGGGAATTCGAGGAACATCACCGAGTAGTCGGGATGCTCGCACTTGAAGTCCCAAAGCGCCTGCCGGGCGCCGCCGCGCCCCGTGGGGTCCATCTCCGGCGATTGCTGGCCGGAGTCATGGCAGACGATGATGCCGTTGTCGCAGATCAGCGTGCACGCCAGCTCGAGATCGTGTTGGAACGAGGCGTAATCGTGCGCCCCGTCGATGAAGATGAGCTCGAACGGCGCTTCGGCGGCGAGCCGCTCCTTGCAATGGCTGTCATATGAGAAACCCGGCAATATCTCGACCTGCTCGGCCACGCCCGCCTGTTTGACGTGGGTTGCGGCGGCTTTCTGGTAGTGCTCGCCGGGCTCCACGGTGATGATCTTGCCGTAGCCGTTGGTCTTCAGCCCATGGCCGATGATCACCGCGCCGGTGCCGATATGGGTGCCGATCTCCAGCACCCGCCGCGGCCGGAGGCTGACCGTCAACATATAGAGAAGGTTCTGCACCCCGACATCGGAGCCGCCCTGCACGATCGGGTGCTTGGCCATCCGGCGCAGCGTGCGCGACACGCGCCACCGGTCCAACGTGCCGTTGTAGATCGCATCGACGACCCAACCGCGGCTGCTTTCTGGATTGTAGAAGGGGAAAAACAATCAACGATCCAATTCAGCCTGTAGCGGTCGCCCGCACGACCGTCATCGGAGTCGAACTTCCCGCGCTCGGTGATGAACTCGCGGCCGAGGTGCCAGCCGGTCGCACCCTTGTCAAGGCCGCGACCCGGCGCGGGAGGGTTTTGAAGGCGTCGGTTCAGCCGACCTGTTTGCTGGTCGCTGTTCGCGGTCTTTCCAATGCGCAAGAGCTATGTCGATTACGCGTTGTGCGATCCCGAGCGCTTCAGGCAGAAGCGCTTCAGTCTTTGGCGTCGGGATGATGCCTGTCGACTGCGATTTCCAGCCCCGCGCCGCGATCACGCGTAGCGCCTCGCTCGTTCTGGGAAGCGCGTCGCCTACTTCCGACGCGAGTGTTTCGGCGAGACCTGGACGTTCCCGTGCGATGGCTGCCAGGTCGAACGCGTCTCTGGCTTTGAGGGACTCTGACCGGTATCGGATCTTTTTGACGATGATCTCTTCGGGCGTCTCGATCGCCACCGGCCTGTTGCCAAGCTGTTTCCATGTGAAGCCAGGGTCGGTTTGGAGCGGAGCTGAAAGGAAGTCGATCTCGCCGTCGGGAAGTTCGAACTTCAGGTAGTGACCTGGCCACTGATACCTCGTGGAGATATCTGCAGCTGCTGGGTTTATGCTTGGCGAGAACGACTTCAGCCTTGCGGCGTGGACGAAGATATCGATGTCGAAGCTGATTCGATGGCCTATTTGCAGCATCAGGGCAGTGCCGCCTCCAAACGTCCAGTCCGGCGTCCCTTCGGTCTGGGGCGAGCGGAAGACGTGGTCTATGGCCGGCATGGCGATGTCGAACAGTCGCTTCCAGTTAGAGGTCGCGGCGCTCATCGAGCCATGTCCTGTTGGGGTGCTTGGGCGGAAGCTTCCGATCCGCAAGGATCGCGAGACGTCCGTAGGTCGTTGCTCTGCTGAGCACGAGGTCGCAGAGGGTTGCCCGGTCTGTCTCGTCGATGAACGCGAAGAGGTGGTTCTCGAACTGTTCTTTGATTTCGCCCGTGATCAGGGCGGTTCGCAGCTCGCCTTCGCTGATTGGTGTACGCATAGAGGCGTTGACGTGCCTTACAGCGAGGGCGAGCGCCCTTGTCTGTTCCGCGTCTTCAATGGACGGAGGGGCGGATCGTAGCGTTGTGTAGCTCATGTCAATGCTATCCTCTTGTGGTTTTTCCCATCGGGGTAGCTTTGACGGCAGCCCGTCCCATTGGGTTGTCCCAGTCGCGAGGGTTTCCGCGATCGGCTGTTTGTATCATGTGTCTCCTCTCCATGGTTGTGCGTTCGCGGGTTCGTCAAACTGACCACTACCGCCCGCCGCCGCCTGGACGCCTCTCTGGAAAAACGCTACAGGCGCATCCCCGTTCGGTCCGCCCTGAGAGGTGCCAGGTGACCCCTCACGATCAACGCGCGAGCCGTCTATTGTCAGCCAGCCAGTCATCATGACGCGCCGCAAGGTACTGGTGACGGGGGGCGCCGGGTATGTCGGCAGCCATGCCTGCAAGATGCTCGCCCGCGCCGGGTATGACCCCCACACCTACGACAACCTGTCGCGCGGCCATGCCAGCCTGATCCGCTTCGGCGACTTCACCCAGGGCGACCTGCACGACCAGGACCGGCTCCGCGCCACGATCCAGTCTGTCGCCCCCGTCGCCTGCCTGCACTTCGCCGCCTATGCCTATGTCGCGGAATCGATGCAGCACCCGGCTCTCTACTACCGCAACAACGTCGCCGGCACGCTCGCCCTGCTGGAGGCGTTGGTCGAGGCCGGAGCCCCGCCCATCGTCTTCTCGAGCACATGCGCCATCTACGGCGAAGTGGGGAAGCTGCCGATCGGCGAAGATGCGCCCAAGAAGCCGCTCAGCCCGTACGGGCGCAGCAAGCTGATCGTCGAAGACATGCTGCGCGATTTCGACCACGCCTATGGTCTGCGCTCCGTGAGTCTGCGCTACTTCAACGCCGCCGGCGCCGATCCCGACGGAGAGCTCGGCGAGATGCACGACCCGGAGCCGCACGTCATTCCCCGTGCCCTCATGGCGGCCGCCGGGATCACCCCGTGCTTCGACGTGCTGGGCCAGGACTACCCCACCGCCGACGGCACGGCGGTGCGGGACTACACGCATGTCATGGATTTGGCCGCCGCCCACGTCGCCGCGCTCGACTACCTCCTGGAGGGCGGTGCCTCCGAGGCGCTCAACCTGGGCGTCGGCCAGGGATACTCGGTCTCGCAGATCCTGGCGTCGGTCGAGCGCGTCACCAACCGGCCGGTACCCATTTCAGTCTCTGCCCGGCGGCCCGGCGACCCGGCAGAGGTGATCGCCAACCCCGCTCGCGCCAAGGCCATCTTGGGCTTCCAGGCTCAACGCCCCGAGCTGGACGACATGATCGGGACCGCATGGCGCTTCTTCCAGGCGAACGGCTTCCTCGCGCGGGCCTGAGGCCGCTTATGACACCAGCGTCTCGGGTATGAGCTCCTCGGCGAGCGCTCGGATCCGGCGCCGAAAGATCGCCTCGTCATAGGCCTGCGCCGCCGCTTCTGCCGCGTCCCGCATCGCGTCCTTCTCCGCGTCCGGCGTCGACCGCAGCAGCCGGTCCGTCTGGTCGACGAGTTCCGTCAGGCCATCCGACGCCGGGTCGCCCGCGGCGAACACGACGGGGATGCAGCGCGCCGACATGGCTTCGACCATCGAGATGCCGAACGCCCCGTGCCAGTAGATGTCGCTGCTGGCGTAGAGCTGATGCAGCGCCTCCATCGAGGGGTTGGTGTGAAAGGTGACGGGCAGCCCGGCCGCCTGCTCGAGCAACTCGGCGTAATAGGTTCGGTGCGGCACCTCCGGCATCGTCGACCCGGCCAGGTGCAGCTCTGCCGCAACGCCGCGATCGAGCAACGATCGCAGGGCCTCGATCAATCGGTCCTGCCGCTCGCAGTGCCCACCGGTGGCGAAGCGGCCGACATGCAGGATTCTGCCCGGCTGTTTGACCGCCCGCATCGTCACCATCGGGACCGGCGGCGGCACCACGTCGATGGGACGCGCCGGCATCCCCAACGCCTCCGCACTGCGCTGCACATGCGCGCGGACATCCTCCGAGCCGGTCATCACCCGGTCCACATCGTCCCAGAACGGCCGCCGCTCCGCGCCCGTCGCCGGGGCCGCAACCGGGAGCCGGCAGATGAAGACGGTGTGCCGGCCCAGGCGCCCGATGGGGGGGAAGAACTCGTTCCCGAGCACGAAGGCGAGGTCGGCGGCCGGGGCGTTCAAGCAGTCGGTCGCCCGCATCGGCTCGACGTGATCGAGATCGAGCCCGAACTCCCGCCCCATCGTCAGCACGCGGAGTCGGCTGACCGGCTCCGGCGTGACCAGCGCGACGTGCGCGACATCCTTGAACGCGGCCGCGATGGTCAGGAGGTAGCGCTCGCCCCCGCCGAGCGTCAGGGGATGAGGCGTGTAGATCACGACCCGCCGGCGGGGCGCCTGCGACGCTGCCGACACCGGCCTGGCGGGGATGAGCGGCGGCCGTTCCCGGCCCGCGGTCTCCAGAAAGCGGCCCCAACGATGGAGGAATTTGCTCCGGTTGATGGCGACGATGTTGCCCAGCTTCAGCGCCGCGCCGCGATTGCTGCTGGTGGCGCCCTCGATATGCACGACCGTGGTGTCCGGACAATATACCGTATCGAGACCGAGCAGCCTCAGCTTCAGGCATAGATCGACATCCTCGTAGTAGGCGGGATCCCACGCGAGGTCGAAGCCAAGTGCCCGGATAAAATCGTCCCGGCGCAGCAGCACGCAGGCGGCGGAGGTATAATCGACGACACGCTGCGTCCGGAACGCGGGGTCGTCGACCGATGCGCCTTTACCAAGCTGGGTGACGGTGCCGTCCGGATTGATCAGCGCCCCGGCTTCCTGCAGATCGCCGTTCGGATAGACGAAACGCGGGCCGACTGCGCCGATGCGGCGATCGGATTCGAGCGCGCGCATCAGCGTTTCGAGCCATCCCGGTGCCACGAAGGCGTCGTTGTTCAGCAAGCAGATATAGCGCCCGAGCGCCGCTTCGACCCCCAGGTTGTTTGCCTCGCCGAAATACTTGTTAGTCCCGAGTTCGATGACCCGCGCATAGGGCGCCGTTTCACGCAGCTTCTGCGTATCGCCCGGGTCGCTGCCGTTGTCGACGACGATGATCTCGTAGTGATGACCCGTCGTGTACTGCCACAAATACTCGAGGCAGAGCAGGGTCATGTCCCCGCCATTCCAATTGACGATGACGATCGAGACCTCGGGTGCGATCGGATCGTAGAATTCGATGAGCGGCATGAGATCGGTGGGGGGCCGCGCCACTTGATCGAGCGAGAAGCGGTCGACGATGACCGGTGGCGGCGGGGCTGCTGCCGCGGGGGGTGGCGGCGCAAGCGGAGCGGGCTGCCGCGTCGGCCGCCACCGCCGGACCACTCGCCTCAGCCAAGGCGGGATCATGCTGCCGGCGGCGCGGAGCGGCCCGGTGGCGCGCCAGAGGGATGACTGGGTCAGCACATGGTATTGCTCCGCCACGGCGCGGAGATGGGCGAGTTCGAGCCGCTGCGCATCGAGGTCTTGCCGGGCGGCGTCGTTCGACCGCACCGCGTCGCCCAGCCGCTGCTCGGTTTCCATGAGGGTGCGCCGCAGTACCGCCGCACGTTTCTCGTTGGCCACCGCGATCAGCCTGAGCCGATCGGCCTCGACCTGCACTTTTTCAGCCATCCGGCGCCGGCTCGTCGAGATCCTCGGTTTCCACGTAGTTCATGGCCACCGTGCCGTGTTCCAGCCGCGCCGCGCGGCCTTGCAGGCGCAGCACGTCCCATTGCGTGATCCAGCCGCGGATGTGGTGGCGCATGGTGCGGTTGGCGCGGCGCTCGCCGATGGTCGCGGGCGGCGCCTCCCAATCGTAGGCCATGCCGTAGCTGACGCGCAGCCGTTCGGCATGACGCCGCAGATCAGCCTCGCTCGGCGGCGTGAGCACGGGCGCCGTCTCGATCGCCCGCATCGCCGCCAGCGCCAGATCGGCCTGCTCCGGCACACCCTTCAGACGCAGCCGCTCCGGCAGCTTCTCATCATCCTGCCGGCCCTTGATCACCTGCGAGGCGAAATCGTCGGTGATCGCCGCCACCACAGATAACCCCGGCACGCCAGGCGCCCCGAGCCAGCGCGCCAACTCGGCATAGGCGCGCGCCCGCTGCAGCGGCGAATAGCGGCCGATCAGCTCCACTTCGTCGATCAGCAGGCACCAGCCGGCAAATCCCGCCGCGCGGAACAGCAACGGCGCAAAGCGCTCGCGCTGGTGGGCCAGCGTGGCCTCGGTGATCCCCGTCAGATTGAACATGCCGCGCACGCCGGCTTGCGTCAGCGCCTGGCGCAACGAGGGGCCCGGCAGTTTGCCGCCGGCCAGGAACGCTTCCATCCGGCGCAGGATGTCGGGTGGCTGAGGCCGGCCCAGCAGATGCAGCATGGCGGCAAACAGCGGCGAAAACCCGGAATCGGCCGCACTGACGGCCGCTTCCAGCGCCTGCGCCGCCGCCGGTTGCCGCTGCAACGCGGCAAGGGCGACGGTCATGACGTCATCCGTCTGGCCTGGGGCAACCGTGTTGCGCAACGCCGCCGTGAACACCGTCAGCGGCACCGACAGCGGCGTTTCCTTGCTGACCGAAACGGTGCTGACCACGAAGTTCTGCTTCAGCGCCACTTCCCGCAAGAATCCGAGCAGATGCGACTTGCCCGCCCCGAAGCCGCCGGTGAACAGCACGCCCGGCTGGCGCGCGCCGCTCCACGCCTGCTGGAGGCCCGTCTCGAACCGGTCCTCGATCGCGTCCTCCACGCTGCCGAGCAGCAGCACGGCAGCCCGGTTCGGCACGCCGGCGCGGAGAGCCTCGAAGGCGGTGCGCAGCGCCAACGGGGGCTGCGTCACGCGAACCGGACCAGGGGCGCGAGCGGGTTGTCGCCGCCTTGCGGACGCACGTCGTCCCAGACGCGCATCTGCAGGGCGGTGTATTGGCTGAGCGAGCGGCGCGGGTCGTCGCTCAGGAACGCGTCGTCGGCTAGCGCGATCAGGAACAGGCCCGGGAAATGCTCGGCGTCGTCGATCACCTGGCGCAGCACCTCGTAGCAGTCCATGACGGCCGCCGGGCTATAGACCAGCCCCTCGGTGATGACCCGGCGCTCGCGATGCAACTGCCTGATATCCAGCACCAGCACGATGCCGGCGCCGCCGCATTGGCGGACCCAGTGGCAGAGCGACATCAACACGCCCCGCGCGTTCTGCCGCCCGATCCGGCGTCCGACCTGGGCGGATTTGAGCTGTCCGATGGCGCGCAGCGTGCCGTGGAGCCACGCCATCACCGCCGCCGCCATCGCTTCGTCGCCGGTCAGACGGGCGTCCAGCAGCGCGATCATGGCGTAGCGGAAATCGAGCGTGAGTTGGCTGTCCTGCCAGATGTCGCGGCTGAGCGCCTGGGTCAGGTCGCGCCGCAGCAGGTGGGCGGCGACGCCGTTCAGCTCCGCCAATGCCGGCAGCAACGGAGCATCCTCGGTATCCGGCCAGCGATAGCCCGCTCCCGTCACCAACGCCTGCAGCCGGGTGCGGAGCAGACGCTCCCACGGCAGCGCCTGGGTGATCGCGAAGACGACATTGTGCAGCATGTGCAGCCGGGTGGTCGCGAGATCGAGCCGGATGCATTCGAGCCCGGCCGTCGCGCTGTGTTCAGCCAGGCGCCCCGCCACATGGTCGAGCACGCCGCCCTCTGCCACGGCAAACCTGACGGCTCCCCCGCCGCGCGGGATGAAGTCGTCCAGATACTCCCGGCCGATTACCTCAAGCCAGATATCGGCGGGAATCGCCACGGCGGTTCAGTGTCCGCGGCGGAAGGCGATGCCGACATAGACGTGCTCGGCGCCGTGTTCGTCATAGACGGTGAGGCGAGAGCGGCCTTTGCTGCCGGTCGACGCTGGCAGGCTGAAGTGATGGCCCCGCTTGGTGCGCGTGTCGGGGGCGCGGTCGAGCCGTAGGATGTCGACGGCAAAGGCTTCGCGCGAATACTCGGCGGTCGCGCCGGGCCGCAGGGTCAGCAATTCGTAGATGTCGAGCAGGGAGACCACGGCGCCTTCGCCCGGCTCGTCGCCGCGATGCTCGGTCCGGGCCAGATGGGTGGCGGCCTTGAACAGCGTCTCCAGGAACGCCTCGGCATTGAAGACGCTGCTCTCCTGAGCCTTTTTCAGCAGCGCGGTGAGCACGCCGGGCCGGATCTGCCGTTCGAGCTTGCGGCCGACCCGAACCGCGGGAACGGCCGGTTCGAGCTTGAGCAGCAGCGGAAAGGCGGTGATCCGCCCGTCGCGCTCCACGAGCACGAGGCCCTTGGCCTCTGCCGCGGCGAGCAATTCCTTCAGGTAGTGGCCGTCTGCCAGTGCCGCTTCCGCATCGTAGTTGAAGCTCGTGCTGGCGGTCACCAGCGCCGAGGTCAGCGGCTCGGCGGTGGCCGGGAGTTGCTCCAGCCGACGCGACAGCCCGGCCACCACACCGGAGGTTGCCTGCCGGCGCAGCGCCCGGAGCCCGGACATGACGGCTTTCGCCTGCCGCTCCGCGGCGGCGAGCGCGGCATCGAGCCGGGTCAGTTCCTCTTCAAGCTGCGCTGACATCACTGGCCCTGAATTCGCTTCCTCCAAATTCTAAGACGGGACGCCGAGTCGGGCTATTCCTTGGCACACATTAAGGAGGCTCAGAATCGGAAGGGTTGAAATTCTGCCGATCCTGGCCGGGGCCGTAGACCCGCAGCACCCGCACGTCGCCGGCGGTCTCGTCATGGCCGGTGTCGGGCCTAACTCGGTAGAACACGCGATAGCCACCGGCACAAAGCCGCTCGCGCACGCCTGGATGCACTCCGAGCGGGAACCGGTATGGATGAGCGCGGAGATCGTCGATGGCGTCCAGGATGGCCAGCAGCCTGTTGCGTGCTACCGGCCCCGCACCAGGCTGCGTCAGCCAACGGCGAGCAGCGCTGAGGTCAGCCAGCGCCGTGTCAGTGTAGCTCAGCTGTCGCGGCAAGAGACCCGATCAACGACCGGAGTATGGGACCGGCAACTCGTGGTCGGTATCGATGCTCTCGACCCAGGCTCGCACCGCGACCGCATCGACCAACCGGCCTGCAGCGATATCGGCATCGGCCGCAGCGATGCCTTCGGCCTCCCAGGCAAGGCGGTCCTGCCTCTCGGCTTCGGTTTCAGGGCCTGGCGCCTGAATGCTGTCGACGGCGGTTGGAACAGTGTCCATGGGCCTCAAGATAATCGATAGGGCAGGCCCCTGCCAGTGCCGCGACGCCCTTTGTCCCTACTGGACGCGCATGAGTATAAGAGAGTTCGGCTTCCGATCCCGCCATCTGCGCTGAGGTCTCGTTGGTAGGTTTGTTCCGGCGTTTGGTCCACGTCATCTCGCCCTCCGCCCGCATCCGTGCGGCGCTGGAGGAGACCAAAGCGGGCCGTGGCGCCGCCGTGGTTCAGGCCCTGGCGAAGGCGGCCAATCGCGGCGATACCGAAGCGCAATTCTACCTCGGCAAAGCCTATCTGGAAGGAACCGGGGTCCCGTCCAGCCGCGCGACGGCGGCGATTTGGCTCGAGAAGGCAGCCCAGGCCGAGCGGGTCGATGCGCAGGCCTTGCTGGCGGCAGTCTATCTTTCGGGAGCCGGCCAGGGAGATGAGGGCGGGGTCGCCGCCGGGCTGTTCAGCGATGCCGAAGGACACGAGCCGGATTACCCGAAGGCGCTGCACTGGGGGATGAAGGCGGCAACGGCCGGGTCGGGCGATGCGCAGGCCTTGGTCGGCTACATCCTCAGCGCCGGGCCCGATCCGATGCGCGACCAGGCGGCGGCGGATGACTGGTTCCGCAAATCCGCCGAGGCCGGATGTCCGCAGGGCGCGCTCGGCTACGGGCTCGCCTTGTTGCGGATGGCGGCGCGTGATGCAGAGCAAGCGGCGGCGGCGGCGATCATGCGGGCCGCGCAGGCCAACCTGCCGCTCGGCCTCTATCTGCTCGGGGTCATGTCCGATGTCGGCACCGGGGTCGAGCGGGATCCGGTCAAGGCGGTGCAGCTCTACAAACAGGCGGCACAGAAGGGGCTGCGGCCGGCGCAGGCGCGTTATGGCCTGGCGCTGCTCGAGGGCCGCGCCATCGAGCGCAATGCCGTCACGGGCGAGACCTGGCTCCGCCGGGCGGCCCTGGCCGGCGACCCGGAGGCGTCGGCATTGCTGGGTGACCTCTACGCCAGAGGCGGCGAGCTGCCGCCGAACTTCGTGGAGGCGGCGGATTGGTATCTGCGGTCGGCCGAGGGGGGGCATCCGGTGGCCGCGCGCGCCCTGGCGACGTTGTACATGACCGGCATGGGCGTTCCCCGCGACCAGGAGAAGGCGGCGTATTGGCTGCGCATCTCGGGCGAGAGCGGTGACCGGGCGGCGCGCGCGGATCTGGGCAATTTGATCCTCGCCGGCGGTGGCGAGCCTGCCGAGGACGGCGGCAAGGCGCGCGATTGGTTCTACGACGCCGCATCCGACGGTGATCTCGTGGCGGCGTTCAATTACGGCGTATGCCTGGCGGAAGGTGTCGGCGGCGAGCGCGACCTGCCGGAGGCGGCGCTGTGGCTGCGCCGGGCTGCCGACGGGGTGGTCAATGCGCAGTATTGGTATGGGCGGATGCTGTGCGAGGGGAGGGGGGTGGAAGCCGACCTGCACGCCGGCCGGGCTTGGATTCAGCGGGCGGCCGGCTCCGAGATGATCGAAGCACAGGTTTTCCTGGCCGAGATGATGGTCCATGGCCGAGGCGGTCCGCGCGACCATGGAGCGGCCTTGGAGCTGTTCCAGGCGGCCGCGGCGAAGGATCATACCGGCGCGCAGTTCGCCGTGGGCGCGCTGCTGGGCGGCGGGCACGACGTCCCGATGGACCGGGTGGCGGCGCAGGCGATGTTCGGCAAGGCGGCGGCGAAGGGCCATTTGCGTGCCTTGCTCATGCTGGGCCGCTATCTCGCCCGCGGACTGGCCGGGGAGGTCGACTTGGTGCGGGCGCGGGAAGCATTGACCCGGGCCCGCGCGGGCGGGGTGGCCGAGGCCGACGCCGAACTGGCCGCGCTGCCGGCCGAGGCACTCGAGGAGGACACCGGGTCTAAAGAGCTCGAAATGCCGGTCCCGCTCGAGATGGCCGATCTCGAATCCGCGCCGCCGCCCGAACTCGAGAGTGTCGCGGCAGCGCCTCCCCAGCCGGCCAGCGCCGCCCCGCCGCGTCTCTCCTTGGTGCCCCCGCCCGGCTGAGTCCGCCTCTAAGCATGCGGAATTTCCTTAGTTTGCGATTGTAGATATACGGAAAACCCGTATAATAATATTATGCACGCGGTTGCCGAAACCTCGATCTTCACTCGACGGGCGGATGCGCTGCTGAACAGGGAGGATCGAGGTAACCTCATCAGCACGCTGGCAGCTGATCCCACAGCGGGCGCTCTCGTCCCGGGCCTGGGCGGCATTCGCAAACTGCGCTTTGCCCCGGCCGGACGCGGCAAATCAGGAGCTTTCCGGGTCATTTATTACTTTGCGGCCGAGGACCGGCCCATTCTGGCGCTACTGATTTATGCCAAGAACGAGCAGGACAACATCACGCCGCAACAACGCGATGTGCTGCTCGATCTCATCGCGAGAGACAAGGTTGAGCGCCGCAATGTCAAAACAGGAGAGAGCAATGCGAGTTCATAAAGCCGAGCCCGGCGCTGACACCACCTTAGGGGACGAACTAGTAGCCTCTCTCACCGAGGGTTTCGCGATCCTTCGCGGCGAGACGGCCCCAGCCCGTTATCATCCTGCGCCAGCCTCGGTCGACGTGCGCGCAATTCGGCAGAAGTTGGGGTTGAGCCAGGGTGCATTTGCGCAACGGTTCGGCTTCGGCGTGGCGACAGTTCGCGATTGGGAGCAGGGTCGGAGCCGGCCAGACCAGGCGGCGCGCTCCTATTTGCTCGTCATTGAGCGTGAGCCCAAAGCAGTTGAGCGGGCGCTGCATCAGGCCGCTTGATGAGCACTACTGTTCGTGTCCCGCACCGCATGACTGTGGCAGAGTTCCAGGACTGGCAGCCGCCCGCCGATTTGGACCAACGCCGTTGGGAGCTCGTCGATGGCGAGCCGGTCTGCATGTCGCCGCCCAACATCGATCACGGGGCGATCCAGAACGAACTCGGGAGCCTTATCAGGAATTGGCTCACGGCTAATCGGCCGGATTGCCGTGTCGTCACCACACCCGGCGTCGTTCCGAGAATTCGATCCGACGTCAACGAGCGTATCCCCGATCTCGCCGTCACTTGCGGCCCGATCCGGCCGGCCCGCACCCTCGACGACCCCATCCTGCTGATCGAAATCCTATCCCCGTCCAACGAAGCCAAGACACGTGCGAACGTGTGGGCCTATGCGTCGATCCCGAGTGTGCACGAGATCGTCCTGATCTCCAGCACGTCGATTTCGGCTGAGATCTTCCGGCGTAACGGTGACAGCACCTGGCCGCCGGATCCGTTATTCCTTAGAGGCGGCGCCGAGTTGGGCCTCGAGAGCATCGGCATGGCCATTCCCCTCCAGGCGGCCTACCGGACCAGTAGTCTTGCTGCATCCAGGTAGGATGTCATGCAGACGACGCTATGGGTGACGGAGCGGGAACTCCGGCAGTCTATGCTGGACGGTGGCAAACTGCTTCAATGTTGTGTCCGTCGGGATCGAGGACGAACGCTCCGTAGTAGCTTGCATGGTAGTGTGGTCGCAGCCCTGGAAAGCCGTTGTCGCGACCGCCAGCAGACAATCCCGATGCATGAAAACGATCGACTGCAGATCGGGTGTCGACCGTGAAAGCGATGTGCACGCCAATCACCCCAGTGGTTTTCGAACCGATCCAGAAGAATGCCTTGTTGTTGGCTCCATAGCCCGCGAAAGAGTCGCCCTCGGCATAGAGGCGCTCAATGCCGATCGACTTCAGGGTCTCATCGTAAAAAGCTTTCGATCGCTCGATATCGCTGACGCCTATGGTGACGTGATCTATGGGAATGGGGAGAATCTCCATGGTCGAGTTGACTGATGCCCAGATCGATGCCGCGCTGGAGCGTGGCCTTACAGCGCGACTGCATGAGCCACACGCCGCTGCTGCGCGCTATGATGCTGAGCCGGGGCGGCTAATCAAAGAGCAACATCCGACGAATCCAGCCGCTGGATCGCAATGAGCTCGTCGGCCAGGTCGTCGGCGTCGTTGTAGCCGAAGGTGCGGCCGTTCGGGGCCGTGCGGAGCTTCTCGCCGATGCCGCCGAGGTCCGAGCCGAGAATGATGCAGCCGGCCGCCTGCGCTTCCTCGATCACCAGCGGCGCGTTCTCCCACCAGAGCGACGGCACCACGATCACGTGGTTCTCGGCCATCAGCCGGACGACGTCGTCGTTGCGGTAGGCGCCCTTGAACGTCACGTTCGCCGGAAGGTCGGCCAAGGCCTTCTCGACCCGGTCCTTGAACGATTGCGGCTGGCTGGCGGATGAACCGTAGATGCGGAACGTGATGGGGTAGCCGCCGCGCTCGATCTTGCGCGCGGCGCGGATGAGGACCTCGAGGCCCTTGAGCGGGGAGAGCTGACCGAAGAAGGCCGCGCGCAGCGGCTGTCCGGCGGCGTGGCGCGGCGGCATCGCCGGCGGATGCGGCGGCAACATATTGGCCTGCACGCGGATCTTCTCGGGTGGCAGGCCCCACTCGATGTAGCGCCCGCGCAGGAACTCGCTCGGCGAGATGAACTCGTCGACCTCGCGTAGGAAGCGCTTCAGCCAGAGTTCGCGCAGCAGGAAGGCTTGCGGGCTGTGTTCGGGAAAGCAGCGATGGCATTTCTGCGGCGACGCGCCATAGCAGAGGTCGAGCGCCGGCCGGGTGACCATCTGGCCGAAATGGTGACAGATCAGCAGGTATTCGTGCAGCGTCAGCACGATCTTCGCCTGCGGCGCATGCTGCCGGACGCAGAGCAGCGCCTCGATGCCGATGCCGAGATAATGGTGGAAATGCACCGTGTCGGGCTTGAGCCGCTGCAGCAGGGTGCCGAACTCGCGCGTGAACAATGGGTCGGGGTTGCTGAGCCGGAAACCGTCGAAGGCAGCACCCGTATACAGGAATTCTTGGGCCCCGAACGGCTGCCCGAACCCCGGTTTCGTGCCCCGCGCAGCGCCGTTGGACGTGAGAAGCCAAGCCTCCATCGTCTCACTGTCGCGTGCCCGCCGGAACTGCTCATAGGCCGCGATCTCGGCGCCCCCTTGGCTCAGCCGCGGATGCGCGTGGCAGATCACGAGCAGCCGCTGCCGCGCCGTCGCCCGACGCGTGCGCACCGGCTCAGCCATCGATCTGCTTGCCCCAACGGCGGTTGAACCGCCACGCGTTGAACAGCGTCGCGTTCGCGCGCCAGGGCTGCTCCGCCCCCTGCGACTGCCGTTCGAGATGATAGAGCGTGACCGAACGATCCACCGCGCAGCCGAGCCCGGCCGCGCGTAACCGCTCGCAGAGATCCGCGTCCTCGAAATCGCCGATGACATACCCCGGGTCGAGCGACGCCACCTCGGCTCGCCGCAGCACCATGCAGGCCCCGGTAATGGCCCGCACCGGGATCAGCCCGCTCGGCGGAGCGGGCCATCCGCCTTTGCCCGTGTGGATCGCGAAGAGCCAGTCGCCATGCGACCCGAGGCGCTCGTAGTGCATGCCTTCGTGCTGAACCGTCCCGTCCTCGAACAGCAGTCTCGGCCCGACGGCGCCAAGCTTCCGGTTCTTCTGTAACCGCGCCACCAGGGGCGCGAGCCAGGACAACCCCTCGCTGCCGCCCGGAAACACGTCGGAATTGAGCAGGCAGAGATACGTCCCGCGCGCCACCCCGAGCCCGACATTGTTCGCCCCGGCGTAGCCGAGGTTTTCGGCGACGAACAACAGGCGGAACGGCAGTTGGAAGCGAGCCCAGCAGGAGAACGCCAGCCGCTCCGCCTCCTCCGTCAGCGCGGGATCGTCGAGCACGTAGATCAACTCGACCGCCGGGTCGGGCCGCTCGCAGAACAGCGCCTGCTGGTATTCCATGAAGTCGACCCGGCCATAGAGCGCGACCACCACGGAGATCAGCGGCGCGGCGGGGAGGACGCCGAAGACGCGGTCAGCGAAGTGCGGCGGTTTGGCAGCCCGGTGCATGTTCAAGCCATCGACGATCGGTCCCAGCACCGTGTCGAAGGCATGCTGGAGCCGGAGCGCCGGCGGGCGTGGGACGGACAGCAATTGCTTGATGACCCCCAGGCGCGGGCGATGGAGCACGCGGAGCGGCTTGTAGGCGATCCCGCCGTCGATGGTCTCGATCTCGAGATACTTCGCTTCGCCGATTTGCGGCGCAAAGGCCAGGAACCCGAGGCGGTCGTCCTCGAGGCCATATTGCTTGCCGAACTGCTGGAAGATGTCAGCGCGCGGGATCGGCAACCAGGCCTGCGGGTCCAGGCGCGCCCGATGCCGGACGCCGCAGACGGACAGCGCCGCGACCGACGCTCCCGTATCGACGAACCAGCCGATCAGCGCGAGCCCGTCCGGTGGCACATGCAGGGCCTGGTCGAGCTCGAAATGCACGGGGGGCCAGAGTGCCGGCAGCGTGTCGCGGCCGTCGAAGGGCGGGCGGGGGAGGTGGGCCAGGAGCGGGATGTCCTGCGCCCCGTGCGCGCGCCGGGCCCAGCTTCGGGCCATGGCGGCGATCACCATGGCGCCGAGCGGCGTTTCGCGCGGGAGCAGCGGCAAACGCAGCCGAAGCGCCGGAATTTCGACGCCGTTCAAGCTGGCCTGCGGCAGGCTCGAGCCTTCCAGGATCGTGCAGAAGCCGATGAACTCGGGGGGTGCATCGTCGCGGTGAAAGAAGCAGGTGACGGCCTCGCCGGTGACGCTGCCCAGCGACAGCTCGGCATAGAGCCGTTCGTGGCCTTCCTGTTCCGCCCAGCGCAGCGGCGTCCAACCGAGCAGGATCCAGCCCTGCCCCGACGGCAGCCGGGCGGCAGCGTCGATGGCTCCAGTGACAGGACGCAACCGGTTGCCAAGGCGGGGAGCGTTCGCTCGCTCGCTCATCGCCCGTCAGCTCGCGGCGGAGGGGCGCCGGGAGATCAACGCCCCGACACGGCGGGCAGCGCGGCTGGTTCCCCCCGCTTTCGGCACCGGCGCTTCGACGATCTCGACCCGCAGGGCGATGACGGGCTGCAGCGGGTCCAGCGCGCAAAGTGCGCCGACCGGGAGCGTCTCCTGCACGGTGCCGTCGGCGTAGCGAAGGCTGACCGCGAGCATGCCGGCATGCTTGCGATTGCCGTCGCCGTTCACCCGTAGCCGCAGCCCCTGAATTGGGATCTGCAGGCCGCGCGTGCCGCAATATTCGCCGGCGGCGACCCATGGGGAGGTCCAGCCTTTGCCCAGCACGGCCTGATATTGCAGGTCGGGCGCCTCGATGGTGGTCGGGGTCGCGATGGTGAAACCTTCGATCCAGAGACTGCCGGCCAGGTCGCCGACCCATTCTCCGAACTGGCCGCGGATGTCGCCGCGGTTGCGCACGTGGACGATGACGTCGGCGGCGCGATTGTCGACGGCCGCCGCCGCCGCGGCGACGGGCGGAGGTGCATCCAGGCGCTGGATTTCGACTTTCGGCGGCGTGGCCCCCTTCGCGCGCGCCATGTTGTAGCTGGTCAGCAGAAGGCGGATCTGTGGCGCGTGCACCCGCAGGAGCAGAGCGTCGCCCACCCGCCGCAACCAAGGTTCGCCGGAGAGCCGGGCCAATTCGAGCGTATTGTCTTGCTCTCCCGGGGCGGCCGAGACGCCGAGGCCGGGCAGTTGCGCATCCGTCAAGCCGGGGGAGATGGCGACAACGTAGATGCAGTACGTGCCGCGGCGCAGCAGCAGGGTATGGGCGGCGACCTCTGCCGTCTCAACGGCCGAACTGCCTTCTACTTTTTCACTCATGCCAGAACGGTTTATCTTGCCTTAACCGAGGCAACAACGCCGCCGGCTTCATCATTGTTAGCCGATGGTGCTCAAGAATTTGTCGATTGATCTCGCGCGGTGACACGCCGAGCGGCAGCACGCTGCCGCCCGCAGCACGCACGCGTTCGGCCTGCGCGCCGACGTCGAAGCAGAGGGTGGGCAAGCCGGCCTTGAGCAGGCCGGTGAGAGAGTAGCACCAGGGCTCCGGCCAGATCGACGGCAGGAAGCCGATGGTGGCGTGTTGGCGCGCGATCAGGCCGTCACGTTCCGCGTCCAGATAGGGACCGGTGACGAAGACGCCGGCCCCGATCAGGGCGGCGTCGTCGATCGTGTGCCCGACGACGGTGAACCGGATCGGCAGGCCCCGGATGGCGGCGTCGCGGGCGCAGTCGAGCAGGATCTGGAAGCCTTTGTGCTCGTTGAGCGCGCCCACGACGCAGACGTGAGCGAGGGCGGGGGTTAGTGGGGCGCGCGCCGGGTTGGCCCTCGTCTTGCTGGCTTCCCAGGGCCGGACCGTGATCGCGGTCGCGGGCATGTGTCGGCGGAAGCGGCGGCCGCCGGCGCCCGTACCAGCTCGGCCTGCGACAGCAATGCCGCCGATCGGCGCCGGAGCGCCGCGACCCCGGCCGGGGCGAACAGGTCCCGATGTTCGAACGATTCGACGCAGCGCTCGCACTGCGCCACGGGGGGTTCGCCGCAATAGGTTCCGTCGGCGCCGATGAGCGTGACGCGGGGGCAGAGCAGCGCGTAATCGTGCAGATACACGTCGTAGGGCAGGTCCAGCGACGCCGCGAGCTGCCAGATGAGGGCGTCGTGGCGGCGCGGCTGGTGAAATTCGATCCGGGTCGGCGCGATCGTGCGCAACAGGTCGAGCAGGGCCGAGCGCTCGGACGGCAAGCGGAAAACCACCTCATCCGGCGTTGGGGCCGCGAGTTCGAGCCGGACCACGCCGGGCCGTTCCCGTTGCGACCGGAGCAGCAGGCCGGTCTTGCCGACCCGGCGCAGCGCAGCGAGACGGTGCTGCACAAGACGTTCGATACCGCCGCCTTCGTCATGGGTGACGAGCAGCACGCATTCGCCGGACCGGCAGTGCTGCAGCAGGTCATCGTGGGTCGTTCCCGTCATCGCCCGCCTGGCGCTTACGGCGGCCCGATTACCGGGCGATGGTGGGGGCGCGAGCGGGATCGCACGGCCTGAACCAACTTCCTTGGCCTCGACCAGCGTCGCGCCGACGGGGACAGTCTGGTCAAAGGCCCACCGGCGCGCGAAGGGCTCGGTTTCAGTGGGCGCCATCAGCGTCAGATCCCGGATCACGATCTCGGTGGGGCGGCCGCGTTGGGCGATGGTGAGGGTCACGCCGGGCTGCCGCTCGGGATCGTGCGGAAACCGGACCCATCCGTGTACCCGGGTCGCGGTTCGGGTCAGCAGCGCTTCCGGTTGCAGGAATAGCTCCGGGCGTAACGGCGCTCCGAGCAGGGCAGGAGTGGCGCGGAGAAAGCCGCTGGCATCGGGCGGCAGCGACGCACTCCAGACTTGAGACGCCTCCGGGACCCAATCGAGCGCGAGTTTTCGGCGGCCGAGCGCGACATCGATCGTTTGCGGCGAGCCGTGGGCGGTCCCGAACAGCAGCCGCCCCTTTCGCCATCCGAGCCATCCCTCCAGCCCGGCCCAAGCGGCGATCTCGTTCGCCAGGGCGGCAACCGGCGGCACGACGTCGAGGGCGACGGTCGTCAGCAGCCGGTGCAGTGTCGCTTGCGCCGCCCGGCGCGCGCCGTCGCGGCTCTGGGCGGCGGCGAGCGCGATCAGCACCGGGAAATCGGGATGGTGCTTGGCGGCCTGGGTGAGCAGTTCCGTTGCACGATCGTCGCCGGCTTTGGCCAAGGTGGCAGCAAACTCGAGAGCGGCGAGGGGGCGTCGCCCGGCCAGGCGCCAGGCCCGTTCCGCCCAGCGCGCGGCTTGCGTCCAATCGCCCTCGACGCCCGCGTCTTTGGCCCGGGCCCGGGCCACCTCAAACGCAGAGGGCAGATGCGACACGTCAGATGTCACATCTGCCCTCTGGGGAAACGCTCGGCTGGATCGGAACCGGTCAGTTCAGGCTGTTGCGATCCAGGTTCGTCACGCCCGTCAGCACGATCTTGGTGCCGTCGCCGAGCGAGAGCGTGGTCGAGCCGCCGCTGACGGAGCGGCTATTGAAGACGTCGTCCGGGCTCGAACCCGTGCCGTAGCCGGTGACGACGAGCTTGTCGGTGCCGACCACGAAATCGCCGATCGACAGGTTGGTACTTGGCCCGGTGTAGGTGGCCAGGAAGTCGTATTCGTTGGCGCCGCCGCCGCCGAGCACGGTCGCCGTGCCGGTTCCGGCGAAGATCGTGTCGTTGCCGGTGCCGGCGTCGATTTCGTCGCTGCCCGGACCGGCATAGAACTGGTTGTCGCCATCCGAGAGCGAGCCGATGAGGGTCTGGTTGCCGACGCCGGCATACAGCACGTCGCCGGCGCTATATTGCGCGAACAGCGTGCTCTCGCTGCCGCCACCGTACAGGGTGGTTGCGCCCGCACCGGCCAGCAACACGTTGTTGCCGGCGCTGCCGCCCGCGAACACGCCGCCGCCGGCGCCGCCGAAGAGGGTGACGCTGCCCGTGCCGCCATCGACGGTCGCATTGCCGGTGCCGCCGACGAAGGTCAGATTGCCCGAGCCGCCGTTGACGGTGACGTCGGCGGTCTGCGGCGCGATCGTGTCGTTGCCGCTGCCGGTGTTGACCGTGTCCGACCCCTGGCTGACGATGTAGTTGTTTCCGGAGCCCGTCGAGATCGCGTTGGCGCCGCCGCCTGCCGCGATGGTGTTGTCGCCGGACATGGCATTGATGGTGTCGTTGCCGGCGCCGGTCGTGAACTGCGAGCCGATGTCGGACGAGTCGGAGGTCGAGATGGTGTTGTCGCCGCCGCCGATGACCACCGTCGAGGATCCGCCGCCGGTCATATAGGTCGTGCCGCCCGTGCCCGCGATGACGGTCTGCCCAGTGCTGCCCGCGCCGACGAGTGTTACTGGCGCTGCCGAATCGACGGCCACGAGAGATGAGCCGCTCGGAATGGTGACCGGAGTCGTGTCCGTGGGGGACACGAAGAAGGGAGTGACTCCCGCCGCTGTCGCACCGCCGACGAGGCTCGTGGCGAGAGCCGAGGAACCGCTGTTATCAAAGGGGATGACGACGACGGGGCCACTGCCCGAACTGAGAGTCGTCTCCGACATCGAAACTGTTCCTTACTAAGCGATTAATTTTCTATTAATAATTATCACGCTTATGTGCAAGGGTTAATTCGCTACTGCAGCAAATTTCCAGCTACAAGGGAGATAATTTCCCGTCAAGCGACAAAAAAGCAGAATTAAACCAGATTCTCTCTAGTTAATTCCGCGATCTGTCTCAATATAATAGATACTAATAACAAATTGAGCTTAGCCTATTGGCCCAATATCCATTTATTGTTTACGCGTTACTTATTGTTCCGGCGGCGACGTACGAACGCCATCATTGCTGCCGCACTGCCGAATAATGTCAGCGATGCAGGCTCCGGCACCGTGGTGGGTGTGGGCGGAGAGCCGACAGTGCGCGTGGCTGCACTGTATGTAGCACCCGTCCCCACGGTGAAGCTCAGCGCCGTGATGCTGAAATTGGCGGTCGAGGCATTGCTGATGGTGAGAGCGAAATCGGTCGAGGCCGGGTCAGATGTGGCAACAGTCGAAGCCAGCCCGCCGACAATCAGCGTGTCTACCCTGCCAGGAACGTAAATGTGGGAAAACGCCAGTGTCGACGTCGGTATGATTGTCGAGGCGGAGTTCAGCGAGATCCCAACAGTTTGCGGGGTGGTGGTACTGGCCGTGGAGTCGAACGTAACCGTGAAGCTTTCGATAATCGATGTGTAGGGCGACGCGGCGGTTGATGTAAAATTGCTGCCGACAACGGTGTAAGTGTTTGTAATGACGGCCGCTTTTGCCGAAGCAAACGACAAAGCCGCCACAGCGGCGATCCCGGTCATTTTCACGAGAGAGTAGCGCATGGGGAACCCTGCTAATAATTAATCCGACGTAGCAAATTTTGTGCCACATCAGATTACCTCGCGTTTGGGCTATTCCCGGCGCGTGTTCGACAAACGAATGTAAAAAAAACTGACACCGCAGAATGTTGGTTTGCGGCAGAATGTGTCTTGCCGCGTATCGCTATGCGGGCGGATCGGGCACCAAATCCGCGACAAGTCGGTCAAAATGGCTAAATTGGCGCTCCAGACCGAGATGTCGCATCGCGTAACGACGTGCCTCGTTGCTGACTCGGTCGCGTAAACCATCGTCAGCAAGCAGGGTCGAAACACCGCGGGCGAGCTGAGCGGGGTCATGAAACGGCACAAGCAGGCCGTTGCGGCGATGCTTGACGAACTCACGCACCGGAGCCGTGTCGCTGGCAACGAGGGCGCAGCCGCAGGCGAGCGCCTCGCGCAACGACCATGACATCACGAAAGGGTAACTAAAATAGACATGGACTGCCGATGTTTTAAGCAAATTAACGTAGTCGGCATACGGGAGGTGGCCCGGGAAGAACACCCGGCCAGGCGGCAGCTCGTCGCCGACCTCATCGAGCAGGCGCTTGCGCCACGTGCTACCCGCAGGCGCCGGCGCTCCATAGGATACCTCATCCCCGCCCACCACGACGGCATCGACGTCGGGGCAGTCCCGTAACAGGCGGGGAAGTGCCCGCATGAGGATGTGAAAGCCCCGGTACGGCTCCAGGTTGCGGGCGACGAACGTGACCAACTTGCGATGCGAACTTGCGGTGCGCTTGGGCTGCTTGCGCCAGGAGCGCCGCGCCGAAGCAAGCGAGAAGGAGGCCGCCGGGTCGGGCTGGCAGAGGTCGAGATCGACCCCTTCGGGTATGATCCGGATCTTTTCCCGGGCCCAGGCCGGATAGGTTTCGTGCTGGAATTTGGTCGGCGTCTGCCCGAGATCAGCGACTTGGAGGCCGAGAAGGTTGACGGCATTGCGCAAGCGGATCGTCGACCGCGCCTTTTCGGGAATGGGGAATTCGGGGTCGAAGTCGATATCGAGGCCCCGGTCGTGATAGTAGAACTCGAAATAGGGGACGAGCGGCGTTTGCGGCCAGACGTCCTTCAGATGGAGGATTTCGCCCCAGCCGTTGTGACCGAAGATGATATCTGGCGAATATCCGACGTCGGCCAGGGTTGTCGCAGTATTGGCGACCGAGCGGGCCCGGATCGTCGCCGTCTCGAACTCCGCGGCTTCCTTGAAGATGGTGGGCGTCGATCCGACGATCGGCTTGTACTCCACCTTCCGGATGGTCGAGATCTGATTTGCATTCGGATGCGAGAGGAAGGTGACATCGTGCCTGGGGTCGGCGGCAAGCCGACGTGCGATATGCAGGTATTGGCCCGGGAAGTTTTGGTGGACAAAGAGAAAGCGCATTGCTGGCCGATGCATACCGCAGCGCGGACCGAAGACGAACAATCAATACGGCTAAACTGATGACCAGCTCACAAATCTGTGTCTTCAGTCGACAAGCTGTGTTATCGGCTCGCCGTCCCTTCATGAACCGACGCTGCGGGATCACGGGTGTCTAGCCCGACCAGAGATCAGGGAGTTTGTCATTGACCACCCCCCAACGGCTCCGACAAATCCCGTGAATACTCAGGGCGCAACTTCGGGTCGGCCGGCTGCTAAGGCAGAATGCCTTCGTCTTTCGGCGGTGGTGGCCACGGCGCGTCACCACGGAACCGACCTGGATCCTGCCGACTACCAGGCGAGATCCGATGAGGCGGTTCCATCGGCCGCTGCTTTAGCCGAGTGGGCGCGCGCGCAGGGTTTGTACGCCAAAACCGACCGCGTGCGGTGGAAGGCGCTGCCGAAGTTGGTGGGGAGCACGCGGCCGGCGTCGCCGGTGATCCTTCTGTTCAAGGATGGCACCGCCGGGCTGATGGTCGGCGCCGACCCGGCGCGCAACATCGTCTGGATCCGCGATCCCCGCCAATCCGGCGATGAACAGGCCGTCGCGATCGACGAATTCCGCATGGCCAACGCGTGGACGGGAGAGGTGCTCCTCATCCGCCGCGCCCGCGGCACCGCCGAGGCCGACCGCCCGTTCACGCTGACCTGGCTCCTGGGTCTCGTGATGCACGAGAAGCGGTCGCTGCGCGACGTCTGCTTCGCGTCGATCGTGATCAGCACCCTTACGATCGTGCCGCCGCTCTTGGTGATGTCGGTGATCGACCGCGTCGTCGTGCACCACAGCATGTCGACGCTGGTGTTGCTCTCGGTCATCCTGGGCATCATCACAGCGTACGAAACGCTGCTGGGCTTCGCCCGCCGCGAGCTGGTGCAGGTCGTGTCCACCCGGGTGGATGCGCGGCTCAACCTGCACGTGTTCAACCGTCTGCTCAGCCTACCACTGGACTATTTCGAGAAGAACCCGGCCGGCCAGATCAACTACCGGGTCGCCCAGGTGTGGAAGATCCGTGAGTTCCTGACCGGAAAGCTCATGGGCACCTTCCTGGACATGTTCACGCTGGTGATCCTGCTCCCGTTCCTGTTCTGGATGGAGCCGACGCTGGCGTGGATCGTGCTCGTCTGCGCCCTGGCGATCGCCGGGGTCATCCTGCTGTTCTTGCCGGCGCTGCGGCGCATCATCGGCAAGCTGACCGATGCCGAAAGCCGCAAAGGCTCGGTGATGGTCGAAACCGTGCACGGCATCCGAACCATCAAGTCGCTGGCCCTCGAGCCGCAGCGGCGCGCGGAATGGGACGAGCGGACGGCGGAAGCGGGCGAGCTGAAGTTGCAGGCCGGGCGGCTGGCGAACTGGCCGCAGACGCTGATCAACCCGATCGAGAGCTTCATCCAGCGCGGCGTCATCATGCTCGGGGCCTACTTCGCCCTGAGCGATCAGACCGGCGTCGCGGTGGGCGGGCTGGTCGCCTTCATGATGTTGGGCGGCCGGGTCACGCAGCCGCTGGTCGGGTTGGCACGGCTGATCGAGGACTTCGAGGAAGTGCGCGCCTCGATCGGCCAGGTCGCGCTGGTGCTGAACAATGCGAACGAGACCGCGGCGATGCAGGGCGGCATGCGCCCGAAGCTCGCTGGCGCCGTGAAGTTCGAGGACCTCACCTTCACCTACCCGGGCGCCAAGACGCCCGCGCTCGACAAGGTGAGCTTCGAAATCCCCGCCGGGACGATGCTGGGCGTGGTCGGCCGCAGCGGCTCCGGCAAGAGCACGTTGACCCGGCTGCTACAGGGCATCAACCGCGAATATTCCGGCTTCCTGAAGCTCGACGGTGTCGAGCTGCGGGAGATCAACCTGACGCATCTGCGCCGTAGCTTCGGCGTGGTGCTGCAGGACAACTTCCTGTTCCGCGGCACGGTGCGTGACAACATCACCGCCGGCCGGCCGGGGCTGACGCTGGATGACGTCGTGCGCGCGGCGCGGCTGGCCGGCGCGGAGGAGTTCATCGAGCGGCTGCCGTCGGGCTACGAGACCTGGATCGAGGAAGGTTCGTCCAACCTTTCCGGCGGTCAGCGCCAGCGTCTGGCGATCGCGCGCGCCGTGATCGCCGACCCCAAGCTGATGATCCTCGACGAGGCGACCAGCGCCCTCGACCCGGAGAGCGAAGCCTTGGTCAACGCCAACTTGGTGCGGCTGGGCAAGGGACGCACGATGGTCATCGTCTCGCACCGGCTCTCGTCGTTGATCGATTGCGACCAGATCCTGGTCATGGACAAGGGTCAGGTGCTCGACGTGGCGCCCCATCGCACCCTGCTCGAGCGCTGCTCGGTCTACCGCACGCTGTGGGCGCAGCAGAACCGCCATCTCGACGTTCCCGCGTCGAAGCAGGCGTCGGTCGTGCCCGTCTCACGTTCGGGCGACGACTAGAGCAACATCCGGCTCAACCGAGTTGGTTTAGCCGGATGTTGCTCTTCAAAATGACACCGATGCCGCGCAGCCAAGGAGATCAGCGATGAGTTTGACCGTGAGCGGCGGCCGCGACGAGACGGAGCTCCCGTCGCTGTTGGAATTCCACTCGCCGACCGGCGCGCTCGTGCACGTGCCGGTGCTTTATGCCGCGCGCGGCGTGACCTGGATGGTCTCGACGCTGGCCGTGGCCTGCATCGCGGCGTCGGCGCTGATCCCGATCGACAAGGTCGTCTCCGCCCAGGGGCGGATCGTGGCGAAAGAGTCGACCACCGTCGTGCAGCCGCTCGAAGTGGCGATTGTGCGCACGATCGACGTGCATGAGGGTGATGTGGTCAAGAAGGGCCAGGTGCTCGCCCGGCTGGACCCGACCTTTGCCACGGCCGATTCAGGCGCGCTGCGGACCCAGGTCGCGAGCCTGCAAGCCGAGGTCGATCGCCTCAACGCCGAAGCCGGTGGGACGGATTATCGTCCGTTGAACGGCGATCCGATGGCGCTGCTGCAGGGCGCGATGTTCATCCAGCGCAAGAGCGAACGCGTTTTCAAGAACGAGAACTACGTGCAGAAGATCAGCAGCCTGCAGACCCAGGTGCAGCGGGCGCTGTCCGACGTCTATGCCTATTCCGAACGACTCAAAGTAGCGACGCTGGTCGAGGAAAAGCGTCGCGAACTGGAACGTCTACAGGTTGGAAGTCAGCTGAACTCGTTGCAGGCCCTCGACTCCCGTCTCGAGATCAAGCGTGGTCTCGACGGGGCCGCGGGGCAGGCGGCGCAGGCGCAGCGCGATTTGCAGGCGCTCGAAGCCGAACGCGACGCCTATAACCAGAATTGGCGCTCGGAAGTCGGCAAGGATTTGACGGAGCGGAGCCGCACGTTGAGCGACGCGCAGGAGAACCTGAAGAAGGCCGAGTTGCGCAAGCTGATGGTCGAGCTTCGGGCGGACCAAGATTCCACCGTGCTGAGCGTCGCCAAGGTGTCGCCGGGTTCGGTGATGCAATCCGGCGAGCAGTTGATCACGCTCGTTCCGGCCGACGCTCCCCTCGAGGCGGAAGTGAACGTTCCCGGATCCGAGGCTGGGTATGTCCACCCCGGCAACGCGGTGACGTTGAAGCTCGAGACGCTGCCCTACACGCATTATGGCAGCATGGACGCCACGGTCCGGGTGGTGAGTCCGGACAGTTTCTCGACGACGTCCGAGAGTGAATCGTCACAGCCCAAGCGCGGCTCCCAGCCGACGCAGGCGCCGGGTCAAGGCAACAGCTATTACCGCGCGCGTTTGTCGCTCGGGGAATCGCATTTGCACGATACGCCGGAAGGCTTCCACATGATGCCCGGCATGCCGGTCACGGCGGACGTCAACGCGGGCAAGCGCACGGTGTTGACGTATCTCCTGTCGCGGGTGCTGCCGACGTTCATGGATGGAATGCGGGAGCCGTAGGACGCGTCGACCCTTTGTCGTGAAACCTGTAATCGCCAATTGGTTGGCGGTTACGGCGCTGCTGGCGGCGGCACCCGCCCACGCTGAAGGGTTCAACATCCTTGATTTCGCGCCGCCTGGCACGACGGTGGACCGAGTTGGCAAGGAGGATGCGTCCGCTGCACTCGCTGCAGCGATAAAGGCTGCGAACGTCGTGACCGCGACGGGCAGCCCGGCCTGCGTCTATATTCCGCCAGGCACCTACCGGATCGTGCATAACCCACCGGAGTTTGCGCGCGCTGGATGCGTCAAAGGCGATGGGCCGACGCAAGCGACGCTTCAACTCGATCCTGCATTTGCGGGAGATCTATTTACCTGGTCGGAGGCATGGTACCCCACGACGCCTGGTCCGACTGTCGTCGGGCTTCGCATCCTGGGCAGTCCGAACGCACCCCATCAGCAGAACGCGCTCGTCTTCTACGATCGGAACGACGAGGTTTTCTTGGATCAGGTTGAAGTCAACGACCTCCCGGGCCGGGCGCTCTATTCGGGCGCGACGCAGCATACGTCTCAGGCTTACATGCGGGAGTCGCGGATGCGCTCGCTGCGCTTTTTCCGCGACGGCAAGCCAGGAATACCCGTCGTAGAGTTTAGCTCCGCTGGTACGGGCGATACGGACGCGACCAACGAAATCCGGATCAGTCAAATCGACATCTATGGCGCTCGAGGGCCGAGCTTCGTCGTCCGCAACGCCGGGGCTGGCGCTGTCCGCTCGATTGCCGTCGACACGATGCGGATCGAGGCAGCCGAGACATCGGCTGCCCATGCCGACCTGCTCACGATCGGCGATAGGACGATGCGAGGCCGGGTCAACAATCTGACCTTTACCAACTTGGAGTTGGTCGACGCTCCCGCGGGATTCGCTGCTCTCCGGCTGACCGCGGCTGACGGTGCTGAGGCACCGTATCTGATTACGGTCTACGGACTGATCGGGGGCGGCCTGGCAAAAGGGCAGGGCCTGGTCATCGACTCCGGTCGGACATCGAGCTTCCACTTCGTGGCCCTGAATACCAAAGAGACCAACGTTGTCGTGGGAGCGGGCGTCAGCCAAATTTATCTAGATGGCGCTGGGGCGGAGGCTTGCTGGACCTACCGCATTGATCCGACGAGCCAGAGAGGCCTGTATGGCCCTGCCTTCGTCGGCCTGCCACCCGCTACCGGGGCAAACGACTTTGGTGGAAAACCGCTAGCTCACCCACGTTGCTGAGTTATCAGCCCTATCGACTCGCTGGTGAGCCGATGGCCAGCTTTTGTAGCGCCATCTCCACATCTGCGACGTCGACACGGAAGTCAGATTTGTTCGAGGACGGATGCGAACCGGGAACTGAAACCCCTCGAACGTCAGCCATCGATCCTCCCCGAAGGGCGGTCAGAGCATAGAAAAACCGGTCGCCAAAATCGGCTGGGGCCAGGGCGACTACTTTGATTCCCGCCGGTGCATAGAGCAGACCGGTCAAATCGGACCCAAGCACGGAGCAAACCGCCTCGGAGGACTGGAAGCTTCGCACCTGGCCTGCGAAGGAGAGTTCGGCAAATGAGACGAGGGTGAATCCTCTCGGTGCAAGTCGCTGAAACACTTCCTCTTGGTTCAAAAGAGTTCGACCGTATCCCGCGACCCGCTGGATCGAGAGCCGGTGGCGCGGCGTGGTGTCCACACCGGGAATATTGATTGTGTCCCGAAGTATCTTCAGCGCTGCCGGGTGGATGACATGGTCCGACCACACCGAACTAACCGCATAGAGATTTGAAAAGTCGTAAAATTTCTGCGGGTCCAGGCTTACGATACGACTCTTGTCTATGTTGTAGGCTTCCATGGATTGTCTAATCCGCAACCAAGGAAGATTGCGTCGTGGATCCGACAACACCTCGGCAGGCAGGGCGTAAACAAAGCGACCCGGGAACATGCTTTCGATTATCGCGACCTTCGGGAGAAGCTCACCGAGCCAATGTCCCCAGGTGTAAATACCATATCGAGCGATGAGCAAGACATCCTGCTGAAAACTCTCTCGAACGCCGTTGCTCTCGAGTATTCGCGAGAATTGCTCGAAGTCTCTACCGTAGAATACGGGATATTGTTCCTCGACAAAAACGCCGTCGGCAAACGTGGCAAAGTGTTCTCGCGGCACCACGGTACAACCAGGTGGTAGCTTCACCAGCGAGACAGGATTGAGCGAGGCAACGCGATCAGTGTAAATATCGCGACAGAGATGCCGGCCAAAGGGTGGGTTGCAGACAGTTACGTTTTCGTAGACCGTGGCATTCTTCAGCTCTATCCGAGCTCCTGGAAGAAGTTGCTCTTCGGCAATAGCTAAATCCGCGAGTGACGCGATGTTTTCTGGCACGAGTTTTTAGCCTACCTCATAGCCGATCGCTGAAGCCCGCCGGCATCGCGCTCGAGCGTCTTCCACCGAAAATGCCATCTCTTCACCGCTCCTCCATCCATTCTGCCTCCATTTGAGCAGACGATGGGCTTTCTGAACATCAAGCATCTGAAAAGACAACAAGGGTTAGCTCGTCACATGATGCGGCTCAACCGGGATGAACGAGCCGGTCGTCATGAGCGTAGAGCTGCTGAAAGTGCTCCACCATGGCCGATCGCGCCGGTGGGGCCGGCACGTTCGCCGCCAATGTCTCCCACAATCCCGCTTCCGTCGCGGCAAGCCGGATCGTCCGCGCCAGCGCCCGGTGATCGCCCATCGCGAAGTGCAGTCCGCTCACGCCATCCACGACCCGCTCGGCGGGACCACCGACATTCGAGCAAATGACCGGTTTGCCGAACATCCAAGCCTCGGACACGACGAGGCCGAAGATCTCCCACCATGTGCTCGGGACGATGCACCAATCCACCCGCGCCATCCGATTCGGAAGTTCGTCGAGGGTGTACGATCCATTCCAGCGCACGATCTGCTCGTCGGCCGGAAGCTTGGCTTCCTCGGCAAGGAATTTCTCGATTTCCGCACGGACCGGCGCCGATGCGTACCGGATGTTGTCGCCGTTCAGGTCGACGCTGAAATCGGTGAAGCCCTGGGCCCGCAGATGCTGGACGGCGCGGAGCAGGATGTGCACGCCCTTGTTGTCGACGAACTGGCCGAAGAAGCCGAACCGGTTCTTCGGGTCCGGCGAGGTAGGCGAGGGCGTGCCGTAGCGGCGCTGCCCATTCGTGACGTGATGGATGCGCTCGCGTGGAATGCCCCAGCGCACGTAATGCTCGATCATGAACCGGCTCGGGCAGGTGAACACGTCGACGACGGAGAGATGCGACTGGAACCATAGGCGCCGGGTCAGGAATTGCTCGGGCGAGCGGTCCGGGAAACATTGGTGGCAGCGAACCTGGCTGGCGTGCGTGCAGAGCGAGCGGTCGGTCAGCCGGACCATCTGGCCATCGGCGGCGCAGATGCTCATGAATTCATGGAAGGTGAACACGATCTTCGCATCCGGCAGGACCCGGCGCGTCAACGTCAGCAGGTCCACGCCATAGGTGAAGAAATGGTGGAAGTGGACGACGTCCGGCCGGATGAGCTCGAGGAAATCGATGAACGCGTCGATCACCTGCGGCGAGCCGGTCTTGTGCCACCAGTAATCGTAATCCTGCATCAGGAACAGGAACTCGTCGGGCCGCCCATCGAACCCGGTGATCCGGGCACCAGCCTTGTACAGCGCCGGGTAGATCGAATCCGTGGAGGCGAGCAGCACGACGTCGCAGTCGTCCCGCTCCTTCAGGCCTTCGAGCAGTTCGTAGCAGATCCGTTGCGCGCCGCCGGGGATCAACTCCGGATGGAACACGCTGATCAGCAGAACGCGCGGCCGCTCGGCGCCGCTCATGGCGCACCGCGATGCGAGCGCTTCGTCAGCCGTGCCGTGAGGTCCTTGAAGCTGGAGCCGCCGCGCGGCTTCGGGTCACTCGCCACGACCGGCTCGCTCACCGGTTCGACTGGAACGGGCCGCAAGGCCGGATGCGAGGGGCGCCGCCCCGAGAGCGATTTTTCGATCAGTCCGCCCCACCGGCGGGTGAAATACCAGCGGTTGACCAGCGATCCGCCCTCATGCACCGGACGGCGCACGGAGCCTTTGCCCTCCAGATGCCAGAACCGCACATCCTGCAGCCACGCCGGAACGCCCTCCTGCAGACTACGCAGGCAGAAATCGGCGTCTTCGTAATGGCCGAACACGTAATCTTCGGCAAAGCCGTCGAGGCGCTCGAACCAGTTGCGATCGACCGAGATGAAGGCTCCCGTCACCGCCGGCACCGGGCGCGTGGCCGTATAGGTGGTCGACCATGACGGCGCACCTTTGCCGTAATGCTCGACGCGGATCATGGACTGTGATTCGATCTTGTTGGGGCCGACCGACAAGCCGCGGTCGATCTCGAAATACATGCCGCCATGCATGAGCGAGCCGTCGTCATAGAACAACGGCGCGCCGAACAGCGTCGTCGCATTGAGCGGCTGGGTCTCGAGGATGGCCGCGTGCTGCACCGCCCAGGCATCGTCGCGTGGAAACACGTCGGGGTTGATGAAGACCAGCCGGTCGCTCCGGGCCGCCTGGGTGGCCACGTTGTTGGCGGCGCTGAACCCGGCATTGTCGGGCAAGGTGACCAGGGTGACGCTCAGACCGTAGATCCGCTCGGCGATCTGGGCTTCCTTGTGCAGCGTTTCCGCCAGCTCGGGGCTGTTGGAGACATAGATGAACTCGATGTCCCGCGCCCCGCGCCCGGTCGCGAACAGGGCGTTCTGCAGGAAGAAATATTCCGACTTGCCCAGCAGGCAGACGATGAACGAGGCGGCGAAGCGCTCCCGCGGCGGGCCGAAGCGGGCCACATAGGCGGCATCGCCGATGGCCGAGGTGATCCGGCGGTTGAGCGCCATGATGGTCGACCCGGCGCCGCCATCGAGTTGCCGGAACGCCTCGATATCGCGATTGCCGAGATATTCGAGCGAGGTGAAATGGCCGAGCGCGGTCTCGCGCAATTGGGTATCGGTGACCAAGCGCGGCGCCATCTCGATCTGCGTGAAGCTGCCGTCGGCGAACCGGGCGCGCAGCATCATCGGGCCGGCGCCAGATTGGTCGGCGAGCAGGTGCGACTGCTCGATCATCCAGAAGCCGTAGAGATGGCCGACCGGGGCCGACAGGACCCCTTCGGCATCGGGCCGCCGGCAGCGGGCGATGGAGCGGCTGTTCCAGCCTTCCTGGTTCTGGATGGCCGAGAGGCTCAGCAGCGGGTTGGATCGGTCGTCGCTCCAGCCGACCACGAACACGACGCCGCTCTCGGACACCAGCAGCGCCTCGACGTTGAACGAGAGCTGGGCGTGGGCGGGTCGTTCGTCACAATTGCCCGCCAGGATGCGGATATAATGAGCGGTCTCGAGCCGCCGCTCGGCCCGGCCGACCCGGGCGTAATGGTCGAGCGCGGTTTCCGCCACGCCAGTGCCGATGGCCGCCTCGACGTCACGATACGCCAGCCGGTAGGCGACCTCGCTGAACTCGACGATCCCCGACGCCGGGCTCTTCCACGAGGCAGGCTCGGTAAAACCCAGGCTCTCGAAATCATCCATTCAGCTACATCTGACCACGATACTCATCGGCATTCCAGTGAGCTGGATCGGTTGTTTTGCGCAGCGCGAACCCCGGATACGGATGCCGCCCCTCGCGAAAACCGACAGCTTCGAAGTGCTCTTGGGCGGAAGAGAATACGTTCTGTGTCAACGCCATATGAACGTCGTTGTATTGGGTCGCATACCACGCGGCATCGACTTCGATCGGATAGGGCATTCGATGCTCGAAATAGCCGAAGAAGCAGTAATGTTCGAGGGCGCTTGCGACTAATCCGCTTCGGATGGCATCGGCGACATCGGGGTATTTGTCCAGATACCAATCCTCGCGGACGCAGACCTCGCCGACCTTTGAGGCGAATACCGCGATCCAGTAGTCTTTTTCGATCGCGACGTAATTGGATTTGACTGAAGGGAGCACCTTCCTGAGGTTTAGAAGTGTCGCGTATGTTTCAAAAGGCATCGCTCATCGTTCCAGCTCTGCTCGATCGTCAGTCTCATAACCGGCAGCAATGTCTCTTGCCAGACCTGCATCCATCGCGTCCTCCAGGATCGGCATCGTGAGGTCCACGCCGTCGCGGATGCTCACCGACCCTCTGTGAGCGATCGAGCTTGCTTTTGGCCACCTCCGCGGCGCTAACCCTGCTAAGTAATAATTGAGCCGCTCGTCAAAATGGTAAGCCGCAAAAGAACTGGACTTTGATGCCGGAGACGACCCTCCATTCCAAAGTCCAACCCGGTATCCCGGTTCCGGGCACTCCACATCCCGCCTTGGTCACGGTTGTCGCGATCGGAGCGTCGGCAGGCGGGCTCGAGGCGAGCACGAAGCTCGTGCGGGGCCTGCCTGACGGGAACGGCATGGCGTTCATCCTGGTGCAGCACCTGGATCCGACCCACCGCAGCATGCTGGTCGACCTTCTCGCCCCACACACCGCCATGCCGGTGATCGAGGCCCTGAACGGCATCATGCTCGAGCCTGACCACCTCTATGTTATCCCGCCAGGCGCCTATCTTTCTGCGTCTGGGGACGCACTGCGCCTCTCCAAGGTCCCGCCCGGCCCGGGCACGCGCCTTCCGTTCGACTTTCTGCTTCGATCGCTCGCTGAAGGGTATGGCAATCGGGCGGTTTGCGTCGTCCTATCTGGGACGGGGGCGGATGGCGCGCTTGGGCTCGTCGCGATCAAGGAGCGCGGCGGACTCGTGATCGTTCAGGATCCCGACGAGGCGGAGTACGATGAAATGCCGCGGAGCGCCATCGCGACCGGCGTCGTGGACATGGTGCTCGCCGTGAACGACATTTCAGACGCGCTGGCCACGCACCCCCATCCGGTCGCGGACGGCCGGGCGGACGAGCCAGCGGCGGCAGACCCGGAGCAGAGATCGTTCCTGGCGATTATCGAGCTCCTGCGGACCACGACGCCGCATGACTTCACGCTCTATAAGCCGGGAACCCTGCAACGCCGGATCGAGCGACGGATGGCGATGGCTGGGGCGGCCGATCTGAGCCACTACCTGGTTCGGCTGCAAGGCGACCCGGAGGAGGCGGGCCGGGTTGCCGACGACCTGCTGATCAACGTGACCAGCTTCTTCCGCGACCCCGAGGTATTCGCGCGGTTGGAGGCCGACATCATCCCCGGCCTGATCCGAGATCATGCTGCGAGCCAGCCCCTGCGCATCTGGATTGCCGGTTGCAGCACGGGTGAGGAGACATGGTCGCTTGCCATGCTGTTCCGCGAGCAGCTCGAGGCGTTGCAATCCTCCATCAAGCTGCAGGTCTTCGCATCGGACGTGGACGCTGATGCCGTGGCGCAGGCCCGGGCCGGGCGCTACCCTGAAACGATCGCGACCGACGTGTCGCAAGCCCGGCTCGCCCGGTTCTTCAGCCACGACGAGCACGGCTACAACGTGGGGCCGGAGTTGCGCGCCATGGTGGTGTTTACCGTCCAGGACGTGTTGGCCGATCCGCCGTTCTCCCGGCTCGATTTCATCTCCTGCCGCAACCTTCTGATCTACCTGCGCCGGGACGCGCAGGCTCGCGTATTGTCGTTGTTCGACTTCGCGCTCCGGGAAGGCGGTATCCTGCTCCTCGGCGCCGCCGAGACGCCGGGCAAGGATGAAGGCCGGTTCCAGTTGATCGGCAAGCAGGAGCGGCTGTACCGCCGGATCGGCGTCGGCCGGCCCAATCGCGTGGGGTTTCCAATTTCGGCCGGCCGTCTGCTTGTCGCGCCCGCGCCCGCCCGGGCGGGCACGGGCCAGATGGCGCTCGCTGAGCTCGGGCAGCGGCTGGTTCTTGATGCCTATGCCCCGGCCGCGATCCTCGTCAACAGCCGCAACGAATGCCTCTACTCGCTGGGACCCATCGATCGCTACCTGCGAGTGGCGGCCGGAAGTGCCACGCAGGACGTGCTGACCATGGCGCGGGACGGCGTCCGATCGAGGCTCCGGGCCGCGCTCCGCAAGGCAAGCCAGTCGGTTGGCCTGGTCACCAGCCGGGCCACACTGGGCGACGATGCCCGGTTCCGGTTCGACATCGAGGTGCGGGCCATCGTCGGCGGGGGCGAGGCCACGCGGCTGATCTGCTTCGTGGAACGCCCGCTCACGGTGGACCCGAAGCACGTTGTCAGGCCGGGTGTCGAACCCCAGATCGCCGAACTGGAGCGCGAGGTGGCGGATCTGCGGGCCGAGCTGGCGGAAACCTTCCGCAGCTCGGAGGCCTCGGGCGAAGAGCAGCGGGCGCTGAACGAGGAGGCGCTTTCGGCCAACGAGGAATACCAGTCCACCAACGAGGAATTGCTGACGTCCAAGGAAGAGCTGCAATCGCTCAACGAGGAGCTGTCGGCGCTCAACAGCCAATTGCAGGAGACCCTGGAGCGGCAGCGAACGACGTCCAACGACATGCAGAACGTGCTCTACAGCACCGATGTCGCCACCCTGTTTCTCGACCGGGAAATGAACATCCGCTTCTTCACGCCGGCGACGCGGTCGCTGTTCAACGTCATTCCTGGCGACGTCGGACGTCCGCTCGCCGACCTCGTCTCGCTGGCGACGGATACGGCGCTCGCCGGGGACGCGGCCGACGTGCTGCGTGACTTGGTGCCCGTGGAACGCGAGATCGAGGCGAACGGCGCCTGGTTCATCCGCCGGGTGCTGCCGTACCGCACCGACGACCAGGGCGTGGAAGGCGTGGTGATCACCTTCACGAACGTCACCGAGCGCAAGTATGCCGCGCGTGCGTTGGAGGCGGCCAAGCAGGAAGCGGATCGGGCCAACGCCGCCAAGTCGCGCTTCCTCGCGGCCGCAAGCCACGATCTGCGCCAGCCGCTGCAGACGCTGGCGCTGCTGCAAGGATTGTTGGCCAAGGTCGTTGCGGAACCGGCTGGGCAGGAGCTTGTCACCCGCCTGGACGACACGCTGGGCGCGATGTCGGTGATGCTGGACACCGTGCTCGACACGAACCAGATCGATGCCGGGGTGGTCAGCGCGGAGATCGTGACGTTCCCGATCGCGGGCATGCTCGCGAAGTTACGCGACGAATATGTGTATCAGGCCCAAGCGGAAGGGCTGTCGTGGCGCGTCGTGCAGAGCAGCCTGTGGATCACCAGCGATCGGCGGCTGCTGGAGCAGATGGTGCGCAACCTGGTGTCGAATGCGCTGAAATACACGCCGCGTGGAAAGGTCCTGCTCGGTTGCAAGCGGCAGGGCGGAACGCTCCGGATCGAGGTATGGGACACCGGGATCGGCATTCCTGAGGACAAGCTCGACGATATCTTCGAGGAGTATTGCCAGCTCGACAATGCAGCGCGGGACCGTAAGAGAGGCCTGGGCCTAGGGCTTGCCATCGTCCAGCGGCTCGGCGGCCTGCTCGGACACAAGGTCAGCGTGCGCTCGCGCCAGGGTGCAGGGTCGGTGTTCAGCATCGAGGTGGCGCTCGGGACGGCCGGCGCGCCGGAGTTCGCTGCCATGGCGGCGCCATCCCCGGCGGTGACGGGGCGCACCGGAACCATTCTCATCGTCGAGGATGAGCCGGAAGTTCGCAACCTCCTCGAGCAGTTCCTGCATGGCGAGGGCCATCGTGTGTTTGCCGTCGCCGATGGGCCTGCGGCACTCGCGCTGGTGGCGACCGGCCAGGCAGCGCCCGATCTCCTCCTCACCGATTACAACCTTCCAGGCGGCCTGAACGGATTGGAGCTGGCAGCTCGGCTGCGCCGCGACCGCGTCTCCCCGCTCTGCGTGATCATCTTGACCGGGGACGTCTCCGCCCCCGCGCTGCACGAGGCTGCACGGCAGGATTGCATTGCGCTTAGCAAACCGGTCAAGCTCGACGCCCTGACCAAAGCCTTGCAAGACTTGCTGTTGCCGGCGCGGGCGCCCGCCTCCGGGGACCCTCGGAAGCACTCCGAGTCCGGCTCTCCCGTGATCTTCATCGTCGATGACGCCGCCAGCGTCCGTACGAGCGTGCGCACTCTGCTCGAAGCCGAGGGCCGGACCGTGGAAGATCATGGCTCGTCCGAATCGTTCCTGGATGCTTACCACCCGGGCCGCGGTGCGTGCCTGCTGCTCGACGCGACCTTGCCCGGGCTCAGTGGACTCGACTTGCTGCGCAAGCTGCGCGAAGCCGGCGACCGGATCCCCACGATCCTGATCACGGGCCACGGAGACGTGCACATGGCGGTCGAGGCGATGCGGGCGGGCGCCTCGGATTTCATCGAAAAGCCGGTGGGGCGGACCGAGCTGCTCGCGAGCCTGGAGCGGGCGTTGGATCAGTCGAGCGACTCGGAGACGCTATCATCGTGGCGTGCAACCGCGGCGCAGGCTGTGAAGAGCCTCACCAACCGTCAGCGCCAGATCATGACCATGATCATCGCGGGCCATCCGAGCAAGAACATCGCCGCCGACCTCGGCATCAGCCAGCGCACCGTCGAGAACCATCGTGCGGCGATCATGCAGCGGACCAACTCCAAGTCACTACCCGCCTTGACCCGCCTTGCTCTTGCCGCTGCCTGGACGGGCTCTGACGGGTCGCTGGTGGCGGCCGGGCCTGCGGCTAAGACAGCGCGCTGATAGCACCGGGCTCGACACTACGCCGCTGGCCGAGCCGATCGTTTCGGTGGTCTCTGGCTTGGCGAAGATGACGCAGACGCAGGTAGGCGCTCAGCCAAACCCCAAGGCCGTCCTGCCAGGGACCCAGGTCAGACAAACACTCATCTGCATCGGCATTGATTTCCGAAGCACGGTCCATGCGCGTTGCTCCCGGCTGAGTAGATGACCTGTGGTGGCGCAGCGCATCGCCCGGCGCGGCCCGGCATGCAGATCAGGCGCCCGAAGACGACTGGTCATGCACATTGTTCTTCCATTTTGTGGTCGTGTTAGACAGTTCTCCACCAGGCCTGATGCCGATTAGATCGTTGCTTCCCTAAACTTGGCCGCCCATTCTAGGAGCTGTCCGATAGTGTTAGAGTACTTTGCTACGATGTAGGAAATGCTGACACCTTCGGAAAACACCTATTGGCCGGCTCCCACGTAGGTAGTTTCCGAGGCTCTCCTTCCGCCATCCGAGAATGGCACAGCTAGCGCTGCGCCTTTCAAGCTTTGAGAGAGCTCTTGTTGCGCTGTCCGCAATGGCTGGATCTAGGTGGAAGAAAGAGACCAAATCGATGGTTGCTCATAGTGCGAGACACAGCCAGGCAAGTTTCACGGGCGTGTGCATTGTCCTCACCGGCTTCCCAGAACGGGTTCATCGGGTCGTTGACGTGCTGGAGCACGTCATGCCCGGTGGATTTGCTTGGAGCGAGTACGCGGAGCTGCTGGGCCAGGGCGCCATAACTCTCGAAGGCCACGGTATACCGCCGGATGTCGATCCGAGCCAGATGCGCGTTCAGGTACTCCTCTAAGCTGTGGTGGCATGGCATGCGCCTTGCCATTCTTCTCGCGCAGGCGAACCCCCATAGCCGGCGGTTTTGGGCAAAACACGTCCTTACAAAAAACCGTCAACCTTCCAGCTTCGTCAGCGTCCTGAGGCGCTCAATCAGGGCCGCCCCCTCGGCGGTGCCAGGGTCGAGGGCATTGGCAGCGAGGGCAAGCTTCTGAGACGGGAATCGAGCAAACAGGCCGGAGGCTCCGAAGCAATAAGTGCAATTGGACTAACCCGCTCCGCGGGAGTCACGTGTTTTGACTGCGGTGCACTGAACGGAGCCCTCTGAGGTCGCGTGTCCCTCGCCGAGGTGGCTGGCAGTCGTTCTTTGTTCATCTGACAGCCCCGTTTGCAGGACCTTGGCGTCGCGCACCGTCGCGCGTCACTCCAGCATGGGAGCCACCAATGACCCCGCTTCGCCAACGCATGACCGAGGACATGCAACTCCGCGGCCTCTCACTGCATACGCAACGAGCCTACCTCCAGTACATCGCCATGTTCGCCCAAAATTTCCGCAAGTCGCCGGAGCTTCTGGGCCCTCCTGAGATCCGAGCCTTCCAACTCTATCTGACCCAGGAGTGACAGCTCGCGCCGAGTTCGATTGGCGTCGCCGTCGCGGCGCTGCGGTTCCTCTACAAAACCACCCTCAAGCGCGGCTGGAACCTCGACGACGTGCTCCCGTTCGGCGCTCGCAGGCCACAGAACCTTCCGGTGGTGATGAGCCCGGCCGAAGTCGCTCGCTTCCTCGACGCCGTTGAGAGCCTCAAGCAGCGCGCCATCCTGACCGTCTGCTATGCCGCCGGGCTGCGCGTCTCGGAGGCGGTGCGGCTGAAGCCCCGTTCGATCGACAGCGAACGCATGGTGATCCGCGTCGAGCAGGGCAAAGGGCGCAAGGACCGCTACGTTATGCTCTCGCCCACACTGCTCGACCTGCTCCGCGAATACTGGGACGCCGCCCGTCCCAAGGAGTGGCTGTTCCCCGGCGACGCGGCCGAACGACCGATCACCCCGTCGGCCGTCGAGGACACCTGTCGCATCACGCGGCGTCAGCACAGGATCGACAAACCGGTGACGCCGCACTCGTTGCGCCACGCTTTTGCCGTGCACCTGCTCGAGAGCGGCACGGATGTGCGCACCATCCAACTGCTGCTCGGCCACCGCAGCCTGAACACCACTGCCCGATACCTGCGGCTGGCGACCAATAAGGTCTGCGCCACCGCCAGCCCGCTGGACGGACTGCGAGCACCATCGCCTCCAGCGGGAGAGGCCGCGCCAGCGCCCGCCTGAAACCCGGCTGCCATGGCCGGCAACACGCCAGAAGTGGCGGATGTGTTCCGCCGCTATGGCGACGCATATCGGGCGCTGCACGGTGGGTCGATGTCCACCGTGCAGCGCCACGCGATGCGTGCGATCGAGTTGTGCCGGACCGCAGCGCTCGGCGGCCATGTCGAGCGCTGCGACGGCTGCGGGCACCAGCGCGTCGCGTACAACTCGTGTCGTAATCGAAATTGCCCTAAGTGCCAGTCGCTCGCGCGCGCCCAGTGGCTGGCCGACCGGCAAGCCGAGCTGCTCGACGTGCCCTACTTCCACGTCGTGTTCACCGTGCCAGACGAAGTTGCCGTTATCGCCTTTCAGAACAAGCCGGTCGTCTACGACATCCTGTTCCGCGCCGCCGCCGAGACCCTGCGCCGTATCGCCTCCGACCCGGCGCACCTCGGCGCCGAGATCGGCTTCCTCGCTGTGCTGCACACGTGGGGGCAAAATCTGATGCACCATCCGCATCTGCACTTCCTTGTCCCCGGCGGCGGGATCTCGCCGGACGGCAATCGCTGGATTGCCTGCCGCCCGCGCTTCTTCCTGCCGGTCCGGGTGCTGTCGCGGCTGTTCCGAGGTCTGTTCCTGCACGAGTTGGAGAAGGCGTTCACCGCCGGGCGGCTGCGTTTCTTCTCGAGCTTGTTGCCGCTGCAGGAGCGGACGGCGTTCCTGCGGCACTTGGCGCCGGCGCGCAAGGCAGAATGGGTGGTCTACGCCAAGCGGCCGTTCGCCGGCCCGCAACAGGTCCTCACCTATGTCGGCCGCTACACCCACCGCATCGCCATCGCCAATAGCCGGCTACTCTCCATCGACGACGGCAAGGTCCGCTTCCGCTGGAAAGACTATCGGCGTGGCAATCCGCACGGCGCGATGACGTTGACCGCCGACGAGTTCATCCGACGCTTCCTGATCCACGTGCTGCCAGACGGCTTTCACCGCATCCGCTACTTCGGCTTCCTCTGCAATCATCAACGTGAGCGCAAGCTCGCCCGCTGCCGCGAACTGCTCGGCATGAAGCCGCCTGACTCAGCCGAACCGACATCCGCCACCCCGGCCGACTACCGTGCGCTCCATCAATCCCTGACGGGCATATCACTGACAAGCTGTCCGGCCTGCGGCCACGGGCACATGCTGGTCATCGACGTTCTGGCACGGCCCGAAAAGCCCCAATGGATTTGCGACACCTCATGACGATCCGGACAACCCAATCCAGATCCGTCGGCCGGCTCTGCCCAGCGGAGCGGACAGACCCGCTCGTGCCGCGCTCGCCCAAACCGGCTCGACATCGCCCGCACCGACGAATCCGTCGCTCGCGTAGCCTTTGCTGGTGGCACGGTCGGCCCGCAACGATCTGCCGCGGCCGCCGCCACCCGCTCGTCGAGCCGCATCACGGCCACCCCAAAAGCGAGCCGGTGACGATCAAAACCCATAGCTCGCCGTTGCGGCCCGCGGCTTAGCCCAATTCGTTTTTCCCTTACCGGCGCGGCACCCGCCAGCATGATGGCTCACCGTCGGCATGGCGCCGCCAAGGCAAAAACGCTTTCAATTATCATATATAGTGGAGGCGAGCACTCGCTACCCTTCACCGTTGCCTTCAAAAAGGTCTAGATGGAGGGACGGTCTAGCGGTCTGTCAGGGCAAGGCGCTGCATTTAAGTTGCTCACCCACAAAACGCCGCATCGAAATCCTGCCCGCCGTAGAAAATGCTCTCGGTGACACTCCCCGGCATGAATGCATGACTGCCGAGGTTTCTTGGTTTAGCTGACCGCAGATCCATGCACCTCGCCGCACCCCGGAAAACCGAGTGAGCGCCAGAGCCATCGCCTAATCTTCTTTTAAATGTAGCGGTGCGAATTCTGATACTCTTGTATATGTTGCTCGGCTTCTCTCGATAAGAGGCTCTAGGCGTACAAGCACGGCTTCAAGGCCCGAACTCCAAGCAAATTGGCTGCTCCAGGCGGCCGCAGAGACCGCGAAGGAAGAGTCTCGTTTCAACGAGCGACTCAGCAATGCCTGCAAGGAGTCGTGTAACGATGCTGCTGAGAATGGGTCGAAGTAGTGGCATAGCGCGCGCCCGACCTCGGGGATGCTCGAGCTAAATGAGGCTACACACGGCGTGCCAACGGACAGAGATTCTAAAACAGGCAAACCAAAACCCTCGAACACTGAGGGGAACAGTGTGGCGTCCGCCCCTCGTAGAAGCCGATATTTATTGTAATCGGAGACGAATCCCGTCGCGGAGATCCGGCCGGCTGCCATCGCCGACGTCAAAGTTGAGGGCACTGCCGTGTTGTCGGCCAGCCAGCCCTCGCCGCCGGCCAGTATGACGCGATGGTTCGCCAGCACGTCTGGAAAGGCCGCCAGCATCTCAAACACGAGCGCAAGATTCTTTCGCGGTTCTCGGGTGCCGAGAACCAGCAGATAGGGCTCCTCGATTAGGGCAGGCTCGTTCTTCTCCCGCACCGCATACCACCAGGGCCATTCGACGCCGTTATAAGCTAGCACCAGCTGAGCCGGGTCGATCCCCAAATAGGCAACCACGTCGTCCAGGGTTGCTTGCGAAATGCAAACGGTAATGTCGTTGCTGCTCAAATCCTTCATGATTCGTTCGGCGTGCCAGGCAACATTCTCCGGCGTGTGGTACTCCGGTTGTAGCAGGGTCGAGATGTCGTGAATCCAGCTACATTCCACATCGAACACGCGATGAAACCGCTTGACCGAGGCGCTTAGTCCGATGCTGACCGACTGGTCTGGCCAGGTCAGCGGTGCCGTTTGCAATCGGCCGGTGGCTAAGCCGCGGGCCAAGTAAGTCCCGCTCGACAACTGGAGCGCTTCACGCGCCGCTTTCTGCGGCACGACAGCCTGTTCCAAGCAAAAATCAAGTTGTAACCCACGTCGGATTAGTTGGCGCGCAATGTTGGCGCACACGACCGAAATTCCTGTCCAGTCCGCGTCCAGCAATGGTGTCGCGTCTAGAAAGAAATGGGCCGACGCAAATCCGGCCTCGCCAGTCGGGGACTCGCTACTAGCCATTGTTCCTAAGATCTGTTCGTGTTCGAATATTGATTACAGCTCAGATTTGATCCACTCCAGGGACGCAGCAATGCAAACGCCTGCGCGTAGCATGGGGCGACTTTGCTATGACAACACCTTGAACCAAGAGCGGCAAGGGCCTTCAAGATTGCGGTGATCCGCAGGCGGGACCCTGGCGTTCACCGGCAAGTCGTCGAGTTTGCCATTCTGGAGTGAGTCGAGTGGTTCAAACAATTGGCGGCTGCTCGAGCCGATTGAAACGTGCCTCTATCGAGACGCAAGCGTGCTGATATGTTGTCCAGTATCGACATGGTGCCGCGTGCTGCTTCGGCAGGTCTGAAGGTGAGGAATGATCTGGTTGTGAGTGGAATCTTTGACACATTTGTAGCCGAATCAATGCGTCTGCTGATGGCGGAACTCAATAGGAGTGTGTTCGAGCGCTCGACAGTCGAGTCTCCTCAGCAACCGACCGACTGTCTGATCACGATCGACCGCAACTCGGCTGACGCGGAAACGCGCAACGACGTCACTCTCTTCGCAGCGGAGAAAGAAGATCGCCCATGCGAATGGTTCATCTTCTTTTACGAATCAACCAACGTACTGAGAGGAATAGAGATTTTTAGCTTAAAAAGCAAAATCCCCGCCGATTGCTCGAATGAGGACCTCATTGATCTGTCGCACCAGCTTCTCCTATTCAGAGAGCCCGAGCCAGAGGGGCGGATCATACTCGCCAGCTTGCTGCAAAATAGCACGCTTACGCGTCAAGGCCTGATATCGTTGATTGCATGGTCGAGCGAGGCGAAGGCAATCGGCCTTAGAGCCATTCTCGTTCCTGCCACGCACGACAGGGCAAGAGAGCTTCTCTCCAAGCACGTGCGCGGTGCAAAACTTGAAATGCGGATGGCAAGTTGATGCTCTCGGCAGTGTCGATCGCGTTTTTTCCCGCATTTAGTCCTCCGTCCAGCGGTGGCGAGCTTCGTTTGGGCGGCCTCTACAATGCCGCCTCATCCATCATCGACGTCACGCTTCTCACATCGACCGACTTCGGTGCGCGTTATGAGGAGATCGTCCACACCCCCACTTTCCGGGAGTTGCGATTTCCCAAAGACGAGTTGTGGCGCGAAGCCTATGCGACGCTAGAGCGATCAGGGGTAAAAGGCGATTTGTCGGGGCTTGCCTTCGCCCTCGCCGTCAGCGATCCGAGATGTCGGTTGCGCCAGCGTGCAAGAACCCTAGCAGAATCTGCCGACGTCATCATTCATGAGTTTCCATTCTCGGAGCCAATCTTCAACGATGGCTGTCCAACACGAGAAGTCTATAACTCACACAATTTCGAAGTCAGTCTGCTTTCATCGATTGTAGAGGGAAGTGGCTTTGAAGCATCATTGCTAAAGCTAATCAAACTAGAGGGCAATCTCGTCCTACGCGCCGATAAGATTTTTGCCACATCTGACACCGACGCGGAGAAGTTTCGCCTTTTCTACGGTGTTCCGGCCCACAAGCTCGGGATATGTCCTAACGGCTTCGATGACGATGAACTGTTCCCAGTTGTCGAGGAACGGGCGAAACCTCGGCCACCCCAAGCTCGGCCCCGTCTCTTGTTCACGGGCTCTGGCCACCGTCCGAATGTAGAGGCTGCACAAGCCCTGCTCGACATCGCTCCCACGGTCCCGGAATGTGATTTCGTGCTGGCCGGGGGAATGTGCGGGGCATTTTCAGCGTCCGATCTGCCGTCGAATGTCCTGCTGTTCGGCCCGTTTGATCAGCCAACCAAGTTGAAACTGCTGTCCGAGGCCGACCTTTTCCTTAACCCTGTGACTCTGGGATCCGGCACAAGTCTCAAGGCTCTCGAGGCATTAGGTGCGAGCCTGCCAATGGTCAGCACGCCAGAAGGCGTGCGCGGTCTAGGATTAATCTCAGGAGTGCACTGCGAAATCTGTCCTCGGACGGCGTTCGCCGACTCCATTCGGAGACTGCTTGCAGACCACGCCCTGCGCAGTTCTATCACGCAAGCCGGATTGCAGATTGCCCGCGAGCAGTTCTCTTGGTCGCAGATCGCGCGCACCTTGATTTCTGAGCTGTGGACGTCATCGCCAATCGACAAACCAGTCCGCCCCCTGGCTTTGGCATTGAACGACTACCCGGTGATGCAGCCGGGATCTGGTGGCATAGCGCGTGTGCGAAACCTGCTGTCGGGCATCGCTTGTGACGTCGTCTTAGTCTCGTTCGCCAACCGCTTCGACGTCGGCCTCATCGCTGCCGATGTCCTCCACGTCACCGTCCCGAAGAGCACAGCCCATCAAGCGTTTGAAAACGCCATGAATGACGGTCAGATTATGTCGGTCAACGACGCCGTCGCCAGCCTGTTCGCGTCTGCCAACCGCGCCCTCACCGGAATCGTCTCCGAAGTCGCGCGCCGGGCACAGGTCGTCATCTTCGAACATCCCTATATGGCCCCCCTGCTCGACCCGATCCGGCAAGCCAACCCATCGCTGCCGGTGATCTACAGCGCCCACAACGTGGAGGCGACCCACAAGCAGGCGATCTTGGCCGGGCACACCATGCAAACGGCGCTGGTCACCTTTATCGCCGAGCTCGAACGACGTCTCGTCACATGCGCAGACCTGATCGTCTGCTGCACGACCGCCGACTATCGCACCTTCGAAGCAACCAGCAAGCCCCTTCTCCTCGTTCCGAATGGCTGCTCCCTGCCGGACGTCGACCCGATCATTCTCGATTTCGAGACCGAAGCCCCCCTACGCCCGAAGGTGGGCTTTCTCGGCTCCGGTCACGGTCCCAATGTCGAAGCAGCGAACTTCATCGTTGAAAGCCTGGTTCCGTTCTTTCCGGACGTTGACTTCGAGTTTGTCGGAAGCATCTGCGAAGCTCTCCAAACCCCTATCCCGCCAAACTTGCGTCTCCATAGTCTCCTCAGCGAAACCGCCAAGACGGAGACTCTGCTGCAGTGGGACGTCGCCCTCAACCCGATCGAGTCCGGCGGTGGCTCCAGCCTCAAGCTCCCGGACTACATGGCCCACGGCTTGACCAGCATTAGCACACCGGCCGGCGCGCGCGACTTCGGCGTCGTCGAAGAAGACGCCGGCAGCGTCGTCGATCGCGACGAGTTCGCCCAGGAACTCCGCGCACTGCTCGACCAGCCCCACATCCGCGTCCGACAGCGCAAGAACGCCTATCGCTACGCCTCGCAAATCCTTTCGTGGGACGCCGTCACGCAGGCCTACCGGGACCGCATCCGCGACATCCTCCTCCCTACGCCCGCGCCCCTTCCTCGGCCCAAAGTGCTCGTCGTCACCTACCGCTACACCGAACCGAGCCTGGGCGGCGCCGAAGAATACCTCATCGAGATCCTCAAGCGTTTCCGCCCCCGCTGCGAGCGTCTCGACCTCGCGGCCATCGACGTCGGACACCTCACCAATCTGCATCACTTCAGCTGTAGCGTGTCCAACACCTCCGCCGGCGCCCCGAGCCGCCTCGGCGAGTTATTCGACCAGATGAATTTCTTCCCGCCCAAGGAACTGCCCGACGCCGAAGTGCTCAGCCGCTGTCGTGATCTCGAGCGAGGCTGGACCCGCGAAGAGCGTCATCTCTTCACGGCTTTCGCGGACCGTCTCGCGGCGCCGGGTCGACTCCGCCTCTTCGGTGGATATTTCTGGCCCGAAAACCACGACGGCATAATCCGGCGTTGGACATCCCCCGAGTTCTCCTTCCTCGTGCCCGCCCGCGCCCGTATCTTCCAAATGTCCGGCTACGCGTCTACCAAGAAGATGCTGCGCCTTACCTGGATGCGCTTGGTCGAGAACGCGCCCTCGCAGCCGGTCTGTGACCTTCGTGTGGCGCTCGAGGTGCACTTCAACACGATCGTCACCTTACCCGAACTCGAGCACGACCAAGCAACGTTGCTTCTCTGCGAGGTCGACGAGCACACCGCGCCTGGCGACCATCGCCCCTTCGGCGTGCTGCTCGAGTCTGCCGCGGTCCAGATCGATACGCAAGCCGGGCTCCGGACGGGTAGCGACGTCCTGGCGCCACTGCAGACGAGCAGCGCCGATCTCTCCGAACTGATCGACGAGGAACTGCGCACCGAAGCTTTTGAGGACTGGGTCTCGGCCCTGCATCAAACCGCCCAGTGCCGTGACCCGGCGATGGAGGAGGATTTCGCCGCCGTCCGCGGCCCCCATTCCCCGGCCATGCAGGCCTGGCTGCTCGAACACGCAAGCAACTACGACGCCGTCCTCGTCCAAGGTATCCCCTTCGACGTTATCCCGAGCACGGTCGAGACATTATCCAAGCTGGATGCGGAAAAGCGCCCGCGGATCGTGACGCTGCCGCATTTCCACGGTGACGACCGTTTTTACCACTGGCGCCGATACTCGGACGCGTTTGTCCATGCTGATGCGACCCTTCTGTTCTCCACCTCGATCGCTGAACGCCTCGGCTCGAGTGCCCGCTTCGAGATCGTGCCCGGGGGCGGCGTCCGTGCTGACGAGCACGGCGATCCTACTGCAGTTCGCGCCTTTCGAAACGTCCATGTTTCCACACATCCATTTTTTCTGGTCCTAGGCCGCAAGACACCGTCAAAAGGGTACGAACAAGCGATCCGTGCGCATCAGATAATGCGCCGTGCCGGAAACACAATTGATTTAGTTCTAATTGGTCCCGATGAGGATGGTCGTCCAGTTCAGGGCGAAGGAGTCTACTACCTGGGTCGCCAATCTCGTGAAGTCATACGTGGCGCCCTCGCGTCCTGCTTAGCTCTAATGACGATGAGTCGCAGCGAGAGTTTCGGCATTGTGCTTTGTGAAGCGTGGTTGTTCAGTAAGCCTGTAATAGCAAACCGATCCTGCTACTCGTTTCGAGAGCTTGTGCAGCCTTCCAACAATGGCTTACTTGCAAACAACGACGAGGAGGTTGCCACACACATGGTGCATCTAATTGAAAACGCGCCTGACCGGCGCCGCATGGGAATAACTGGCTTCGAAAATGCTGCACGAAAATTCACGTGGGAGAACGTTGCAAGCGCATGTTTCAGCGAGTTAAAAAACTCGTAAATGCCGCCAACTGCAGTTTTCACTCCGCAACCATTCCTTTCTCGGGCCAGTTGAATGCAAGCTATTCTACCCCTTAAAATTTCCGGAGACTGGCAGGAACACGATCTTGAAAGGGCAAGGATTCTTGTCCGATCTATTGACCACTTTTGGCAGGGTGAGGAGTTTAGATTAGTTATTGTTGCCAGGCGAGAAGAACTTGGCATCATACGGCAGAATATATCATCCGAGAAATTTCAGATTGACATTATTGTTGAGGACGATCTACTGCCGGTTTTAAAGCTTTTTCCGCATTCATCTGGCTGGATGAAGCAACAATTAATCAAACTTGCTGCCTTTAAGATTATTTCGGGTACGTTCTTTCTAACACTGGATGCGGACTTGATCTGTACAAAGCCTTTATACGACGGACGCTTTGTTGTTGATGGTCGCGCGCTGAACGATTGGGATAAGCGGTCCGTTCACGCTAACTGGTGGGCTGGATCAAGTGACTTTTTAAAGGAAGACTTGGATGTCCATCGTCCTGGCCTCTCAGTGACCCCGCAGGTTCTATCAACTTCAATCTGCGAAAAGCTCTATGATCGGTTACTCGAGTTGCATGGCAATGGTATTTGGGAGAAGTTCTTTCAATCATTGAACGGCTGGAGCGAATACACCCTCTACAATATATTCGCAGAGAAAAGTGGACTTTTGAACGAATATCACCAGACTGCAGCATGGGTAGCAGATAAACGGCTGGGACTTCGTTGCTGGGACAATTTCTGGGAGGCGGCCGACTTTGAAAACTGGGATCCGGCCCGTAGTTTTGAGCCCAACTCACCAGGCCTTTTCATGGTCTGCCAAAGTAATACCCGGGTGCCTCCCGAAAAGGTGTGGAATAAGGTTAAAGTCTATATGTCGGGCTAACATAGTCTACGAGGCTTGATGCAAGCAAGGTGCTTTAGAAAATTGCCTAACAGTTCTCACACTGAACGCTCGAAGAGCGGATTTGCGTCTTTTACCGTAGTAGGTATCTTAATGATACTGATTGTAAACTCTCATCTGCGTGTTGCTCGGGCGATGAACCTAAGCGATGCGCTCCAGAGAGGCTACGTTGATATCAGGTCGGGAGAGGCATTTCCCGCGGAAAACGAGCCACTATTTGCCGCATTAGCGTATCTACGACCGGGAGTCGTGAACAATTTAGCTTATAACTGGAATGGCGTGACGTTAGAGGAAATACAGCAATCTGGCCGGTACCTTAAAGCTGCCATGAGGTTTCTTCCCGACGGCCTTTTTGTGGCATCAACGTTTGAGACCGTGCGGAATGGTTATCGTGCAGATCTCAAATGTAAAGTTGGCCCTACGTATTTTGATTTCGAAACTCTTCGAGGATTAGCGATTGATGACGCTCGAGCCTGGATCGATATATCGCGGCCGGCGACATTAGACTTCTTCTCTTGCCTTGGTGAAATTTATATCGATCAAGGCTTCAGAATCTTGAATATTCAACAGGGTGATGGACTTGTTGAGCATGCCCTTGTTAAGGATGCTGCAAAAGCAAACTTGACCTTGCTGCAGTCCCGCTTGAATAAATACGCTCTAGAGCGAGGAATCGATCTGTATTGGCAGGGGGAGCCTGGGATGTTGGATTACATGCATCTCGATCTTGTTATGGTCCCAGCCAGGTTTTACATTGACGATTTTGATCGTAAATATAGAAACCGAGTGGATAGACGCGGAGTGGGTGTAGGTTATAGTTACTCGCTCTCTGTGCTACGCGTACAGGATATAAACGCCTCTATCGCTGGGCGTGCAACCGCAATCTTTGCCGTCGATAATTTTGACGAGAAACAGGACGACCTAAGGCGTTTTATGGAACTTGATGCTGATAATCGACGATATCTAATCGTGTCAAGTGCTCAGACAGCGCATGACAATGGCTCAGTGTTTGCCATCCCTCTCGATCTCTGTCCAGGATGCATAAACATCTCCTATGTCAGAGATCAGTGTATGATATTACCGAATGGAAGTTCAGAGTATAATGCTGTGCGGTGCCTGGACTTACAAGTGATCAACGAGGCACTTAAGATAAAAGGTTCTGGACGTGCAAACGGGCTCCGAGATTAAAAGAATTCACTTATTCTCGAATAGATACTTGCAGGTGGCACTCTTGTGTTACTCTGGAATACAATAAAAAACCCCTTCGAATTTGGAGTAAATGCACAAGCTGGGGTCCAGGAATCAACACCATCTAGTCCCCAGACGCAATGACTAGATCGAAGTGCCACATTGTTCTGCGTCATCCATTCTATAGGGTGATGATAACGAAGCATTAAGCTCTGTGAAAGTGCAAACGTAGAATAAAGACTGTATTCTGTCCAATTCCGTTCCTTCAGAAGATATTCCCAACCATTTTGAGCATGAGTTTCTTGAAGATAAGCCTCTAAAAGGGCGCAAATGTCCTTTGAAAGAGTCTCGGGCGTGACCGACATGCCTGGCAGTTCTGGCTGTTCATCTACGTTTAAAATCTTAGCGGAAGCTTTCCACCAATCTGGATGCATGTTTCTCGACTCCCAATCTGTTAGAGCCTTTCCATTGATAATCAAACTCTCTTCAGAGAAAGCCTTTGTGCAGATTACATCTGCATCAAGGAGCAGATAGAACGGCGCCGCTACGACTTTGTGCGCCGCAAGTTTGAGAACTTGTTGTTTATACCAACCAGGAACATCGTCCATGGATCGTAGGCACGGAAGTAAGTCCGTCTCTTCCACAAAACCTATGTCAAGAACGTCGGAGTGCAACTCGGATTTGATTGTATGCAAATCATTGTTGGACGCTACGATGGTTACATGAAGAGGTTGGCTGCCATTCCAAAAGCGCGATAAACTCCGTAACAGGATCTTTGAACGATCCAAATCGAAGCCCTGCCATCCTCCTGAAAGTTTTAGCGGTAAGATTGCTTCCAACACGGTGTTCACTTCTAACTCCCAATCACCTGGTGCTACACGTAAAAGGCGTACTTGCTCTTAGCTGTCTTTTAAATGCGTTACTTCCAACAATCTAGCAAAATCCTCATGTGGCGACGTTTGTTTCCAACCCTGTCCCTTGCCGACAATGGTCAAGTTTCTTGGTTTGTTGAGTATCGACAAGCCGTGTTGGCCAGACTCGTGTCTTGTGCTAGTTTTAAATCTGGCACCGCTTTTGACGGTGCTGGCTTCTTTAGCCGTAACAGCCATAAGTCGAGCGAAGGGCACTTAGGTACGAGCGCTGTTCTAGATGCGGTAAACGACTTCTTATGGGATCAGCGCTTACTCAATTTGGCCGTAAAATAACCAACTTTTTGTGTGTTGCACGAAAAGCCTGCAACAAGCTGCTGGAGACACTTGCTCCCTTTGGCAACTGCCTTTAACGCCAGTACCATGTCTAGCGTGATCGTATTTGTTGCCAACGACTCGGTCTTACATTATCTGCGCCCATTTGTAGCGAGCCTGAGGTGTTGGATGCCGAAGCAGCGCGCAATTATGATAGAATATGACGACAACTGTCGTATGGCGAGGGAAATCGCGGAGGGTAACAACATTGAGGTCATCGCCGGAAGCAACATCGACCCACTTGTGCTAGAGATCACACGATTAGTACCTGATTCAGCTCCGGGACACTTCCGTAAGCTGCATGCGTTTGCATTGCATGATGATATTGTTATTTTAATAGATATCGACATCGTGTTGTTGTGTGATATCGGACTGTGCGTTGAGCACTTTATAAAGTCAGAAGTTTCGCTTTTATATGGCGAAAGGACCACTGACTGGGTATACAGTAAAGCAGGATTGACCCTATTTCCTAACTCGCGGCTGTTCTCGACGGGCGTAATTGTCTTTAGCCCGCGATATCTAAGCCTGGAATTGATCCACAAGACAATCTCTTCGAACTACGAGGAGTATAATACGGTAAGACATCCCGCAGTTCACGATCAACCTCTTCTGAATTATACTGTAGATAAGAACCTATTGCATGCATATTGTATTAGCGAATATGGAGAAAACATATCGGGCGCAAACTACTATCTTGATGACGAAATGTGTCTTGTTTGGGATCAGGAATTTCCCCAGATTTACAAAAACAGACAAAAAATTTTAATGATTCATTTTGCAGGCCTTAAAGATATCGACAATCCGTTTCGATTCCAGGAGGTATTGCAATTTTACAGTAGACGTTCCCTCATTTAGCAGAGCGAAACTAAAACGAATTCATAAGCTGCAAATATTGTATTAACATTTTACTTCTTAAGATATCTTATAGTAAATGTCGTTGACATATGGTGATGTTAATATCTCTCGGTATTTAGGAGGAGCAGCGATCTGATCACTCAGGACATAGTCGGTGCCAAAGCTACGGCAGTGAGCACTCTATCGTAGGAAAATCGCATTCAAAGGGAAACTCTTTCTCCACGGGGCTCGGTAATCTGCGGCTTTGTTGCTTTCTCTCCTCACTCGTCATGACCGTGCGAAACACGTCCGTAGGCGTGATGGTGGCAGATCGGAGCGCCCCGCAATATCCGTCCAACGCACGCTCATCCGCCCAACGCCCCAACGCGAACCGAAACACCGCATCGACAAACCTTTCCGGCCCCATGTGCTCGAGGTTGGCATCGAGTTGCAGGCACGACACATGCTCAAGCACCTGCTCATCCGTCCAGTTGGACTGCAACGCCGCGGACCGGGCTGCCGAAGCTGCCGCTCCTTTCACCAGCGGCGGGACGAAAATCTCGCGCGCAGGCAGCGCATCCAGCCGGTTGCCGGTACGCCCGTCCACTAGTTCCAACGGATAATACCCTGACCGGGTCAGCGGAATGTAGGCGTAGAACGCGCAATAGCCGTGACGAAGGCCAGCCTCCAGCAAGTCGAGACGGAACTTGTCAGCCATGTCTTCGCCGAGGATCACACCGCCCAAGCGAACCTGAATGTGACAAACAGCCAGGCTCTTTTCGTAGATCGCCCAACCCTCGGCGGTTCCGAACTCCGAAACCGCGTCGAGTGCGGCGACGATTGGTCCCGCGTCGGTAAGCTCCCGCTCATAGATTTGCGTTCGCATAGAGCCCTGCATCACTGCCTCGGGATGCAGGATAGCAGCCTCTGCGGCCTTGCGGCGAGAGGCAGCCGCGCGCACACTGCTGGCGTTACCAAGAGCTTGGAATGACCACGGACGTCGTCTACGTCAGTGCGCCTTGCACGGTGCAGGGCGCGCCGGGAGCAGTCATCAACTGGGCACAGTTCCGCCCTTTCCAGGCACTTCTTGGCCACGACGCGCAGATGCTCGGGATCGCCGCCGCTCTCGAGCGCGAGGGGGATATCGAGACGAGATTTCTGACCGCTCCAGAGATTTTCAGCGAATCGGAAGTCTCCCAGGCCACGCTCGGGCGCCCGGCTCACCGCGCGGTCGTCCACCTGCGTTTCGGTACGCCTCGACGACCCCGGCTGTTGAAGCAAGCGATTAATGTCGTCGTTCTCGCGGAGGACACTTCGATCCCGCTCAACCTCGGTCATCATCCATTTGCCACCGGCGCGATGCTTCCGTCCGAAGTAGCCGCTGCGTTCGTATATGAGCTACGCTCGCCCGCCCTCCATAGACCCGACAACAGCCTCGTCTCCCAAACGCTGTTATCGCGCGCGCTCGCTGAATTCGCTGGCAACCATCATAACGAACCGCAATCATGGACTGCGATGCAGTCTTGCGAAAGCCTAGACGAAGAGCACTGGCATCGGTGGATAACCCCGCCTGAACAGATTCAATCCGGATCGTCAAGTATTGTAAGCGACCCGAGCAGAACAATCCTTCTTCCTTGGAATCTTTCCGCACCCGGCAGCCTGGTTCCCAATATTCTTCAGAAGGCGAGCATTTTGCTTATGCAGAATCGCTTTCCCCTGAACTTAATCGTATTTCCATATAACGATTTGCCCGGTAGTCCGCGGCGGATCGCCGAAGTGGCGAAATCCTGCGCGGACGTGATCTCTCACAAACTCCGATGCAAACAAATAGCGTTTGTGAGAACCCCCTCATCGCACGGGGCCCTCTCGACAGTGAGACTGTGTCACCGCGCGTGGATCGACCGCATCGATCCAGAATGGAGTTGGACATCGCTTTGTTTACAGCAACATGGGCTCATCACCAGTTTCATATCGACATTGCCCTCTCAGCTGCTGGAATGCGATTTGGCGCATCCGGTATCTCCGGATGAGAGTGTCGCCTATCACTCTCAGAAAGGAGATGGCCTGCTATTTTGGCGTGCTCGTGTTATGTCATTACGAGGTTTGCGAGACCTGGCTAAACTGATCGCGCGCGGAGCCGTAGTCCCTACATTCACCTTTGATCAAGGTAAAGACAAGAGTAATCATGGTATTTCTGGGAAAAATCTTAAACGATTTATTACGGAAATAACACCAAAATCAATTTTGATAAGCTAAATCCGATCTTATAGAACTCTTTTGCATCAATGTAGGTTCCATATCTTGTGCGTCTATGCCCGGCTCGACCTTAACTGGAAGAAGGCAGCCGCTCCTGCCGCCGCCGGCGGTTGAGATCAGCCGATGCGCGGCATCCAGGAAGCGTTCACGGTAGCCAGGGACCGAGCACCTGGTCCTCCGTAAAGCTGAGCGTGGCCGAGTCGACGCGCGAATCCTCGCCGTGACCGGCAAGACTGACCACGGCGATCTCGCGCGCCTCTGTGATCTGATCGGCGATCACCTTCGCGATCTCCCGGCGCAAGCTCGGACTGTCCTTCAGGAGATCGCGTAAGCCCCCGCGTTGCTCGAGCACCGTCACACGCCAGCTCGCGCGCGGCTCCGTCGCTGGGCTGGCTTCTAGCTTAATCAAGTGCAGCAGGATCGTTGCGACGCGGTTGCGCAGCTCCCGCCGGTCGCTTCTACCCAAGCTTTCTATCTCCTCGGCGATGTTGGACCAGTCGAGGTCAGACTCGTTGACCAGTTCGCCCGCGGCGCGGCGCCGCAGCAACGCTGCCTGGTGTTCGCTCCAGACGGCGATGTCGGTGTCGTAGGCGCTCACGCCGCGCGCCGCACTGGCGCATCCGCTCCGGCGTCCCGCACCCGCATGATGGTCTGTCGACTGGTGCTATGCCGCTTCGCCAATTCTGAGATGCTGACACCAGACGCAAGCCCGGCGCGCACCTCGGCGCGCTGAACAACATTCAGCGTCGCCGGTCGCCCGAACACTGCACCCTCAGCCTTAGCTCGCTTCAGGCCGGACTGCGTGCGTTCAATCAGAAGATCACGCTCGAACTGAGCGACGGCGTTGATGACGCCCATCGTCATCTTCCCGGCCGGGCTCGTGAGATCGACGCCACCAAGGGCAAGGCAATGCACCCGCACGCCCAACTTCTCCAGCCGGTCAACCGTGGTTGCGACGTCGATCGCGTTTCGGCCGAGGCGGTCGAGCTTGGTGACGATCAGCACGTCATCCGGTTCCAGCTTGTCGAGCAGTCGCATGAAGCCGGGGCGTTGCTCGATGGCGGAGCTACCCGACACGGTTTCCGACACCACGCGGCGCGGCGTGACTGCGAACCCGGCGGCTTCGATCTCGCGGATTTGGTTTTCGGTGGTCTGACCAACGGTGGAGACACGAACGTAGGCGAAAGTGCGAGGCATCAGCGGAGCATCCCGTCCGTAAGTGATGTCCATTAATAGATCGCGTCCGGAATCGTGTAAAGCTATGTTATGGACATTGGTTGAAGAGGTGTCCGCAACCGTTCGATTGTGGACACCTTATACCGTGCGCATAGCTGGCCACCAGATTACTCCAAACCGTCACGCCGCAGCCCGGCTTGATGTCTGCGGTTCCACCTGGGTGCGGGCCGCCGAGCCTCCAAGTAGAAATGCATCGATTGAACGCGTCGGTGATGTAACGCATGAAGCCAGGCACCGAACGTGTACAGCGCCGCCGCGACAAGATGCGTGCAGCAGGGTTGCGACCAATCCAGATTTGGGTGCCGGACACCCGAGCTCCAGGCTTTGCTGAAGAAGTGCCGGCGGCAATGCGAGATCATCAACGCGTTCGAGCAGACTCCCGAGGGCCGGGAGGAAGCCGAAGCGTGGGATCGGGTGGCCGCTGACGCGTGGGAGGGATGATGTTCCATGACCGCCCTCCTGATGGACGGACCCGAACCGTTCGGGCCCGCGTTGTGCCATCACTCTGGAAGGGACCCGCTCCGGATGTCATTCCCGGCGCCAGCCCATTACGGCATTTACCAGACTCCCGTTCTGGCCGGGTAATCGCCCTTGGCGTCATGGCCAGGAATCGGAAGGTTCCGACCGTAACCGATGGTCGTGCAACGCGACCCGCGAGCAGTAGCCGGGTGACTACTGAGGAAGTCCGCTGAAGATCTCTCCTAGGCAGCCACCAACTTCCGCCCTCGCGCTAATTCCAAATCATGAGCGGTCTGCAGGTTCATCCAGAATTCAGGCGTAGTGCCGAACTCGTCGGCCAGCAGCAGTGCAGTGTCCGCCGTGATGGCACGTTCCCCGTGCAGGATGGCCGTAATGCGGTTGGTCGGGATCCCGGCACGCCTCGCCAACCCGGTAGCCGAAACGCCCAGCGGCTCCATGAAGTCCAGCCGCAAAACATCGCCGGGTGGCACGGGCGCCAACCGGATCCCGCTGTCCAGGTCGGCCAAATCGACCCGATCCAAGTCCTCGCGCAAAACCAGCTCGCCCATGTGACCCTCCCTGGTCAGTGATAGTCCACCATCTCCACCGCGTGCGCGTTCCCGTCACGCCACACGAAGCAGATACGCCACTGGTCATTAACCCGGATGCTGTGCTGCCCGACACAATCACCCGACAGAGCTTCCAAACGATTGCCCGGTGGCACGCGCAGATCGTCTAGCTTCGCAGCCGCGTCTAGTTGCCGCAGCTTCCGGCGGGCCACATTGGCGACGTCTGCCGGAAAGCCCTTCGGCATCTTGCCGACGAAAACCAGCGCCGTTTTGCCGCAACGGAAACTGGCTATCATTGGGGGTTACGCTAGACGTAACACGAGCGAATGTCCAGAACAAGATTAGGTTGCGTGATCCCCGTGTTGGGGTCACGCCGTAGCTAGCCTCATCATATAGGGCGTGGCATATTTTCATATAACGAATAGTATCTATCGATATCAAGATTTAACCTTTGATATCGAACGATTAGGTTCTATGCTCCTGTCGGTGGATGGAGACGGCGAGAGTGGCCAGGGCCAAGCTACAGAGCGTGCAGCGGTATCCCCTGACCACGATGCTCGGCACGGACGTCACGGTCCGGCTCCTTCGTGAGCTGGCGCGCCATGGCGGCATGCTTTCCGCCCCCAACCTCGTGCGTCGCACCGATCTCGCGGTGGCCAGCGTCGCACGCGGTCTCGAGGCTCTCGAGGGGGTCGGCATCGTCGAGGCTTTGGGAACCGGTCGCGCCGTTCTCCATCGGCTGCGGACCAATCATCCGCTGGCGCGCGCGCTGGTCGCTCTGTTCGAGGCCGAGGAAGCTCGTTTCCAGGCCGTGCTGGACAGCGTCACGGAGGCGGCGGGAGAAGCTGGCGCCGGGATCGTTGCGGTTTGGCTGTACGGCAGCGCGGCCCGGGGAGATGACGGGCCGGGCAGCGACCTGGACCTGGCGCTCGTCGCCGATCCCAACGCGCTGCCCGCGCTGGCCGACGCACTGCGGGATGGGTTGCTGGTGCCCGGCGAGAGGCTCGGCTTCAACCCGTCCGTGGTGGCCCTCGGCACGCACGATGTCCTGCGGCTGAACGCCGAGCATGACCCGTGGTGGACGTCCTCGGTCGGCGACGCCGTCCCCGTGGTCGGCCCACACCCCGCGGAGCTCGCGTCGGTGCTGCGACGCGCGTCTGGCCGGACTACGGCATGACTAGGAAAGGCACGGCCAAGCCGGTCGACGGAATGTTTGCGGAGGGGCGGTTGCGGATGGCGCGTGCCTACCTGAAGGCGGCGCGAACCGAGATGACGGTGGCCGAGCCGGACGATGTGGGCAACCCGGCGATGTCGCAGATCGTAAACGCGGCGATCGCGTTCACCGACGCGCTCACCGCGAGATACGCGGGCCGCGCAAATCAGCAGGACACGCTGCCGCGGTGAAGACGTTGCGCGACGCACTTGGCAACTGGCTGCCGAATGTCCAGGAGACCAATCTGCGCCGCATCCTCGACGAGAAGGACGACGTCCAGTACGGGGCCCGAATTCGTACCCAGGACGATGCCAAGGCCCTGCTGGGCCAACTGCAGGAGTTCGCGACCTGAGCCAAAACCGAGCTGGCGCGCCCTCACTAGAGTAAAATTAGCTGACGCGCGTTTAGGGGTAGGATCTTGCCACCGGAACGGAGCGACAGGGGTTGTTGAACATCGCGGCGAGGATGCAATGAGAGCACCGCTTTTCGTGGCCGCACTGATAGCCGGGCTGTCCGGCGCCGTGCTCGCCTACGGCCAAGTCCCGGTGACGGGCTCGTTCACGGCCAAGCAGGCATGCCCCGCGACGCAGTCGATCCGGAACAATTCGAACTCTAGCGGCACGTCGGTGCAGCCCGGCCATTCCTATCCGCTCGTCGGCAAGAACAAGCCCGACGCCACCTCCCTGCAGATCATCGTCGATGGCAGCCGGCGCTGGGTCGATATCCAATGCGGCGCGGCGGATACGCAAGCGGCCCCGTCTGCCTCGACGAAGGCAAGCTATGTTCTCGCGCTGAGCTGGGAGCCCGCCTTCTGTAGCGGCCGCAGTGACAAGCCCGAGTGCCACGATGTGTCGGCCCGGTCGTTGAGCTTGCACGGTCTGTGGCCACAGCCGCGTGGTCGAGCCTATTGCAACGTCGACCCCTCCCTCGTGCGGGCCGACAAGGCTCACGCCTGGGACCGCCTCCCCGAGCCAGACATGCGCCCCGACACCAAGCGTCGGCTGGCGGCGGTCATGCCGGGCGTGCAGTCCGGCCTGCAACGGCATGAATGGATCGTGCATGGTACCTGCTCGGGCCTACCGGCAGACGCCTACTTCAATCGAGCCGCCGAATTGGCCCAGCAGGTCAATGCGTCCTCCGTGCCGGCGGCCTTTGCCACCAATCTCGGGCGGCCATTGTCCGCGGCCGCGATCGGCGCAGCGTTTGATCAAGCGTTCGGCCCGGGAGCAGCGTCACGCGTCACCGTGCTGTGCCAAGGCGGGGGGAACACGCGACGCCTGACTGAGCTCGATGTCTCCCTGGCTGGCGACGTCGCCGGCTCGACTGCACTCGTCGACTTGATTCGCTCGGCCGCGCCGGTCCCGCCGAGCTGCCCTGGCGGCTTGGTTGTACCGCCAGGGTCCTGAGCCTCAGGCGTCCACCACGGTTGTGCTGTCGCCTGCTGATCGCCGCGAAGGGGTTGTCGGAAGCGTCACAGCGCGTCGCGCCGGTACGGTCGGAACAGCGCTGACGGGCCCTGCTCAGCGAGCAGGGGTCATGCTACCTCTGTGGACCCTGCCGACCAGGCCGTAAGCTATCTCGCTGGCGAGCAATGCGGGACGCTGTGCCTTCGGGCAGATCGGCCCGGCACCACCAACGCGCCATGATCTGGTTGCCGTTAGGCCTCGTCCAACGACGCATAAAGTTTCAACTTTGGTTGCATTGCAGCATAATAAATTGCGCATCACTCAAGCGTTATCGGCAAATTAACACTGCGAGCTTGAGCGAGATTCAGACCTCTGCCACCTATGGTTGCGATCAATGGAGAGCGGAAAGGAGTAAGTTATTGTTGACCCAAGATAAGTCAGTATCGAACAGCATTGCTGGCTCCTCGCCGGAGATCGTCGTTGCCGGAACACGGTTCAGCACGAAACCCAATACTTACCTCGTCGATGGAATAGCGGTCGGTGAGGCTGCTTGGCAGGAGCGGTTACGCGGCGCTCGTGAGCTGCACCAGGTGGTCTGTGAGATCTACAACCTGTATCCAGTCGGAACGTCTAGCTAAGTCTGTTCCTGCCTGTCGCGCCGAGCTGCCCTTTGGCGGCGTGGTCGTGCCGGCCATGGTCCTGAACCGTCAGGAGTCCACCATGGCCAAAACGCACGAAACGCGCGGAAGTATAGATAGGCGGACATAAGTAGAACGTCATGCGGCCTTGCGGATGGGCTCTGGCGTTGCCCTGAGTTGCCGCAATCCGTCATTGTTTTCCGACATGCCGTATGCGGTGCCCCAGACGTAGTCGCCCGTCAGGTTCACATGCTCCCAGCCGAGCGGCGACAGATGACGACGCCGACATTCTTCCAGGACCAGCCCGGCCAAATGAACCAACCGGTCGTCCTCGACGGCGTAAGGCAACAGCCAGGTCGACAACAAAGCTGCCGGGCGCGTCCCGAACGGACGCAGCCGCAGCCTGTTCTGCACCTCGGCGGAATGGCACACGCGGTTCCGTTCGGCGGCGAGATAGGTATCGACCGTCTCTGGCAGAACATCGATCTGTTCAGCGACGAATGCCAGCAGCGGTTCCGGGGGCCGCTCGCCGGCGCGGAGCGGGCGGCCAGGATGGCGCAAGTAGCAGAGCATCAGCGCATGACCGAGGCGGTTGTGATCGCCCCGGCACCGCCGGATCGGCGCGAGGTCGGCCTCCGACAACGTATAGTGACGCACCAATTCATGGTGCTGGGTGGGCGGATCGAACATCGCCACGTTATTCCGGCTCCGCACCGGCTCGCTCGCGGATTATCCGAAATGCCCGGCCCGCTTGAGCTTTGATGTGTCCGTGTTCCAGCTCTGTCCGCTTATCTGTACATTCCACACCGTTCGTGCGTTCTGGCCTGCCTTGGCCGTGTCCCAGGTGGTGGTGTAGCAGCTGTGGGTAACAGCTGATTTAGCCCAATCCGTTCCTCTTCGAAGAGCTTAGGAAATCTTTAAGAAGTAT